>NZ_CALUWV010000100.1 GCF_944324575.1 uncultured Mailhella sp. | reverse complement strand
ATGGCGATGTCCATCTGATCGAACATCGCTATGATCTCTTCAAAATTCTCGGGCGTGCTCATCTCCGCGGGGACAGACTTGCTGACTTCCTCGAACGTGAGGTAGCCGGCAGACTTGCCCTTGGCGATAAGAGCCTTGACCTGCTGGATTTCTTTAAGATTATTGGTCACTACGCCTCCCTCGCGCTTCAAGAAGCGCGCGCATGTATTCCCGTTGTGTTTCCTGGCTGGCCGTTCCCTGGCGAAGGGCCGCCACGACGGAAGCCATGTGTGATGTCTTCTGCAAGTTCACGAGCATCTGCCGTATGGCGGCAAGCTCCCCTTCCTCGTTGTCGAGGGGAGGGGCTTCCTCGCCCCGGCAGCGTATCCAGAAATTCTTTTCCTTCGGCTCCAGCGTGTCAAAGGCCTGATCGGAGCAGAAGGCGGCAATCTTGTCCCAGAGCTTGAGCGCCCACGGCGCGGAAAGGGCAAGATCGGCGCCCGCAGCCTGAAGTTCCGGCAGACGGTGCGGAAAGCGCACCGCAAAGGTCATGATTTCCTTGTCCCGGCTTATGGCGTGGGGCGTGGCGTCGCGTCTGGCCGCAACGCGGGGAGCGGAGGCATGACGCCGCTCCAGAACGCCTCCCCGAAGGTCGGCTTCGGAAAGGCCGAGTCCTGCGGCAAGTTCCGCCGCAAAACGGTGAAAAAGTTCCGGCAGGTCCACCTGAGAGAGAAAATGCCTTGCCCATTCCACGGCCTCGCGCGGAGCCATGCCGCGCAGCACGGAAAGGCAGAAGGCAAGACCGTCCTGCGCGTGGGCGCGCAGGTCCTCCACGGCGTCGACGCCGAAGGAATGCAGCATGCTGTCGATGTCGTTGTCGTCCGGAAAAAGAATGACCCGGCACGAAAGCCCGCGGGTGAGCAGCATTTCGCAGGAGCGGAAGGCAGCCTTGCGGCCTGCGTTGTCGCCGTCGAACATGAGCTCGAGATGGGAGCTGAAGCCGGAAAGCCTCTTTATCTGTTCCGGGGTGAGCGCCGTGCCGAGCACGCCTACGGCCTGCGTGTAGCCGTACTGGTGCAGGGTGATGACGTCCATGTACCCCTCGGTAAGAATGATGCTCTTTTTTACCGCAATGGAGGGCCGGGCCTGAAACAGGCCGAACAGGTGTTCGCCCTTCTTGTAGATGGGCGAATCGCTGCTGTTGATGTACTTGGCGTCGTCTTCCTTCGCAAGCGACGGAATGATGCGTCCGCCGAAGGCGATGGCCTGACCTGACAGGTTGCGGATGGGGAACATGAGCCGGTTGCGGAAGCGGTCGAAGGTGCGTCCGCTCTGACTTTTGGACTGAAGGCCGCATTCCACGGCCGTGTTCAGGGAAAAGCCCGCGCGGCGCAGCGTGTCGCCGAGGTCCTGCCACGAATCCATGCTCCAGCCGAGGCCGAACTTTTCCACGAGTTCCGGGGAAATGCCGCGTTCGCCCATGTAGTCGCGGCACACGGCGGCGCTCTGCGAGGAGAGATTGCTGTGAAAATGCGAGGCCGCAAGCTCGTGCATCTTCTGCATGTCGCGCTTCTGGGAACGCTGTTCCTTTGCCCTGGGGTCGGCGCGATAGGACTCGAGCCGTACGCCCGCCTCTTCGGCGAGCGCGGCGAGGGTTTCTTTAAAGTCGAGGCCGTTCATGCGTCCGTAGAAGTCGAAGATGTCGCCGGAAGCCTGACAGCCGAAGCAGTAGAAGGTTCCCTGCTCCTCGTTGATGGAGAACGAAGGCTTGGTTTCCTGATGGAACGGGCAGGGCGCGACGAGACGGGAGCCTGCGGGACGCAGCTCCACGTAACGCCTCGCCATGTCGGCAAGACTGATGCGCGACTTTATCGCCTGTATCACATCGTTGTTTTTCATGATGATTTGTCCAGCCTAGCGGAACAGAACCTGCGTCATGCCGTCGCCGCCCTGATCTTCGGAAGCGGTGTGATAGGAGGCCACGCCCGGGAAGGTGCGCAGAAGTTCATGGACGGCCCTGCGCAGCGCGCCGGTGCCGCGGCCGTGAACGATTTCCACGCCTTCCACGCCGGAAAGCAGGGAGCGGTCAAGAAACTGTTCGAGCTCCGCTAAAGCTAAATCAGCACGTTTCCCTCTCAAGTCAAGACGCAGAAAGGAAACAGGTCGAGAAACCCTGGCGGTCACGGTTCCCTTCGGCGCGGAAGACGCACCGGAAGAGGGCTGAAGGTCGGAGAGCGGGGCCCACATGGTCACGCCGTTCAGATCAATCTTGCCCTTGCCGTTCTTCTCGTCCATTTCGCGCAGCACGGCCTTTCTGTTCCACAGGCGGTGCGTCACTTCGCCGCCCACGGTGAAGGCGGAAGGATCGGCCGAGGGCTTTTCCTCCTCCATGTCCCGCGCGGAACGGGCGAGCTCGGCGCGAAGGCGCGACATTTCCTTCTGCGTCTGCTTGGCCGTGGCCTTGCCGCTTCTGTAATCGCGCATGAGTTCCTGCGACATTCTGCGCACTTCCTCGTCAAGGCGCTGACGCTCCTTTTCGAGCTTCTGCTGCAACGATTCGCGCTTGTCGCGCAGGCGGCGTTCCTCGTCCTTCATGCGGGCAAGTTCCTCTTCGCGCTGACGGGCCAGCTCGTTGAGCCTGTCCATGACGGCGTTTGCGTCGTCGCCGTCCATGAGCAGGTAATGCTCGGCTCTTTTCAGCACGGACTCGGGCAGACCGTGTTCGCGGGCCACGTCGAGGGCCTGGCTTGCGCCCACCTGATCGTAGGCCAGATGGAAGAGCGGCTTTTTGGTGGCCGGATCGAACAGCACGGAGGCCGCGCGCACGCCTTCGTGGGTGAGCGCGTAGCTCTTGAGCGCGGGAAAGTGCGTGGCCGTCACGGTATGAGAGCCTTTTTCCAGCAGGCCGTCGAGCACGGCCTGAGCCAGCGCCGCGCCCTGCGAAGGATCGGTGCCGGAGCCGAACTCGTCGAGCAGCACGAGGGAGCGGTGGTCAAGGCCGTCCCAGATGGAGGCGAGATGGTGAATCTGTCCGGTGAAGGTGGACACGTGGTCGTCGAGACTCTGCTCGTCGCCGATGAAGGCGTACACCCGGTTCCAGAAGGGCAGGGTGGAGCCGCTTTCCACGGGCACGGGAAGTCCGGCCAGCGTCATGAGCGTGATGAGGCCGAGGGTCTTCAGCGCCACGGTCTTGCCGCCGGCGTTGCCGCCGCTTATGACGAGCACGCGGTCGCCTTCGCGCAGCACAAGGTCGGTGTGCTCGATGCGGCGCGGGCCGTTGTAGTTTTTGTCCGCGGCGTGGCGGGCGGCCTCAAGCACGAGCAGCGGATGACGCGCTCCGGGCAGGTTCAGAAGCGCGCCTTCCTCAAGCGGCACGCAGCGACCGGATAGGGCGGCGCCGAGGGCGCATTTCGCCTGACCGAGGTCGATGCTGACAAGGAGCGTCCACGCGGCTTCCACCTGCGGCATTTCCTGAAGAATGAGGTCCACGATCATGCGCATGACCTTGCGTTCTTCCTCGCGCTCCTGCTGCTTGAGCTCCTGAAGGCGGTTGTTCTGATCCACCAGGAACATGGGCTCGAAATAGAGCGTTTCGCCCGTGTTGGAATAGTCGTGAATGATGCCCTGAATGCGACCCTTGAAGTTGGCCTTGAGCGGCAGCACGTAGCGGTCGGACGAGAGCGTCATGTAGTCGTCCTGCAGGTAGCGGCCGATGTTGTACTTTTCGGCGAACTCCTTGACGCGGCGCAGGCAGTTCTGATGAATGCCGCGAAGCTCGCTTCTCACGAGCAGAAGGCCGGGAGAGCTTTCATCCTTAAGATAGCCGTCGTCGCTCACGCAGCGGAAGAGAGCCGAAAGCGTGAGTTCCGGCAGGGGGAGCGAGCAGGCGAGAGCGTCGAGCAGCGGACGCCTTGCGGCGCCGGCATGAATGCTTTCGGCGGCGCGGCGGGCGAGACCGAGCGTTTCCTTGAGCGCCCACAGGCCGTCCATGTCGAGCATGGGATCGGCGTGACCGCGCACGTGGGCAAGAAGTCCGGAAATGTCGGGGAAGGATACGGGGGAAAAGTCGCCTTCGGCCAGCCAGGAACGGGTTTCGTCATGCATATGCTGGCTGCGGCGAACGGCCTCCTCGTCGTCCATGGGGCGCAGCGCGAGAGCGGCTTCCTTGCCCGCCTCGGAAAGGCAGAAGTCGGAAAGCCGTTCAAGGACGCGGGGAAATTCGAGAGCGTGAAGAGTCCTTTCGTCCATACGATCAGCGGGCCTGCTGGAGCCGGGCCTTCACCGCGGCGCTCACGGCCTTGCCGTCCACGCGGCCCTTGTATTCGGCCATGATGGCGCTGATGGCGCGGCCCATGTTCTTCATGCCGCCGTCAAGCAGGGGAGCCACGGTCTTTTCCACTACTTCGGCAAGCTCTTCCTCAGAAAGCTGAGCGGGCAGATAGCCCTGAAGCACGGCGGCTTCGGCGGCTTCCTTTTTGGCCAGATCGGGGCGACCTGCGGCGTTGTACTGCTCGATGGAGTCCTGACGCTGCTTGACCTCGCGCAGAAGCACGTCCATGTAGTCGTTGTCCTCAAGAGGACGCATGAGCTCCACCTGACGGTTCTTGGCCGCGGTCTTCAGAAGGCGCAGCGTGCCGAGCTTAACCTGATCCTTGGCCTTGTAGGCCTGGATGTAGTCCTTGTCTATCTGTTCAGCGATACTCATAGCAGACTTCTTCTTCCGTCGCTAAGGGCGGGCCTTTCGCGTGAAAAAAGGGGGTGACGCGGGCTTGGCCGGGTGTTTTTCCGGGCGCGTCACAAAATGGCAAAAGAGCCGGAAATCAGCCTGGTAAAAGGTCCAATTTCCGGCTCCATAACCGGTTTGCACACGGTTCAGAACCCATGCGAACCGTTGTCGTCGAAGATTAACCCATGTTCACCTTGCGCATCTTCTTCATGAGGCGCTTGCGGGCAGCGGCCTTCTTCTTCTTGCGCATGACGCTGGGCTTTTCATAGTGCTGACGCTTCTTCATTTCGGAAAGAACGCCGGCCTTTTCCACCTGCTTCTTGAAACGGCGCAGGGCAATGTCGAAATTGTAATCGTCTTCGTTGAGAAAAACTCCGGGCACGGAAATCACCCCCTTTTCAGCGAATCTCTTGTTCCGTCCGATCCGCCAGTTCTCAGGGAGTGTGAACCGAAAGGAAAAACGGAAATGTGTCCCCTGTACCTTGAAAGACCGGCTTCGGCAGAACCGACGCGCCGGGCCTTTTTACGCAGGGAGAGAGAGAAACTAAAACAGTTTTCCACAAAAAGCAAGTCCCCGGGGTGCCTCACTCCGGGGAAAACTGCAAAAAAAAGTAAAAAATCAGCGCTGCGACTGGCACGGCATCCTTTTTTGCCACGATTTTCCCCGGCCGGAGACGTTGCAGAACCTTACAGAGGACGCGGCAACGCGGCTCCGCAACCATGGAAACGCGGGGGACGGGCTGCGAACGCGCCCCGAAAGACGCGCTCGCCTTCACGCGGTTTCCGCGACCATGCGGCGCAGAACTCCGCTCCGTGCCTCGGAACGGAACCGGCGGGCACGGAAGAAAGGCATCCGGCGGGAAGGAACGCCCGTTTCTCCCGCAAAAAAGGATGGGCGGCAGCGCGGCGGCGCGTATCAGTGGCCCTTGTGCTCGCCGTTTCTGGCATCTCTGATGGCGCGGGCAAAGGCCAGCGTGATGCCGATGGCGAGAATGAGGATCACCGAATAGAGCACGCCGAAGAAAATGGCGTAGTCGGGCTGCCACAGGGGCAGATCCCAGGGGAAGGGGCCATGTCCGTTTTCACCATGAATAAGCATGAAGACTCCTTGAACGGCTGGCGGCCGTGTATCCCGACGGCCGGGATATGGACCGTCCGACTACTGTATCTGCTTTTTGAGATTAATGCCAGCCCTGAATTTCACGACCTTGCCGGCGGGAATGGTGATGGTTTCGCCGGTGCGGGGATTGTGGCCCTTGCGCTCCTTGCGTTCTTCCACCACAAGCGAGCCGAAGCCCGGGAGGGAGAGCTTGCCGTCGGAAGCAAGGGCTTCCTGAATGGCCTCGAGCAGGGCGTTCAGGGACTGCTCGGCGCTGCTTTTGCTGATGGAGGCATGTTCGGCTATCTTGGCGATGAGTTCGGCCTTGGTCATGAATGTGCTCCTTTCTGCCTGCGGCAGAGGTGATTGAAGAAAATGAGGGATGCGGTTTTCTCTTTGGTACACGTTTCCTGCCCATCGTCAAGAGAGACAAGGCATTCAACCATGATTTTTTCCTGAAAAAAGCGCTTCGGCGAGCCTTTGAAACTGTTCCACGGCAAGCGTTTCGGGGCGCTGGGCGGGGTCGATGCCGAGGGAGACGAGCTTCTCCGGCGAGAAGCTGTCCGGCAGGGCGCGGCGCAGTATGCCCTGAAGCTGCTTGCGCCGCTGCTGAAAGCATATTTTGACGAGGCGGGAGAGGTGTTCGGGGTGCTGCGGCTTTCTTTCTTCCGGCAGCGGCTCGAACACCACCACGGCGGAATCCACCTTGGGCGGCGGAGAAAAGGCGGCGGGCCCGATGACGAAGCCCTTCCGTGCGGCAACGAAGCTCTGCACCCACACGCTGAGCGCGCCGTAGTCCTTCGTGCCGGGTTTTGCCGTGAGTCTGTCGCCCACTTCCTTCTGTATCATGAACACGGCGCGGGCAAGATTCGGCGTGCGGCTCACGATGTCCCAGATGAGCGGTGAGGCCACGTTGTAGGGCAGGTTGCCCGCAATTTTCCACGGCCCTTCGAGCGATTCCCACGGGTAGGCGAGCGCGTCGCCCGCCACCACCTCAAGGCCGGGCAGCGGACGCGCCGCGTGCTCGGCGGCGTAGTGGTCGTCTTTTTCCAGCAGAAGCAGCCTCTTCCACGGCAGCGGACGCAGCAGCACGGTAAGCGCTCCCGGGCCGGGGCCTATTTCCATGATCTGGTCGCCTTCTTCCGCGCGCATGAGCTCGACGATGCGCTGTACGACGCGCTCGTCGCGCAGAAAGTGCTGACCGAGGCTTTTTTTGGCCCTTGCGGCCGTGAAAAGATTGATGTCGCTCATGTAATCCGCCTGAAACGTTTGCAGTGTCGCCCGAACCGGGTGCGCCAGAGACTATGCCGCGCAGGCGCGGACGGTCAAGCCCCGCCCTTGCGCGAAGAAGACGGACGGCGTTTTCCGTATCCGCACTCCGTCGCCGCTTTCCGTGGTCGGCGCCTGTGCTCCGGCACGGCACAGGGCAAGAAGCGGGGCGCTTTGCCCTCAGTGCGGGCCTGGGCTTCCGAACGTCTGGAACGGGGCGTTCTTTTGTCGGTGCGGAACGCTTTCTCCGCGGGGTGGACCTTCGCGTTTTCTTCCTCCCCGGAGACGGGCAGAAGCGAAGCGGTGAAATTCCGCCTTCGGCTTCGGCAGGGAGCAACGTCCGCCCCCTGCCGTGTCCGTCAGTCCGCTACATGGAATCGTAGTGGCGGAAGCGGAGAGTGAAGCCCGCCCTGCCCTGGGTGGCGGAGCGCAGGGCCGTGGAAAAGCCGAAGAGCTTCCGCATGGGAGCCATGCCGGAGAGGTAGCGCATGCCGCCTCGCTCGCCGAGCTCCTCCACCTTGCCGCCGCAGTTCTGGAACAGGCTTATGGAGGCGCCGAGGGCTTCGTCGGGAGCCACGATTTCCACGCTCATGATGGGTTCGAGCACGGTGGGGCGCGCCTTTTCCATGGCGTCGCGCACGGCCGTGGAGGCGGCCATGCGGCAGCCTGCGGCCGCGGCGCTGGCCTTGCGTATG
>NZ_CALUWV010000099.1 GCF_944324575.1 uncultured Mailhella sp. | reverse complement strand
GCCGCCATGCCCCCGAGAAAAGCGGAAAGCTGACCGGTGGGGAAAAAGACGGGAAACACAATGGCAAGCGCCGCTCCGCAGGAAGCCCCTGCCGAAACGCCGAGAATGTACGGTTCCACGAGAGGATTTCTGAAGCACCCCTGGTACACCGTACCGGAGACGGCCATGGCCATGCCTGTCATGGCGGCGAGAAGCAGGCGGGGAAGGCGTACGCGCCATATGATGATGTCGTGCATTTTCGAGGTCGTGCCGTCGCCTGCCCCCAGGTGGTCAAGGATGATGGCCAGCACGTTGCCCGGCGTCATGTCATAGTCGCCGGAAAGCAGAGCCAGAACGACGGCGGCCGCCAGGGCAAGGCAGAGCAGCATGGCCAGAGGGACGCGCAGTGTTTTCATGAAAACCTCGTGGACTGGGGCAGAGGGTCGAGTGTCGAAAGCGCCCCTTGCGGCACGGGGACGCCGGAAGAAATGTGGAGAAAATGATTAAAGCAGAACTTGAAGAATCAGAAACGGGCGTCGGCCATCCAGTCCAGCAGCTGGGTGCTCCTGAGGCCCCGTGCCGTAGCTTCGTCCACACCGTACACGTCCTGGTAGAAGCGCAGCGCGAAGTCATATACGTTGATGTCCGCAAAACGTTCGGGATACGAAGCCTTGGCAATGATGAGCATGTCGAGAGGATATTCCACTCTTCTTGACGCGTTCATGGGAGACCACGGCAGGGCATACACCCGATGATTCTTCACGGCCCTGAGTTCCTGAAGGTTTTCATAGTAGGGAGCTTCATACAGCTCGAATGGCGGATGATAGCCGTTGGCCGTAGGCAGAATGATGACGTCGGGATCGCAGGCGTATACCTGTTCCGCGCTCATGGGCACGCTGGTACCTCTGCCCTGATAGGCATTTTTGGCATGAACGACCTGCTCGATGATATAGGATTCCGGCGTATCCGTGCCCTGCGCGGCGCCTGCGCCGCCTTTTTTGCGCACGTCCGGACGAAGGCCGAGCAGAAGCACGGAAGGCTTGTCCTCTTCCGCCGCCACAGCCTTCGTGCGTTCGCGTATCATGGTTTCTGTTTCGGCCAGCCTGTCTGCCAGAGCCTCGGCCTTGTCCCTCTGACCGAACAGCTCGCCTATGATGCCCGCTTCGGTTTTCATGCTGGAAAGATCCGACGAGCGATACCATGTCGGGGAATAGAGAACCACAAGGGGAAGTCCGAGGGCTTCTATGGTACTGATGGTTCTGGTCACCTTTTCCTTGTCGGTTCCCACGGTGGTGTCGCCCACGCGGAGCAGAACCACGTCCGGAGAAGCTGCCGCGAGAGCCTCATAGCTTATGATGTTGCCCTGCGGAGAATTGATGCAGGGAAGCTCGTCCAGCCACGGATGGAGGTATTTCATGGTGTTCCAGCCCCGGTATTCCTGCGTTTCGCCGGATCTGGAGGTGAAAGCATACCTGTAGTCCCGTTTCATGGACCATGAACCTATGACCCTGACTCTGTCGATGACCCCCAGATGCGTCATCACGCCTTCAATGAAACCGTCGTCGATGGTGGCCACGGCCCTGGGATCATCGGGAACGGTAACGGCCACGCCGCGCATGTCGGTTATGGTTGCGGCCTGCCCGCCGGAAGGAGGCAGGGCAAGCACGAGGGCCGCTGTCGCAAGGAACAAGGTTTTCTTCATGGAAGCTCCGATGGATAAGTCCGGGGATGAGTAACACAAATATGAATAACGTGTCACAGGAGGTGAAGTAGCACGTTTGGAAAAAAAATGCCATGAGAAGTCGGGCATGAAAAAGCCCGCGGACCGGCCGCGGGCAGATGAATGACATGATGCAGCAAAAAAGGAGGGAGGAGCGGGTGTGAAGCGGCATCCATGCCGCGGGGGGCCCTTATCCGGCGAACAGGGCGCTCTGTCTGACTCGTCCGCTTCAGGGAACCGGCTATTTTCTTATGATGATGGCTTCGTCGAGCGAGATTTTTGGAACGCAGTGTTCGTCGTTTTCATCACGGTAATAGGTGAGGGTTCCGTCGCTGCGCCTTTCGACAAGACGGCGTACTTCGTCGGGTTCGCCGAGAGCGAGAACAAGTCTGACCTGCAGCTCCTTCGGCAGAGCGAGAAGCTCAGCCGCTTCATTCTTTTTGACGGCCCCTATCATGCAGCAGGCAAGTCCGGCTTCGCAGGCCGCGAGATTGATGCTCTGAGCGGCTATGCCGACATCCATGAGCGCAAAGTCGTCCATCTTTTCCGGGCCGGCGATGACGATGAATCCGCCGGGATGCTGCTTTACCGTGGCTCTCTGCTCGGGAGTGAGCGAGCCTCCCATGACCACAAGGGCATTCAAGGCTTCGCAGGTATCCTTATCGGCAATGGTGATGAAGCGCAGAACCTGATGGTTGCGGGCGGAGGCGGAAAGACGCGCATGGTCCACAAGGTCCGCCAGAGTTTCCGAGGAAAGACGATGTTCACCCTTGAAACGACGACAGGTTCTGGCACGAGAGATAAGTTCTTTCAGTTTCATGCAGAGGCTCCGTGAAAGAGGAAAAGGCATCTCGAAGTATGAATGCCCGAAAAAAAGGTCCCTTCATCATAAGATGAAGGGACCGGAACGGCAAGCCCGTCCCAAATGGGGCGAACCTGTTTTTCAGGAACCACTCTCTGTCACGACGGCAATGTCGGAGAGAGTATTTTCGGCAGGGGCCTGAAGACCCATTGCCGTAATCTGTTCCTGCAAATGCATCAGCGCCAGTAGCCGCAGCCGTGACCGTAGTAGCCATGGCCGTGACCGCCGTGCTGGTAGCCGCGGCAGGGAAGTCCGGCCTTGGTCATTTTGGCATAAAAGTCGTTGTTGACGGTACGGATCTGTTCGTGCAGCTTCGCAATTTCAGCCGTGAGAGCCTTCAGCTCCTCAGGCTTCACGTTGGGGTTGGGTGACAGGGAACGCAGCACAAGGCCCTTTTCGGAAAGCTGGTCATACAGGGGACGCACGGCGTTGCGATGTTCCTCACAGAGCTTGTCCATCTCGGCCATCTGTTCCTTGCTGAGCTCGGGCATGGTCTGGTTGGCGTAATAGCCGTAATATCCTCCGTGATGACGGCTGTATCCGTCGGGATGCGCCATGGCGGCCAGAGGCACGGAAGCGAGAATTGCGGCAGAGAGCAGAGAGAGGCAGAGAGTCTTCTTGATCATGGCAGATTCCTTTATCGTTCAGAGTTGAGAGCAGTTCGCGATGATCACGCCCTCAGTATATAGAAGGCGTTTGTTGAGTTGTCACGTTTCAAACTGTTTCAGAGAATGTGTCATCTGAAATACTTTTTCAATAGCTGCTTGTAATAGCAGATTAAATATTTTTCAGAGAGATATTTTTCTTTTTGGGCGCTTGGGGGATATCAGCGGGAAACGCGGAATGCATGGTGGCAAGCAGCGCGTCTGCCAGCCTGGCGTGGTCTTCTTCATTGAGGTGCATGCCGTCTGGTCCGTGGGCTTCGCCCCAGGGATCCCCGGCGATGGCCTCGGCAGCGTCCAGAAAAAGAGCGTTGCGGCTTTCTGCGACGTTTCGGTAAAGCCCGGCCAGCATGCGGGATTTTCGCGGGGCGTCCACATATCTTGCCCCGGCCAGAAGCATCTTGCGTTCGCCTATGAGCGGAGGGGAAACGACGATCACCTTGGGATGGGGATAATCGAGAAGGCTTTCCCAGGGCAGCAGGCGAATGGTGTCCACAAGAGCGGCCATGGCATCGGCAATGTCCGTCTCCGAGTGTCTGAGCACGGATTTCATGTCGTTGCTGCCGAGCATGACGATGACGGCGTCGAGCGGAAGGTGGAAAAGCAGGCAGGAAGGCAGGTAGTCCATGGCGCTGAGTCCCGCTCCGGGAAGGCTTATTCCGCTGCCTTCGGTGCGTCTGTCGCGCAGCGTACGGCCTCCGAGTCCTTCTTCCAGCACTTCCCATCCACCTCCGAGACCTGCGGCAAGGCGTCCTGTCCATCGGACGGAGGAAGGATAACGGCGTACAGGGGCAGCGAGAGAGCCTATCCAGCCGTAGGTGTTGGAATCGCCGAAGCAGAGCACACGCTTTCGTTCCATGAGTTTCTCCTTTTGCAGATTGCTGCCTTCCGGCTCATCGACCGACATTTTCTTCAACGATGTCTAGCCGGATATAGGGAAGAACAGTTGAACGAGCGCCATGTAGCAGAGCGTGCCGCCTGCTATGCTGATGGCCAGATTACGCTTCCATGCCTGAAGGCCGACGGTGACCGCAGAGGCCAGAATCTCGGGCATTCCGTTGCTTCCGGCAACGAGCGTTCCGTTGCGAAAGCAGTAGATGACCAGCATGCCCCATATTGCGGAAGGCAGCACCGAGCCGAGATAGGCGATGACGGGGGGCGTCTTGCGCCGGAAGAGCAGAAAGGGAATCCAGCGCGTGAGCTGCGTGGCAAGCACAGCAAGTCCGATCATGACGGCGGACTGCAGCGTGGTCATGCTTTTTCTCCTGTCATGGTTGAAAGTTTTTTGCGGAACAGGAGCAGAAGCAGAACGATGAAGACCATGGCTGCAAGAAGAAAGTGGGAGGTGCCGAAGGCCAGCAGACAGCCGAGCGTGATGCCGAGGCCCCCGAGAGAGCCGACATGCTGTCTTTCCTGCTGCCAGCTGCTGACGAAAATGGCCAGAAACAGCGCGGGCATGACGAATTCTATGCCCCGGGTGTCGAAGGGCATGTCTTCGCCGAACATGGCCCCGACGGCGGTGGAAAGAACCCAGTAGGCCTCATTGAAGAGCGTGACGAAAAAATAGTACCAGCGCCTGTCTGCCCCCGCAGGTACGCGGCCCATGCCGAGTATGGAAAAGGTTTCGTCTATGAGCCCGTAAATGAGGTAGGGCTTGAGCGCTCCCGTGTCGCGGTAGCGGTCGAGCATGGCGATGCCGTAAAAAAGGTGCCGCGCATTGACGACAAGCCCGACAACGAAGGCGGTAAGGGGAGCGAAGGCGCCTGTGATCATGCTGGCCATGATGAATTCCAGCGAGCCGGCAAAGATGGTAAGCGCCATGAGAATGGGAAAAACGGGCTCAAATCCCAGAGAGTGCATGTAAAGACCATAGGAGAAGCCGCAGAAGCCGAAGCCTACGAGTATGGGCAGCGTCGAGCGGAAAGCGGCTTTGGCGGAAGTCGCCACGGGATGATCGGTCATGGATGGGAACCTCGGCAGGAATGTTTCCGTGTATCATGCGCGGACCTGCCGTGCAAGAAGGGACCGGGCGATGAATGAACGCTCCGGGCAGGACTTGAACGGCTTTTTGTTGAAGAACCCGGCACTCATGCGTGCAGGGTCCATGGTCTTTGTCGGGAATTGATTCGTCGGAAAAGATCGTCTGCGAAGAAGGATTCCTGTTCGATGACTGCAACGTCCGTTTCGCCGGGACATTTTTTCTTGCCAGCAGAAAGGCCGGGGGATATATCTCAGAAAAATCATGTCAGGGGATGCCATGTTCGCAATCAGGTATGTCGGACCGGCGACGGTCGCTTTTTCCGTGGAACGTCAGTTCCTCGGCGGTACCTGACGCCCGTGGTCAGCGGAACTGGAAGTTCCCCTGATTGTCTTCGGACGCGCGACGGCTTTTTCTGTCTGAAATCCGGGCTCTTCCCTCCGTCTGACCCCGTGCAGGATACACGGTCTTCACTGCGGTTCTGCTTTCCAGACTGCGGCATGGTCATGGTGACACATTCTCAGGAGGAGCCTTTATGAACGGCAAGAATCCCTTTGCCAGCACGGCCGGCATCATTGTTGTCGGCGCAGTCATCGGCGTTGCAGCCATTCTGCTGCAGAAATTCGGCAATCCCGCCAACATGGGCATTTGCGTGGCCTGCTTCGAGCGTGACATTGCAGGCGGTCTCGGTCTGCATCGCGCCGCCATCGTGCAGTACATCCGTCCCGAAATCATCGGCTTTGTGCTCGGTTCCATGGCCATGGCGCTCATGGCCGGAGAGTTCCGTCCGCGCGGCGGCTCCGCGCCCATCGTGCGCTTCATACTCGGCATGGTCGCGGCTGTGGGCGCACTTGTTTTTCTCGGCTGCCCCTGGCGCACCATTCTTCGTCTTGCCGGCGGCGACGGCAATGCGCTGTTCGGCATTGCCGGGCTCATCTGCGGCATTGCCGGAGGCACGCTGTTCTTCAAACGGGGATATTCTCTCGGCAGCAGCGTCAGGCAGAACGCCGCCGCAGGCTGGTTCTTCCCGCTGCTCATGGCAGGCCTTCTGGGCCTCTATCTTGCCTTCCCGCAGGTGCCCGGTCAGGCGCAGAGCGGCCCCATCTTCTATTCCGTGAGCGGCCCCGGCTCTTCCCATGCGCCTTTCCTGCTGTCCTTCGGCGTGGCGCTCGTCATCGGCGCTCTGGCTCAGCGCAGCCGTTTCTGCACCATGGGCGCGTTCCGTGATCTCATTCTTTTCCGCTACGGCCATCTTTTCTTCGGTGTTCTGGCCATGTTTGTTGCGGCGCTTGTGGCCAATCTGCTTACCGGTGGTTTCCATGCCGGTTTTGCCGGTCAGCCCGTGGCCCATACCGACGGCCTGTGGAACTTCCTCGGCATGGTGACGGCCGGTCTGGCGTTCGCTCTTGCCGGCGGATGCCCCGGCAGACAGCTTTTCATGGCCGGTGAAGGCGACAGCGACGCGGCCATCTTTGCGCTCGGCATGCTGGCGGGCGCGGCCATGGCCCATAACCTCGGCACGGCAAGTTCTGCGACCGGCATCGGAGCATATGGCGTTCAGGGTACGCTCATCGGACTGGCCGTCTGTCTTGTCATCGGCTTTGCCTTTTCCAGAAAAGCCTGAGTTTGAAGGAGTATGACTATGCTTATTGATACGCGTGGACTTTCCTGTCCTCAGCCTGTGCTTATGGTATATCCCCATCTTTCCGGCAATGACCCCATCGACGTGCTCGTGGACAACACGACAAGTCAGGAAAACGTGAGCCGCGCTGCGGCGCGCAACGGCTGGAGCATTGAAGTCAAAGAAGAGGGCGACGGCGTCGTTCGTCTGGAGCTTCGCAAGTAATGCTTGGGAAACTGACCGGCTGGCTGAAGCGGCGTAACGGCAGAGGTTCAGAAAACGTTTCTGCCGTGGAGAAGGGCTTTCTGGTCTTTCAGCATACCGGCGAGGTCATACAGGCCGAGCGTTGCCTTCAGGCAGCCGGATTTTCGGTGGAGGTCAAGGGGCCTCCGCCGGAACTTCGGACCGGCTGCGACATGGTGGTAACGTTTCCGCTCATCATGGAATCCGCCGTACGCCGCGTTCTGGAAAAGGAACGTCTTTCTCCGATGAACGCAGTGCCGGTAAGCGGGCCTCTGCTGGAACCGGTATCACTGTATCGGACAAAGGATTACGGGGACTGGTTCATGGTGCAGGCCGCCAATGTGAAGATCACCGTGGAGCGTGCATCCGGGCGCATCGTCAACGTGTCCGGCGGCGGCTGCCCGGATGTACCCTATCTGGCGTCCATTCTGGTGGGAGAGACCATAGCGGGAGCGCAGGAACCCCGGGTTCAGGGACATACGCTGTGCGCGTACGCGCTTCAGAAGGCGTTTCTTGAAGCCCGCCGTCTGTGGCGGAAGGGAGGAGAGGCATGAGCTGGATTATCTGCGGCACGGTGCCGGATGATGACTTTCCGCTCTGCATGGGCACGTGGTGCGTTGAGGGCGAAATGCTTGTACCCCGCTCGGTTTCTCTATGCATGAAAAGCGGCACGGCGTCTGCCGTTCCCGTGCAGCGGGGGACGCCTGCGCTTGTGGCTGCCGCCGTGCTGGCACTGGAAAAGCTCGGCGGTCAGCCGCCGATGGTGCTGCTGGCAGGAGACTGCGGATCGTCAAAAGGCAGCACGGCACTGTATGAGTTCCTTTCTTCCTGGCTGGGCACGCCGGAGTCGATGGATGTCGCAGGGCTGACCTTTCATTATCTTTTTCCCAGCGTGGACGGACACAACAGAATTCTCATGGCACTGGAAGCGCGGACGTTTCCCATGCCTGCGCTCATTGCCGACGCGGGTTTCATGTA
>NZ_CALUWV010000098.1 GCF_944324575.1 uncultured Mailhella sp. | reverse complement strand
TGCCAACGAAGGCTTTCCAGAGCTTCGGGCAAACGCTCCCATTAAAAATCCGGAAATCCTTTCAACCACACCGATGTGACCGCGAAGCGGGAACATCGGTCGGCCAGCCGCAGGCGGGCGCTTACATCCCGCCCCCGAGTGCCGCCATCGCCCGTCAGCCCCGGACACACTGTACGGACGCGGGACTTGCACGACGCCCGCTGCGTTTTACGCCGGAAGTGAATTCCGGCTACTTGCGGTCGTCGGCCGGGCTCCTGATGTCGCCCGGGGCCCCCGAGCATTGAAAGGCTGTTGTTCTTCGTAAACGAAGGCCCGCCATATCGTTGAAAAACGGCAGTTCATGCCAACGACGGTTTTCCAGAGCTTCGAGTCACCACTCTCCCCTTAAAAATCTGGAAATCCTTCCAACCACACCGATGTGACCGCGAAGCGGAACATCGGTCGGCCAGCCGCAGGCGGGTGCAGCAGCACACGCCTGCACTGAGATTGCAGCCCGAGCAGCGCCAGCCGAGCCTTCCGGCCATTGCGCCACGCCTTTTCCCCCGCCCGCTTTTTCAAAGCCCGACATCCGGCATTCTCACGGACCCCGCCGCGCGGCGCAGCCGCAAGGCGAAACAGGGGGGTGCGGGGGGAATTATTTCCCCCGCCGGGGTTCAGGGGCAGCGCCCCTGTGCCTTTCCGGGGTGCGGGGCAGGGCCCCGCCTTCTCTGGCTGTCCCATCCTCTCAAAATCTCACTTGCTTTCGAGGCAGAGGGAGATGAAGGCCTGCATGGGCGGGGTGAGGTATTTGCGCTTGTGGCAGATGACGTTGAAGTCGCGCTGGAGTTCGGGCCTGAGGGAGAAGGGGGCTATGCTGCCTTCGCTGATGTCCTTCTGCACGAGCAGGCAGGGCAGGGCGGAGACGCCGAGGCCTGCGGCCACGCCGCGTATGATGGCCTGATTGCTCACGCTTTCCCAGAGGGGGCGGACATGGAGCTGTTCGAGGGAGAAGCAGGCGTCGAGGATTTCGCGGCCGCCGCTGCCTTTTTCGCGGAGCAGCAGGGGATGAGCCGCCAGCTCGGCGATGGTGACGTCGTTTCGTCCGGCGAGGGGGTGTCCGGGGGGCGCTATGCCGCAGAGGCGGTCTTTTCTGAACGGGCGGCTGTGTATGTCCGGGTGCTGCGGGGCGTTTTCGATGAGGCCTATGTCTATGCTGTTGTCGGTGGCAAAGCGCTCTATGGTGGCGGAATTGTGGATGACCACCTCGGCATGGATGCCGGGGAAGCGTTCGCGGCAGGCCATGAGCAGCGAGGGGAGCACGTGCGTGCCTATGGTAATGCTGGTGCCTATGCGCAGCGTGCCGGTTTCGTCCCAGTCCGCCATTTTCTTTTCCATGTCCCGGAACAGGGAAACGATGTGCAGGGCATAGCCGTAGAAGGCCCTGCCGCATTCGGTGGGCACGATGCTGCGGCCCGTGCGCTCGAACAGGCGCACGCCGTAGTGCTGCTCAAGCTCGCGTATGGCCAGGCTCACGGATGGCTGGGACACGTGCAGCATGAGCGCGGCCCGCGTGATGCCGCCGGCCTGAAAGACCGTGACGAAAATGTGCAGATGGCGGAGTGTCATGGCATGTATAAGCAACAGGTTATGGATTCCATAAAATAATACTATTTTACTTCTCCACGGACAAGGGCCATGCTGTCGGGCAAAGGAGCAGGCAGCATGGCACGACGATGGAAACTGCTGGGGAAACTTTTTCTTTCCACGCTGGAGTTGAGCGCGTTCACGTTCGGGGGCGGATACGTCATTGTTTCCCTCATGAAAAAAACGTTTGTGGACAAGTTCCACTGGATAGAAAACGACGAGATGCTCGATCTTGTGGCCATAGCGGAAACGGCTCCCGGATCCATCGCCATAAGCGGAGCCATTGTGGTGGGCTACAAGCTGGCCGGGCTTCCGGGCATGTTCATCACGGTGGTGGCCACCGCCATTCCGCCGCTCGTCACCATTTCCCTCATTGCGCTGGGCTATGAGGCCGTGAGCGACAACGAGCTTGTGAAGCGTCTGCTTCTCGGCATGCAGGCGGGCGTGGCCGCGGTGATCTTTGCCGTGGTGTGGGATCTGGCGCGCAAGTATGTGAAGAAGCGCGACGCGGCGGCCATTCTTGTCATGTCGCTGGCGTTCGTGGCGGCGTATGTCTTTCATGTCAACGTCATCTATGTGGTTCTGGCGTGCATAGGCGTGGGGCTCGTGCACGCACTTCGTCTCATGAGGAGCGAAAAATCATGATGTACTGGGACATATTTTTCTGCTTCCTCAAAATAGGCGCGTTCAGCTTCGGCGGCGGATACGCGGCACTGCCGCTCATTCAGGGCGAAGTGGTGGGAAACTACGGCTGGCTTTCCATGCGCGAGTTCACCGACCTTGTGACCATATCGCAGATGACGCCGGGCTCGATTGCCGTCAACGCGGCCACCTTCGTGGGCACAAGGCTGGCCGGTCTGCCCGGGGCCGTCATCGCCACGGCGGGCTGCGTGCTTCCGGCCTGCTTCATCGTCACGCTGGTGGCGAAACTGTACCTGAAATACCGCGACATGACGCTCCTTGCCGGCGTGTTCGACGTGCTGCGTCCCGCCGTGGTGGCCCTCATTGCGGTTTCCGGCGCGGACATTCTCATGTCGGCCCTCTGGAATCATGAGGCGATCCTTGCGCTCAAGGACGTCAATCTGCGTCTTGCGGGCATCTTTGTCTTCAGCCTTTTTCTGCTTCTGAAATTTCGGATGAATCCCATACTCGTCATGCTGCTGGCGGGCGTCATCGAGGCGGGCGCGTACCTTTTGGAGTGAGGTCCGGCAGAAGCGTCGAAGCGCCGGAAGAGGCGGGCCATCGCCGCAGGAACGCGGGGCCTTCAAAAAGGGCGGTCACGGTCACGCCTTCCCCCCAAAGGCGGCGCGCCGTCTGAGGCCTGAGTTCTGCACCGGGCCGGGGGAGTCCTCCTCTGTATTAGACGTCGTTTTTCTGAAAAAACGCACGGTTATGCGGATTTTCGTTTTTTTCTTTACAGGGGCGTCCGGATAATATATTTTGATATCGAACAATATTGACGGCGTATTGCCGCTCGTCTTCCTTGAGCGTTCATGCGTGAGACGCCGGGGAAGGCGAGGGGCGGCGCAGGGAGGACAAGCATGACCATACGGGAGATTTACGAGCGGTTCGACCGCATAGGAAGCTGTGTGTTCGCCACGGTGAACGGCGACGAGCCGGAAACGCGCATTGCCCATTTTCTGGCGTGCGACGACGAGGGGCTGTACTTCATGACCATGACCACGAAGCCGTTTTATCGTCAGCTCAAGGAAACGGGCAAGGTATCGGTGTGCGGCATGTCGGCTTCGTCTTCGGTAACCATGAGGGACGACCGCACGCTGGAGATGGCGCCGGGGTATTTCATCCGCGTGACGGGCGACGTGCGGGAAGTAAGCATGGAGGAGATAAAGGCGAAGCATGATCCGGCGTTCAACTACGGCATCGAGGATCAGCAGCGTTACCCGGCCATGACGACCTTCGTGCTGTACCGGGCGAAGGGCGAGATATTCGACTATGATTTCGACATGAAGTTTCGGGATCACAAGCTGGAGCGGGAGCGTTTTTCCTTCGGCGGGCATCCCGTGGAAAAGGCCGGGCTCAGCATTACGGAAGCGTGTGTGGGCTGCGGCATCTGCGAGCGCGTATGCACGTTCAAGGCCGTGCACCGGGAAGGGGACAGGTATGTCATCGACGGTTCGCGCTGCGACGAGTGCGGCGACTGCTGGGTTCATTGTCCAGCCCATGCCGTGCGGCACAAGGGCGTTGCGGACCATGCCGGGGAAAAGGCATGACGCAGGGCGAGCGCAGAGCATGGCTTATTGAGGCCCTGCTCAGGGAACGGGGCGAGGCGGCCAGGCTGCCTGCGGACGAAGCGGCACGGAAAAGGCTGCTTCGGGCGCTGTTCAACGTGCGGCCTCCCGTGCCTGCGTCGCGGGAGTTTTTAACCGTGCAGGACGCCTATCTGCAGGAAGAGCGGCGCGCGCGGGGCGTGACGCCTGAAAAGGACGTGCCCTTTCTGCTGGGGCGACTTGCGCTCTGGCAGGGCGACATCACCACGCTCGGCTGCGACGCCATAGTGAACGCGGCCAACAGCGCCATGCTGGGCTGCTTCTGTCCGAATCACGGGTGCATCGACAACGCCATACACACCTTTGCAGGTGTTCAGCTTCGCCTTGCCTGCGCGCGCATCATGGAGGCGCAGGGGCATGAGGAGAAGACCGGCGGCGCGAAAATCACGCCGGGATTCAACCTGCCGTGCCGCTTCGTCCTTCACACGGTGGGCCCGGTGGTGCGCGGACCGCTCACGGCAGAGGACAGAGCGGCCCTGGCCTCGTGCTATACCTCGTGTCTCGACCTTGCGGTGAAAAACGGCGTCACAAGCGTGGCCTTCTGCTGCATATCCACGGGAGAGTTTCATTTTCCGCCGCAGCAGGCCGCGGAAATCGCCGTGGAAACCGTAGCGGCGCGCCTTGCCTCCCTCCCGTCCATACGAAAGGTGATATTCAATGTGTTCAAGGATTCCGACGCACAAATATACCGACGTCTGCTCCGGTGACGCCGAACGTCTGGCGCAGGCGCTGGCTGAGGCCGACGCCGTGCTCATAGGCGCGGGAGCCGGACTTTCCGACTCGGCGGGGCTGACCTATTCCGGCGAGCGCTTCCATCGGCTTTTCGGTGACTTTGCCGCGGCATATGGCATAACGGACATGTACTCCGGCGGGTTCTACCGCTTCCCCACGCCCGAGGAGCACTGGGCCTGGTGGAGCCGCCATGTCTGGTACAACCGCTACGAACCCGGCCCCATGCCGCTGTACCGGCGGCTTCTTGCGCTCGTGCAGGGGCGGGACTACTTCGTGCTTACCTCCAACGTGGATCATCAGTTTCAGCTCGCAGGCTTCGACAAGACGCGGCTTTTCTACATGCAGGGCGACTACGGCCTCTGGCAGTGCGCCACCCCATGCCACGAAAGCACCTACGACAATGAATCCGTCGTCAGACTCATGATGGAGCAGCAGAAGAATATGCGCGTGCCCTCCGATCTCGTGCCGCGCTGCCCCCGCTGCGGCAGGCTCATGACCATGAACCTGCGCTGCGACGATACCTTCGTGCAGGACGAAGGCTGGTTCGCCGCCAATGAACGCTACCGGACATTCCTGAAAGAGCACGAACGCTGCCGCCTCGTCTGCCTCGAACTCGGCGTGGGCTACAATACCCCCGGCATCATCAAGTTCCCCTTCTGGCAGCTGACCCGGAAAAGCAGCCTCGTCACCTACGCCGCCATGAACGCCGCCACCCCCTGCGTCCCCTCGGAAATCGCCGACCGCTCCGTCTGGCTCAAAGGCGACATAGCAGAAACGCTATCCCTCCTAGGATATTGAAAAGGCAGGAAAGACAGGAAAGACAGGAAAGGCATGCGGGGCGCCGCCCCGCACCCCGCCGGGGGAGATAATCTCCCCCGGGCCCCCATGTTTTGCCTTGCGGCTGCGCCGCGCGGCAGGTGTCATGCGGATGCCGGAAGTCGGACGCTGAAAAAGCGGGCAGGGCAGAAGGGGGGGGACGCCAAGGCCGGAAGACTCGGCGGACGCGTTTCGGGCTGCAATCTCAGTGCAGGCGTGTGCTGCTGCACCCGCCTGCGGCTGGCCGACCGATGTGCCGCTTCGCGGTCACATCGGTGTGGTTGGAAGGATTTACAGATTTTTAAGGGAGAGCGCTGGTTCAACGCTCTGGGAAGCCTTCGCTGACAAAGAACAGCCGTTTTTCAACGCTCTGGGACCCCGGTCGACGACCGCAGGCAGCCGGAATTCACTTCCGGCGTTAAGCGCAGCGGACGTCGTGCAAGTCAAGAGTCCGCACAGCGTGTCCAGTGCCGACGAACACCGTGTAATTATTAAAAGTTTTAGGCAGAGGGAGGGGGGAGCGGGGGGAGGGAGACCACCTTTTTCAAAAGGGGGTCTCCCTCCCCCCGCAACATTCCTCCTCCTCTTCTCTTCTTACCAGCCTACGCGGGTGCAGGAGAAGATCATTTGCCAGATATTGCCGATATGGGCGCTGCGCATGGGGCAGTCGGAGTCTTCATTGAGTTTTTTGAGGCGGTCGATGGTCTGCTGTTCCCGGTCGTGGCTGAAGACTTCCACGGGCATGCCGTAGCGGTGTTCGTCGGTCATGATGCGGCGGCTCAGGTTGAAGCGACGGCGCACGAGGGTGAGCATTTCGTCGTCGATAGCGTCGATTTCCGCTCTCAGTTTTTCGATGGCCTCTTCCGATCTGGGGTCTGCCATGGGGTCTGCCTTGTGGTGCGGCGCGGGTGGACTTCCCGTGGTGCGCCATATCCGTGCGGGAAGAAAAGGGGCTTTTTTGTGGGAATGCTCTTGCCGGGCGCGGCTGTCAAGGGCGGCGGCGCGGGGCGGGCGCATGAGTAAAAAATTTTTCTCCTTCGGGCCCCATTGCCGAGAACGGGCAAAAAGCGTATTTCTTACAGGTCATTTCCGCTCCCCGCAGGGAGTGAGAGACATTCATCACAGGAGATAATGAAATGAACCGAAACATAGTTTCCGCTCTTGCCCTTGTGTCCATGCTCGCGCTGCTCGGCGGCTGCAACGAGGAGGCGAAGCCTCAGAAGCCCGAACCGCAGTTCGGTGTGGTGCAGATTTCCAGACTCTATCAGGAATCCAGGCTCGGCAAGGAAGGCATAGCCCGCGTGAGCGAGCTGGAAAACAAGGCCATGGCCTCCCTCTCCACGCTTCAGCAGGATCTGGAAAAGGCGCAGAATGCCAAGAACGATGCGGAAGTACAGCGTCTGCAGAAGGAACTGCAGAGCCGCGTGTTCTTCCTGCAGAACGTCATCAAGCAGGATCAGGAACACGTGATGAACGTGCTTCAGACCGAAATGAAGAAGGCTCTTGAAAAGTGCCAGAACGACAAGTCGCTGTTCGGCATCTTCCCCGAAGAGGCGCTGGCCTCCTACAAGCCCGAAGTGGACGTGACCGACGCGGTGAAGACCATTCTTGACGCCGCCACCGCCACCTTCGGCGATCTGCCTTCTCTCGACAAGCCCGCGCTGCCCGAGCCCGAAAACGCCACGCCTCTTGAAGAGACGGACAAGGCCGCTCCCGCCGCCAAGGCCGACAAGCCTGCCGCGAAGGCTGAAAAGCCCGCGGACAAGGCCGCTGCTCCCGCCGCGAAGTAGCGTTTTTACCGCATGACAAAGGCCCGTTCTCTTCGGAGGACGGGTCTTTTTTTTCGGCAAGGCAGAAAGGCGGACGTCTGCACCGTGATGGGCGCGGCAGAAAATGGGCGGAAAAGAGCGCCGACCTGCGGAAGGGGGCTGCCGGAACATTCCCGGGAATGAAAAATCCGGGTGGACGGAAGGATATGCCGGAAGGCTCCGGCGGCCCGGCCGCTTCGGGTGAAGCGCTCCCGCATGCAGTCTTCAACAGGATGAAATATCTGGCCTTCATCCGGTACTTGCTCCCCGGGCCGTCCCTTTGTATAAGGACGGATATATCTTCCCTGAAACAGGAGTTCTCATATGTGCGGAATTATTGGCTACAGCGGGCATCGTCCCGCCGTTCCCCTGCTTTTGGAGGGGCTGCATCGTCTGGAATACCGGGGCTACGATTCTTCCGGCGTGGCCTTCGAGCAGGCGGGCCGACTCCATCTGGTGAAGGCGGCGGGCAAGCTTTCGGCGCTGGAGGCAAAGCTTGAGAACAACGCCTATCTTCTGGCCACCTCCGGCATAGGCCATACGCGCTGGGCCACGCACGGCCTGCCCGTGGAAAGAAACGCCCATCCGCATCTTTCGCAGGACGGGGACATTGCCATCATCCACAACGGCATCATTGAGAACTTTCAGGAAATCAAGGATGAGCTTTCCGAAAAGGGACACACCTTCCTTTCCGATACCGATACCGAGGTGCTCGCGCATCTCATAGGCGAGGAGCGGAAGACCGCCCCCAGCCTGCGCGAGGCCTTTGCCCGCGCGCTG
>NZ_CALUWV010000097.1 GCF_944324575.1 uncultured Mailhella sp. | reverse complement strand
TCCGAGAAGGATGGCCATGACGGCAACAAAGCCGAGCACCACCATGCTGGTGGTACGGGTTTCTTTCCAGTTGGGCCAGCTGACCTTGCGCAGCTCAACGCGAGACAGGAGAAGATAATCCCTGAATGCAGCAAAGCGCGCCATCAGGCCGCGATCTTCGCCAGCGGACTGGCCGGACTTGCTGGAGGCAGTGGCGGGAGCCGCTTTTGCCTGGGAATTAGCTTCCGCGGCGTCACTCTGTTTTTTGCTCATGTTAGCCTCAAAACTGAAAAGACAAAAGAAATGGCAGGCCAGGAGGGATTCGAACCCCCAACATGCGGTTTTGGAGACCGCCGCTCTGCCGTTGGAGCTACTGGCCTGCGCTATGAAGCACTACTTCGCTTCGCGATGAGTCGTATGTTTCTTGTCCCAGGGGCAGTACTTCATGACCTCAAGACGACCGGTAGTGTTCTTCTTGTTCTTAACCGTGGCGTAGTTGCGGCGCTTGCATTCCGTGCAAGCGAGCAGGATATTCACGCGCATGGTATTACTCCATGATTTCGGTCACCACGCCGGAGCCGACAGTGTGGCCGCCTTCGCGGATAGCGAAGCGTTCACCGGGAGCCATGGCGATGGGATGGATAAGCTCAACATTGAAGGTGGCGTTGTCGCCGGGCATGACCATTTCCACGCCTTCAGCCAGCTTGATGACGCCGGTGATGTCGGTGGTGCGGAAATAGAACTGAGGACGGTAGCCGGAGAAGAAGGGAGTGTGGCGGCCGCCTTCGTCCTTGCTCAGGACGTACACTTCAGACTTGAACTTGGTGTGAGGAGTGATGGACTTGGGAGCGGCGAGAACCTGGCCACGTTCCACGTCTTCACGCTTGATGCCGCGGAGCAGAGCACCGATGTTGTCACCGGCCTGGCCCTGATCGAGCAGCTTGCGGAACATTTCAACGCCGGTCACAGTGGTGGACTGGGTGGGACGGATACCCACGATTTCCACGGTGTCGCCGACCTTCACCACGCCGCGTTCCACACGACCGGTCACCACGGTGCCACGGCCGGAGATGGAGAACACGTCTTCGATAGGCATAAGGAAGGGCTTATCGGTTTCGCGGACGGGATCAGGAATGTAGGTGTCGCAGGCGTCGAGCAGTTCGAGGATGCACTTGGCATCTTCAGACTGCCAGTCGTCGCTGTTCAGAGCGTTCAGAGCGGAGCCGCGGATAACCGGAACGTCGTCGCCGGGGAAGCCGTTGGCGCTCAGCAGTTCGCGCATTTCCATTTCGACGAGATCCAGCAGTTCGGGATCGTCGACCTGGTCGCACTTGTTCATGAACACGATGATGTAGGGCACGCCGACCTGACGGGCGAGCAGGATGTGCTCACGGGTCTGAGGCATGGGACCGTCGGTAGCGGCGACCACGATGATGGCACCGTCCATCTGAGCGGCACCGGTGATCATGTTCTTGATGTAGTCGGCGTGGCCGGGGCAGTCAACGTGAGCATAGTGACGCTTGTCGGTCTCATACTCAACGTGAGCGGTAGAAATGGTGATGCCGCGTTCCTTTTCTTCGGGGGCCTTGTCGATGTCATCGTAAGCGATGAACTTGCCCTGGCCCTTGAGGCCGGCGATCTTGGTGATGGCGGCAGTCAGAGTGGTCTTACCATGGTCGATGTGACCGATGGTACCAATGTTGACATGCGGCTTAGAGCGATCAAATTTTTCCTTGCCCATGATGGTCTCCCTAAATGGTTACTTGCAGTTGTGGTGCCCTGTTTGAGCAGCGGACGCCGTCCTGCCCTCTTTAAATGAGAGAGCAGCCCTAAAACACGGACTCATGACGCGCCAGAGAAAAAGGGGGAGCAACAAGAAACAAAGTGGCAGGTGGAGCGGGAAACGAGATTCGAACTCGCAACCCTCAGCTTGGAAGGCTGATGCTCTAGCCGTTGAGCTATTCCCGCCTGTGTGCCGTAGTCCCCTGACAGCGCGCACTGCCTCCTACAGCTATACCAGCGTAAAGCTGGTGGTGGGGGGTGGATTCGAACCACCGAAGTCTTACGACGACAGATTTACAGTCTGTTCCCTTTGGCCACTCGGGAACCCCACCACGCTATACAAAAACGCTTTCGCGTTCTTGCCGCAACCGGAAGAAGGAGCGTGACCTTCACCGGCCACCCGGATCAAATGAACCGGGAAATATGGAGCTCTTTCTCTCGTCACTCCAAAATATGGAGCTGGCGATGGGAATCGAACCCGCAACCTGCTGATTACAAATCAGCTGCTCTGCCAGTTGAGCTACGCCAGCAGCAGGTATGGGAACTTATCTCGAAAGACATTTCTTGGCAAGAAGAATTTTTCTTGTCTCCGGGCGTTCCCCGCAAACAGCAAAAGACTTGTACCCAAGAGGCGGCGCTTTGTAAAGCCTTTTCTTCCCTTTTTTCAAATTTTTTTTACTCCCGCCGTTTTTCCGTCTCTTTTCGAGCACATGCACGGCACGCTCTTTCCCCTGCCGATTGCCCTGTCGTCTCCTTTTCCGAACGTTCTGAGCCTTCCGGCAGCGCCGCAGACGCATTTTTTCCGTTCCGCGCCTTGCCGGTCATCTTTTCCGTGGCACAGGCTCTCTTCCGTCCCTCGTCCGACAACGCCAGTTTCACGCCGCCCCGTCCGAACGAAAAGGCGGCCCTTTCCGGCGCTTCCGTCCGGGCCGCCCTCTCTGTTTAAAAACGGTAAAGAAGTGTCAGATGTCCGCCCAGACTGTCCCGCTCTCCTGCACTGCCCGTGAAGGCCGCGTCCAGCGTCAGCGGTCCTGCACCCGGCTCCACGGCAAGGCCGAGCTCAAACACGGCGCTGTCGCCCTTGAGCGAGGCGTCGGGAATGGAAAAGTCGTTGGCCACGGCGTGCGCCGTACCGCTGTACTCATGTTCCCAGGCCGCGCCCGCATAAGGCGTCACGTCTTCAAACGCCTTCCAGTCGAAGCGGGCTCCCATGCGCAGACGGCGGGAATCCACGCTGTTGAAGTGCACCGCGTCGCCGTTCATGTCTGCACCGTCTCCGTCCTGATGCGTCCAGAAAAACTTTCCGTACACATCCATGTCCAGCGACTCCCCGAGTCCCAGCACGCAGCCGAGCCCCAGATGCCCCCCGTAGTAGGGATTGGAGAGATCATAGTCGGCTGGACGGCCCACGTTGTCCCGCAGGTCGTCACTGTGCCATGTCGTGTCGATGTTGCCTACGCGCCCCACGCCTTCGGCATACAGTCCGGCAAGCGGTCCCGAGACCACATCGTACCGGGCGAGCATGCCCGCGCCCATGTACCGGCTGTCGCCGCGACCGTTCACGTCGCCCGAGACAAAGCCGTTGAACGTATCCAGATGGGCCCGGCCGAACTCAAAGAATCCGCCCAGCACCGTACGGCCGTCCGCCCCGGAAAAACTTCCCGTCAGCCCCGTCATGCCGGAAAAGCCCTCCGTATCGGCCCGGGAGCCCGTATGGTAGCGCGATGCTCCGCCGTACACGGCGGCAAAGGGCCGCCAGTGTTCATCCTCATGCTCCGCCGCCTCCCGCGCATGACGGAGCCCGGCGTCCGCCGCAAGATCCGCGCCCTGATTGAGCAGGCCCGACGCCGCGGCGCGCGCCTCCGTGAGCGCGGCTATGCGGGGATTCATGCGAACCTCTTCAAGAAAATGCAGCTGCACTGCCGTGCCGGTATTTTCCAGAATGCCGTCGTAATAGGCGACATAGCCCTGCTGAAGACTGATGAGTCTTCCTGCGGAAGCCTGCGCCACGGCGCCGCTCGCATCGCTGAGCAGAACGAACGTGCTTCCCTTGTAGGGAAGTCCGCCGGTTATGACCTCCGGCAGCTGCGCCGTTACCGTGGAACCGTCAAAGTCGCCGCTCTGCGCGTTCGTCACGGCAAGCATGGGCACATTCACCGGCGCTCCCGGCGCAGGAAGCACAAAGTGCAGATTCTCAAATCCCGCCACGCGCGAAACGCTGCCCTGCCAACTGTCCACGAAGAGCGTGTTGCCGCTGCCCGCAGCCGCCACGGGGGAATTTCCGACAAAACCTCCGTAAAAGGCGGTGGTGGGGGCAAACGATGCGCCTCTTCCTATGATCACACTGTTGAACGCGGCCTCGCCGCCCTCCCCTGTGCTGCCGCCGTACAGACTGCCGCCGACGAAAGCGTTCTGCACGAGCACGGTGTTGTCATTTGCCGACGAGCTTCCCGCTCCTGTCATGCCGCCCGTCACGTCGCCTTCAATGCTGCCGCCGCTTGCAACCGTCACCATGTTGCCGTCCGCGCTGCCGCTCTCCCCCGTGCTGCCGCCGTACAGACTGCCGCCGACGAAAGCGTTCTGCACGAGCACGGTGTTGTAACTGACGGACGAGTTTTCCGCCTCCGCCATGCCGCCCGTCACGTCGCCCTGTACCAGACCGCCGTCCGTCACGGTTACCGTGTTGGAATCCACGCGGCTGCCCGGGGCAGTTCCCGTTACCGCGCCGCCCACGACATGCCCCTCAACGATCGCACCTTCTGCCAGAGTGACGCTGTTGCCGGTCAGTTCTGCCGGAACGCTGCTTTCCGGAGCAAAGGCGCCTGTCACGCTGCCCGCAATGGAAGCACCGGACACGTTCACCTTGTTGCCCGAAGCCCGGGCCGCGCCCTCGTCGCCCTGCACTGAAGCGCCCAGAACATTCGACGTGCCCGTGCCGCCGGTTATGGTCACCATGTTTCCTTCGGCCAGCGCCGTGCCTTCATAACTGTGCACTTCGCCGCCCACCACGTCACCGAAAATTCCTCCGGCAATGGACACGACGTTGTTTTCGCTGGAAGCGTCGCCCGGAGCAATGGCATAGCCGCCGTAAAGCAGGCTGACCGAACCGTTCTCAAGACGCACCGCATTGTCTGCGGAGCGTGATGAGCCCTGTGCGGAAGTTTCCGCATATGCTTCACCTCCCACGACGAAGTTCAGCGCGGCGCTGCCGCCTATGGTCACGCGATTGTTCACGGACTCCACAAATCCCGAACCGCCGGACATTCTGGCATAGCCGCCGAAGGCCTGCACCCACGGCCCGAACCGAAGCGAGCCGTCCATGCTCACGCTGTTGCCGTCGGCCGTGGCCCCGCCCACGTAACTTCTCGCGTAGCCTCCGTAAATATTGTCGTTGAAATCGGAGAGCCCGCCGCTCACGGTCACGCTGTTGTTCAGCGCCTCGGCCGAGCCGTTGCGGCTCAGAGCCGAACCGCCGTAAAGATCCCTGGACACCGTGCCTCCGGAGACGTTCACCATGCTGCCGTTCGCCACAGCGTCTCCGCCCACGGCCCGGCGGCCGTACACATAATCATAGGAATCGCCCGAAACCACGGAAGCGCTCCCGCTGCCGGTAAGATCCGTGGCTTCCGCACGGCAGGGCACCACGGCAAGAAAAAACAGAAACAGCGGCGTCGGCCACAACTTCCGACGTTCCCTGCGCACGACGCATGCGCGCAATGAATGTCCGAACAGCTTCATGAAGTTTCCCCCTTGCTCAACAAAGAAACGGCGGCCCGTTCAGGAACGCTCCTTCCGACTATGAGAGAAAAAAACGACTGCTTCCATGATTTACGAATGATGGAATGAACGGCACGCCTTGCCCCGGAGGACGAAACGACATCTCTTCATACCGTCAGGGCACGCCGCACCGAAACGCTCTTTTTCAACAAACTGTGCAGGCACTTTCAGAGCTCAGCCGTCAAGGCGACAACAAAAATTTTTTGCAGACGTTCTCCCCGGAAGCAACCCCGAAAACTGCCGTCACTGCCCGTTTTTCCGAGGTTTCCATCTCCCCGAAAGAAGACATTTTCGCCTGAAAAACGAAAATTTTTTTCTCTGCGGCGTTGACAGTCCGGCATTCGTTCCTATTGTAATGGTATGTTTTTCAGGGACGCTTTCCACAGAATGAGTTCATGAAAAACAGAATCAATCATCTTTCTGTGAGATGAAGAATGTATCTTCATCCATAAATAAAAGAACGCTGGTGTTTTTTATCAGCTATGATGCATTGATTCTATTTTTGGCTGGAGGTTTTTATTATGCTGCCTAGTATTTTTGGTGAAAGACTTTTCGATGAATTCTTCGGTGAACCTTTTATGCCTGTTTTCAATAACAGACATGACCCGCTGTTCGGCAAGAACGCCAGAAATCTCATGAAGACTGACGTGCGGGAAACGGAAAACACCTACGAGCTGGACATTGATCTGCCTGGATTCAAGAAGGACGAAGTGAAAATCGAACTTGACGGCGGTTACCTCACCATCAGTGCAGCCAAGGGACTGGACAAGGATGAGGAGAACAAGAAGGGACAGTATCTGCGCCGCGAACGCTACTCCGGCGAATGCAGCCGCAGCTTCTACGTCGGCGAAGCCCTCGAGCCCAAGGACGTTTCCGCCACGTTTGAAGACGGCATTCTGAGGCTCTCTTTCCCGAAGACTCCGGAAAAAAAGATACCCGAAAAGAAGACCATCGCCATCGCATAACGCTCTGATCCGGTTTCTGCCGACCGTTTTCCTCTCGTGAAAACGTCTCCTCCGTCAGATACGCGCAAGGCCCCGACAGAAGAAATTCTGTCGGGGCCTTTTGTTGTGCCCGGAATCCGGCAAAGAAATACGGCATACTCCTTTCATTCCCCTCTTCCTTCTTTATTCCTGTCGCCGGTTCGACTATGCTCCTTCTGTCATCATCCCTGCCCGTTCCGGCAGACCAACGCCAACAGAAATGTACGAGCTATAAGGATTTATCATGTCGGAAATAAAGCTTTACGATACCAACGGACAAGTCACGGAACTGATATCTTCCTCAGTTCTTTTGGAAAGAGAACTGCAAACACTTATCGAAAACAACATGTCCACATTCTTCGGTGTCCGTTTCCTTAAAAGCGAGTACTCGATAACCGGTGGAAGAATGGACAGCATAGGCATCGATGAAAACAATTGCCCGGTTATTTTTGAATACAAGCGTAATTCCAACGAAAATGTCATCAATCAGGGCTTATTTTATCTGGACTGGCTTCTCGACCATAAAGCAGACTTTAAACTTCTTGTCATGTCCGTCCTGGGAAAAGAAGCGGCCGATCTCATAGACTGGTCGGCCCCCTGCGTCATCTGTGTTGCGCATAAATTCAACAAATATGATATTCATGCCGTGGACAGAATGCAGGTTAATATAAAATTGGTAGAATATAGAAAATATAATAATGGAATGCTGCTATTTGAACATCTTAACACGCCATCCACTTCCAGTTCAAGAAATAATGACACATGTCATACTGAACCTGTCATAAATAAAACACAAAAGCATGATACATCATTTCATATTGACAAACTTGAATCCATATCGCCAGAGCTTAAGGATCTCTACGAAAACATTTGCAACTATATCGAGTCTCTTGGCGACGACGTGGCGTCCAATCAGCTCAAACAATGTCTTGCCTATAGAAAACTCCGAAACTTCGCCTGCATAGAAATTTTCAGCAAACAACTGAAATTATTTTTAACTCTTGATCCCTCCACGGTGGAACTCACCAAAGACTTTACCCGAGACGTCAGCAATGTCGGGCATCACGGAACCGGCGACGTGGAAGTCGTCATTAAAAATTCGGAAGACTTTGAAAAAGCAAAACCTCTGATTGAGCGTGCCTACAATGAAGGATAGCCTTGCATTGACCCCACAGACTTCATGCCGCGCTGACTCGACAATCCGGCTATGAGCCGGGTTGTCGTATCACCTTTTCGGCAAGAAATCATAAGGCAGAAAGCTCTTCACTTTCTGCCTTATTTTTTCTGGTGGGAATAGTGGTGGGAATGAAATTAAAAAAAGAAAAAGCCCTTACGATTTTCACCGTAAGGGCTTGAACTTTCTGGTTGCGGGGAAAGGATTTGAACCAATGACCTTCGGGTTATGAGCCCTTTTTGACAGAACTTGAAAGAGTTAGATACAGCTGGATAGACTTTGATTTATTTTTATTTTCAATAAGTTATCAAAAATAAGACTTTGCCGCGCATTGACCTGAATGGTTAGAAATTGACGGTGTGGTTAGAAATAGGTTAGAAAAATTTTGCCGGTTAAAACCTGCTCCCGCGTATGAACCACAACCCAAGGCAGTTCA
>NZ_CALUWV010000096.1 GCF_944324575.1 uncultured Mailhella sp. | reverse complement strand
AGGCCGTAGTAGTTGATGGTGGCGCAGAACACGAAGATGAAGAACATCATGACGACGATGGGGTCGCCGAAGCTCTTGTTGAGAAGCGCGCCGGGCTTCATGCCGCCGACGAGCATGAGGGCGAGCAGACCGGCGATGCTGGGCCAGATGATGTCGATGAAGATCCAGCCGTAGAGCACGCCGAGGAAGATGCCGATGAGATTCATGCCCAGCGGCGTAAGAGGTTCAATGGGGGAAAGCTGCCCGAAGCCGAACATGATGACAAGGCAGATGATGGTGTGCACAAAGTACATGACGTTCAGTTTTTTGGGCGCGGCAGAAGCAGTGCTGGTGTTTGCAGCCATGATGTGTTTCTCCTGATGGGAACGGAGTATTAGTGTTCTTCCGTGACGAAGCGGAAGTTGTCCTGATAGTACCGGGTGATAGGATGGCGGTAGCGTTCCAGGGGAACGCGCTTCCTGCTGAAGCTCATGGCGCCGTTTTCATCTTTCTGGATGAGTATCCAGGCAAGACCGTCTTCGGCGCGGTTGGGGAAGTCCTCGCGGAAGTGACCGGCGCGGGATTCACGGCGTTCAAGCGAAGCGCGCAGATACAGCTCGCTCACGAGAGCCATGCCGCGAATTTCGCGCAGCTTGAGCAGATAATGCGGGTCGGCGGCGGCCATGTTCGGAATTTCTTCTTCGCGGATGCGCACGATCTCGTCGAGAGCACGCGTGAGGGATGCTTCCGTCTTCAGGATGGAAACATCGTAGGGGAACATGGCGGTCTGAATCTTTCTGAGAACGTCATGAGGCGTGAGGCCTTCGCGGCCGAGAGGCGCGTAGACGGCGTCGCGCAGCGCATCGATGTCCTCGTCGACACGGTCGCTTTCCACGGGAGAGGCGGAAGCGAGGAATTCGGCAGCACCTTCACCGGCAAGATGGCCCGTGACGGACGTGGTCATGAGCGCAAATCCGCCGGCGTACACGCCGGGTTCGGTGCTTCTGGCCGTACCGGCGGCAAAGAGGCCTTCCACATTGGTGGTTCCCTTTATGCCGGCTTCCATGCCGCCATAGGAAATGGTCATCTGCGGCAGCCATTCGGTGTTGTCGCGGAAGAGGTCCATGCCGAGCTTGCAGAGCTTCTCATAGTTCATGAGCTGCCAGCCGTTCTGGGGCCGGAGCAGAATGAGATCGTCGGGATTGATGCGGCTGATGTCGAAATAGATGGGGCCGCGTCCGGCACGGATTTCCATGGCCATGGCTATGGTGATGAAATGAGGGTCGGTATTCACGCCGAGCACGGGAGAGTACTTCTCCATGAAAGGCTCGCCCTTGGCGTTGACGAAGTGGGCACCCAGGGGGATGAGCTTGGTCTGTCCTTCCCAGCCGAAGTAGCGGGGCATGTTCCACACGCGGCTGAACTCGAAGTCCTTGAGTCTTACGCCGGCGTTCCATACCATTTCCACGCCTTCACCCGTGGGGGTGTTCTTGCCGTAGGAGGTCTTCCAGCCGCCCACGCCCGTGGACGCAATGACCACCTGCGCACGGAAGCGGTAGAAGTCGCCGCTTATGGAGTCAAAGCCCACGGCGCCCACGACACGACCGTTCTGCTTGAGGAGGTCTGTCACCACGATGCGGCCGAGACTTGTTACGTTGGCCTTGCGCAGCTGCTTGACGAGGTTGCGCACCATGTCTTCGCCGCCGCGGCCCACAAGCTTGGCGGGATACAGCTTTACATGGGGAAGGCCGCGCTGGGGAATGCTCTTGAGGGTGCCGTCTTCCTTGCGGAAGAACTCACAGCCGTAGCGCTGATAGTCTTCCAGGCGATCATTGGAACGACGGAGAATTTCCTCGATCTGTTCCTGATCGCAGAGACCGTCGAAGTAATAGACGAAATCTTCAATCCAGGCATCCAGATCGTCGCCGGGAAGAACGGCGTCGAAGTCGCCGCCTGCCATGGACATGAGACCGCCCCATTCCTTGGGGCCCTTGTCCACGATGACGACCTTTTTTTCGGGAAGAAGCTCGGTGAAGCGCTTGGCAGCCCACAGACCGGCGGAGCCGCCGCCGATGATGAGAAGGTCGCTTTCCACGATATGGGTGTTTCTGTCAGGCATGGTAGACCTCCTTGTCCCTGAGGTCGTTGCCTTCCACGGCGTCGTACCGGGGACCCGGAAAGACCGGGGGCAGCTTTTCCTTGAACGGATGAACGAAAATGGCTCCGGCGGGGCAAAGCCTTTCGCAAACAAAACAGGTCATGCAGTCGTCGGGATACGCGATGAAAGCCTTTCCCTGCTCGTTGAGTCGAATGGTGTCCAGAGGGCACTTCTGCACGCATACGCCGCAGCCGACGCATTTTGCGTCGTCGATATGCTGTATCATTTGCCATCGTCCTCGCCAGCCGTCCGCCCCCCGGCGTACGACTGGACAAGTTCACGGTGAAAAAGGGCACATCCGAAAATCTCCGTCCATTTTCGGATGAAAATTCCTTTGCCTTGCGTTTCCGTTTTTTTTCGTCCCCTTGGAAAAGAGCAGCTTGCTTGCTCTGGAAGCGCAGAAGTCGCAATTAGTTGATAGAAAAATCACATTTTAAATAAAATAAGTCAAAACGATAATTTTTTATTTTTGTTTGATGAAATCAAACATATATCTCAATACCCCGAAATGTTTTGAGAGCTGCGGAATCTTCGCGGATGCGGTCGGAACGCCGTTTCCTGTCCGGTGTCAGGACGGCGCATTTTTGCCGTACAGATGTAGTGAATGGTGTTTTGCATGGGGAGATAAAGTCGAGTTCTGCGCGTCTTTTAAAGGGCATTTTCCGGGTATGGCCGTGAAAAAAGAGCGGGGCGTTCCGGCTTTTTTGCCGGAGAAACAGAAGTCGTACGGGAGTTTTCGGAGCAGTTTGTGATTTATGGGGTAAAAACTGTGGTGGAGAGCGGTGACAGCGCCCGTCCCTTGCAGGATTGCGGCCGCAAAGAGGCCTTCTGCCGCATGAAGACGCGGCTCAGAAGAGAAATGCATGGGGGATCCGTATTCGCGTGTCCGGGCTCGCGTGACGCGTTTGCAATGCGGCAGAGGTGCGGAAGGAGAAGGGGCGGGAATAGCTCTGCTGCGGCCGCAGGGAGTCCTTGTCGGGCTCAAGGCGAGTGACGAAAAAGTTTGGACAGGCAGTGTTCAGGGCACAAAAAAACGCCCTGTCCAGGGGAGAGAACAGGGCGTTTATTGTGCGTTCAGCTTGCAGCTGCAATTACACCTGCATACGGAGCGGGAAGCGGAAGCCTATGGCGCCGGTGGGGCAGCTCGTGCGGCAGTTGGCGCAGTGCCAGCATTCGTCGCCGTGAGCCACTTCGGGGCGGTCGAGGCCGTTTTCGAGGTGCTTGAGTTCGAGCACGTAGCCGGGGCAGTCGTCCACGCAGGTGCCGCAGCCCTTGCAGTGGCCGCAGTGCATGCAGCGGGCGGCTTCGAGCTGAGCCTGCTCAGCGGTGTAGCCGGCGTTGTTTTCCGTGAAGTCCATATGGTTGGTGCAGGCCTGTTTCTGAGGTTCGGTCTTCTCGTACTGGAGAATGCCGTAGATCTCTTCCATGGGCACCACATAGGGTTCCTTGGTTCCGGCGAGGTCGTCGCGGGCAACGATGGTGTTGTCGTCGCCGATGGCGTACACGCGGGAATTTTCACCGGTCAGGTAGGTATGCACGCCGAAGGCGGCACGACGGCCGTTGCCGATGGCGCCAGCGATGGAAGCGGGGCCGGAGGCCACGTCGCCGGCGGCAAAGATGCCTTCAACGGAGCTGGCCTGCTTGTCGTCCACCACGATCCAGTTGCGGGGCGTGAGGTTGACGCCGGCTTCAGCCATGAAGTCGAGGTCGGTCTTCATGCCGACGGCGAAGATCACGGTGTCGCAGTCCAGGGTATGTTCGCCGCCTTCCACGGGAACCAGGGTCAGATGGCCCTTTTCGTCGAAGCGGCATTCCTTCACTTCAAAGTAGTCCACGCCTGCGGTCTTGCCGTCCTTGGTACGGATGGCGGACATGGTGCAGGAATTGTGGATCTGAATGCCCTCTTCAGCAGCCTGTTCGAGGTCTTCAGCGGGGGCGCGCATTTCACCGGCCTTTTCGAGGCAGATGACGTGCACTTCTTCGGCGCCGAGACGACGGGCCACGAAGGCAGCGTCGAAGCCGACACCGCCGCCGCCCATGACGACCACGCGCTTGCCCACTTCGGGACGCAGGCCGAGAGAAGCGGCGCGCAGGAATTCAACGGCCTTCACCGCGGTTTCGGAACCGGGGATGGGCAGGCTGTTTTCCTTGGGGGTACCGGTGGTCACGATGACGGCGTCATGCGCGGCACGAACGTCGGCAAAGGAGATGTCGCGACCGACCACGGTGTTCACGCGGGCACGCACGCCCACTTCGAGAATCCAGCCGATTTCACGGTCGACCACGTCGCGGGGCAGACGGAAGTCCGGCACGCCGTAACGGGTCATGCCGCCGAGCACGGGATTGGCTTCGTACACGGTGACGTCGTGGCCGAGAAGGGCCAGGAAGTAAGCGGCGGTAAGGCCGGCAGGGCCGCCGCCGATGATGCCGACGCTCTTGCCCGTGGCGGGACGGCGCTTGAACAGCGCGGAGCCGTAGGGGGCGTAGTCGAACACGGCGCGTTCAAGGGCGCGGGTGTTCACGCAGGCGTCGTAGCCGGCGCGGTTGCAGTTGGACTGGCAGAAGTGCGGGCACACGCGGCCGGTCACACCGGGGAAGGGGTTCTTGGCGCGCAGGTAGCGCAGGGCTTCACCGAATTCGCCCTTTTCCACAAGAGCCTGCATCTTCTGGATGGAATTGCCCGCGGGGCAGAAATGTTCGCACGGCGAGGTGCGGAACTGCTCCTTGAGGCTGTCGCCCATGACGATGGGCAGGGTGATTTCACGACTATATCTAGGCGGCATGATAATACTCCTTGAGTGACTGATCCGCTCCCGGAGAACCGGGAGGGGGGCGTCGGAACGCTGCGCCGACGCCGGGAAACCGTCGCGGGGCGTTGCCGCCCCGGCGGACAGTTTCAGACGGAAAGGGCTCTACAGAAGAGGGGCCTTGCCCCAATGGTACTCGGTGCCGTTCTTGCCCTTGAGGAGAAGCAGAGGCTTCGCCATTTCGGGATTGAGATTGGGGTAATCGGTAATCTTGTATACGCAGCGGCCCGTTTCCTTGCGTTCCATGGTGGCCTTGATGGCCAGTTCGCACACCTTGAGCACTTCGCACGATTCATGGCAGCGCATGAGGTCGCGCAGGGTGTCGGCATGGAGCTGAGGAATCTGTTCTTCAAGGAAGGTGATCTTTTCCAGAGCGCGTTCCATGCCGGCCATGGAGCGACGGAAGCCCATGTAGTACATCATGACGTTGCGGGCTGCTTCTTCCAGTTCCTGGTAGGTGAGTTCCTGATCGTTGCCGAGAGGAGCAAAGATGCTGGACTTCACCTGTGCGGCAAGGTCTTCGTCGATCTTGCCGGCCTGCTCCATGCCGGAAGCCTTCATGGCAGCCTGACGGCCGGCTTCGAAGCCGCCGCACATGGCGCCGGAGCAGTACAGGAAGATGCTGCCGCAGAACAGTCCGGGAACGGTGGTCTCAAACTGGTCGTTCACCGCAATGGTGCCGCCGAAGATGAGTTCGCCGATTTCCACTTCAAGCAGCTTGTGCTGGAAGTCGGTGCCGGTGCAGTCGGCCCAGTCGCCGAAGGTGGCCTTGTCGCCGGGCATGAGGATGTACTGCAGTTCATGCACGATCTCGGGATCGACATGACGCATATCCATGTAGAAAGGCGGGCCGTTGCCCTCGAGCTGTTCCTGGTAGGTGCCCTGAATCTGGTTGTTGCGCACGCCGTTTTCCCACATGGGGTCGTACTTGCCCATGAAGCGTTCGCCGATGGCGCTGATTTCATGAGCGCCCGAGCTGTTGATGCCGTTCATGCCGGGGCATCCGTAGCCCTTGGGTTCCATGGTGGCGCGCTGATAGGTGTCGAGTTCGGTGACGGCGGCGCCGGCATCATAGCCGAGCACCACGCCCGCGCCCGTGTTGTAGGGGTACATCCACACGTTGTAGGGGTTGTGCGTGGAGTTGTTGTAGCCGCGGGTGGAAGAACGACCCTGAGCGGACACCACGGTCTTGGCGCGGATGATGACGAATTCACCGGTCGACACGTTCCAGCCGAGCACGCCGCAGGCCTTGCCGCCGTCGGTAAGGATCTTCATGGCCATGATGCGGTCAAGGACATGGACGCCGGAGTCGCGAACGATGCGTGCCATGACGCGCTTGATGGTCATGCCGTTGGCAATGTGGACCCACCAGGTGCCGGGCTGACCGAAGCCCTGCGTGCGCTTGTAGGTGCCGTCGGGGTTCTTGCTGAACTGAACGCCGCGGTCTTCGAGACGCTTCAGCATATGGTACATATGATTGTACCAGCCGTTGACGATCATGGTGGGGGAATAGCCGGTCAGAGGCTTGGAGTAGAACTTCACGAGATCGTCTGCGGTGTCGAAAGGCGAGCCTTTTTCGTTCAGAACGGCCATGTAGTGGTCGTTGCCGCCACCAATGCAGCCAGAACTTTCCAGCTTGCCCTTATCCAGCAGCACGACATCCAGACCCTGCTCGCGGGCTCCGAGGGCGGCGCCGCAACCGGACGCGCCAGAGCCGATGACAAGCACGTCCGTTTCGATCAGCGTGCCAAGCGGATGAGTTGAACTTTTCATGACTCCTCCCTGATTCTGAATATACATCGGATGGGAAAGAGAGCGCGGCTTTGGGCGGGGACAACGGAATGGGGGCCGCGCCGGAATCATTCCCGTCGTGTCAATGATTTCACAAAAACACGTTCAGTTGTCAAATCGAAAAAAATTTTTTATTGTTTGATAAAATCAAACAGTAACACGACTGCTGGCTCAGCCATGGGAGGGCAGCACCATGATTGAAGAGCTCGGGGGAGATTTTTTCCAGCATTTACGGGGGTTTTACTATACTGCTAAGACGGGCAGCATACGCAAGGCCGCCCAGCTCATGAACCGCAACCCTTCAACCATAAGCTGGCAGATACGGCAGCTTGAACAGCAATTAGATACAGTATTATTCGATAGATACATGAAAAGGCTGCGTATCACGCCGGAGGGTGAGAGATTGCTCACATGGACGATTTCCACCTTTGAACTTTTGAGGGGCATGAAATCCGACATCAGTTCCCCGTCGGGAGTGCTGCGCGGAACCATCAGCATATCGAGTAATTTGCCCTTTTCCGCACGAGCAGTTCGCATTATTGCCGCCTTTCGCAGAGAACACCCTGAAGTTCATATAAAAATCCGCCGCGCGCTGCCATATGAGACCGTGGACGACGTGGCCAGTTCCCGCGTGGATTTCGGCCTTACCGGCATTACGCATGAGGCTCCGAACTGTTCCCTTGAGGAACTTTTCACCTCGCAGCCTCTGCTCATCGCAAGGGAAGACAACGAATTCGGTCTGCCGGAAAAGCCCACGATGGAGGATATCATTCGTCTGCCGTTCATTTCCTTTCTTGCGGAGAACATGGAGGAGGGCGGAGACCCTTACTTCGATACGTCTCTTGCGTCTTTCGAGCAGCCTCTTCATACTGTGCTCAGCGTGAACAACTATCACCTCATGCTTCGCTACGTGAAGCAGGGCATGGGGGTGGCCATCATGGACGAGCTGTGCCTCATGGCCAGCAAGTACGGCAATCTCGGCGAAGGGCTGCGATCGTATCCGCTGGAGGGCATTCTGCCTCCGGTGCACAACGGCATTCTTCTGCGCCATCACAAACATCTGAGCCCGCAGGCTGCCGCGCTCATCGACAAGATCCGCGTGGAAATGAAGGACAGTCTGGCCAGAGACAGGGAGCAGCTTGCCCGCTGACGGCGAACGGAATCCCGGAGCTTTTCCGTCGGCGGGCCGCACGTTGCCTGCGGCGCAAAAGCGGTTCCGGCCTGTCTCCTCGTTCTCTGCGTGCTTGACCGGAGCAGGGGCAGGCCGTAAGGTTTTCAGGAATTTTCTGTACCTGTCGGCCTGAGGGCCGCATGATCTGCCGCGCACCGTCTTCGGACGGGAGCGCGGTCAAAGCGGATATATTATGGCAGCAAACGCATCCCTTGCGGCCCTGTACCGGCCGCAGACCTTTGCCGAGGTTGTCGGGCA
>NZ_CALUWV010000095.1 GCF_944324575.1 uncultured Mailhella sp. | reverse complement strand
CCCATGGCACGCACGCTTTTCGTCACCGCTCTTGCGGCGAATTCCGGCAAGGCCGAAGCCGTCGCCGGGCTGATGGATCTCATCAAGGGTGCTTCCAAGACCCCGGTTCTGTTCCGTCCCGTTCCCTGCCTCAAGACCGCCCTTGAGCTCATCAACGCCGGCAAGTGCAACGAACTTGTCGACTCCGTTCTTGCCGCCTACAAGGAAGCCGCCGCCCAGGCCGACTTCGTGCTCTGCGAAGGCACCGACTTTGCCGGCAAAAGCGCTGCCTTTGAAAATGCCCTGAACACCTGCGTGGCCGCCAACATGGGCGCTCCCGTAGTGCTCGCCCTTTCCGGCGAAGGCTGCTCTGCCGCCGAAGTCGCCGCCACCGTCACCACCTTCCAGTGCCAGATGAAGGAACAGTGCGTGGACGTGCTCGGCGTGTTCCTTTCCGGCATGAGCGAAGAAGACGAAAAGGCCGTAGCCGCATATTTCTCCTTCCCCGTCAGCAGCAAGGCCGCGGATTTTGCCTCCATCCTTGATGCCTGCAACGGCCACGTCACCCCCCGCCTCTTCGAGTTCGGCCTCATTGAGCAGGCTCAGAAGCATCCCATGCGCATCGTGCTGCCCGAAGGCGAAGAAGACAGACTCATCAAGGCTGCCGCCATTCTCATTCAGCGCAAGGTGGCCGACATCATTCTGCTCGGCGACGAAGCCAAGATCCGCGCCCGCGCCGCGGAACTTTCCGTGAGCGTGGACGGCGCCACCATCATCAATCCCGTGACCGCCCCCGACTTTGAAGACTTCGCGGAAACCTACGCGCAGCTTCGCGCCAAGAAGGGCGTCACCATTGAACAGGCCCGCGAAAAGATGGCCGACAACACCTACTACGGCACCATGATGATCTACAAGGAAAAGGCCGATGGCATGGTTTCCGGCGCCGTGAACACCACCGCCCACACCGTGCGTCCCGCTCTTGAGTTCATCAAGACCAAGCCCAATGCCTCCATCGTCTCCAGCGCCTTCTTCGTGTGCCTCAAGGACCGCGTGAACACCTACGGCGACTGCGCCATCAACCTTGATCCCGATCCCGAGCAGCTCGCCACCATCGCCGTGACCACCGCCGAAACTGCCGCCGCCTTCGGTCTGGAACCGCGCGTGGCCATGCTCTCCTACTCCACCGGCAATTCCGGCAAGGGCCCCACCGTGGACAAGGTGAAGGAAGCCACCCGCCTCGCCAAGGAAAAGGCTCCCGAAATGCTCATCACCGGCCCCATCCAGTATGACGCCGCCGTGGACGCCGCCACCGCAAAGACCAAGATGCCCGGCGATCCCGTGGCAGGCCGCGCAAGCGTGTTCATCGTGCCCGACATCAACACCGGCAACAACCTCTACAAGGCCGTGCAGCGCTCTGCCCACGCCGTGGCCATCGGCCCCGTGCTTCAGGGTCTGCGCAAGCCCGTCAACGATCTGTCCCGCGGCTGCACCGTGCCGGACATCGTCAACACCGTCGCCATCACCGCAATCCAGGCTCAGGCCGAAAAGGGACTCAAATAATGGTCAAGAAAATTCTCGTCATCAACGGCGGCAGCTCCTCCTTCAAGTATCAGGTTCTCGAAAAGGAAACCGAACGCCGCCTCTGCCAGGGCCTCGTGGAACGCATCGGCTCTCCGGACAGCATGCTCACCCACAAGCGCTTCAATGAAAAGGGCGAAACCGAAAAGTTCGAATACCCCGGCAACTACGACACCCATGCCGCAGGCATGGCCAAGGTGGCCGAAGTGCTCATGAATCACGAACTCGGCGGCGTCATCGACGATCGGGCGGAAATCGTGGTCATCGGCCATCGCGTGCTCATGGGCGGCCCCGACTATCAGGAAGCCCTCGTCACCGACGAAGTCAAGCAGGTCATCCGCGACTATATTCCCCTCGGACCGCTTCACAACCCCGCCAACCTCACCGGCATTGAAGCCATGGAAAAGCTGTTCCCCGGCGTGCCCAACGTGGCCGTCTTCGACACCGGCTTCCATGCCACCATGCCCGACTATGCCTATACCTATGCCCTGCCCAAGGAACTGACGAAGAAGTACAACATCCGCCGCTACGGCTTCCACGGTACTTCTCACCGCTATGTTTCCAAGGCCGGCGCCGCTCTGCTCGGCAAGAAGCCTTCGGAAGTGAACGTCATCGTCTGCCACCTCGGCAACGGCAGCTCCGTGTCCGCCGTGCGCGCGGGCAAGTGCGTGGACACCAGCATGGGCCTCACCCCTCTGCAGGGCCTCGTCATGGGTACCCGCTGCGGCGACATCGACCCCGCCATCGTTCCCTTCCTCATGAAGAACGAAGGCTTCACCCCCGATGAAATCGACACCCTCATGAACAAGAAGTCCGGCTTCCTCGGCCTTTGCGGCAGAAGCGACAGCCGCGACATCGAAGCCGGCGTGGAAGCAGGCGATCCCGACTGCATCCTCACCTTCAACACGCAGTGCTACTCCGTGAAGAAGTACATCGGCGCCTACATGGCCGCCCTCGGCCACGTGGACCTCATCGCCTTTGCCGGCGGCATCGGGGAAAACGCCGCTCCCGGCCGCGCCAAGAGCCTTGAAAACCGCGAGGAATTCGGCATTGAGCTCGATCCCGAACTCAACGGCGTGCGCCGCGGCGATCCTCACTTCATCAGCAAGGAAGGCTCTCGCGTGAAGGTGGCCGTCATTCCCACCGACGAAGAGCTGGAAATCGCCCGCATCTCCGTGGAGATTGCCGAAAAGCAGGCGTAACAGCCGCGCGCTTTCAAGCGCATGATACGTCATGAACGGCGTCCAGCCACGGACGCCGAACGCAAAACGCCCCCGCCGGTCAGTTCCGGCAGGGGCGTTTTTTTGCATGTAAAGACACCGCATTTTTCAGGCGACGGTGATGCCCCGGACGGCAAAGGAACAGCCCTCCAATTCGTGAACTTATGCACAGATACATTCCGTTCACGACACACAGCCGGGCATGAAAGCGCGTCGAAACATCCTTCCTGGGACGGAACACCCTACGCAAAAGCATTTTCAGGAAACGCTTCCCCTGTGCAGCGTTTTCCGTTCAACAGGATGAGCCCTTGTCCTGTCAGGGTTTTAATGTGAATTAAGCCGCATAACTTGCGCTTCACACCATATTTTTTTATGCTTTCTGTGTTTGTATACAATCCCACAAATACCGGAGAAATCATATGGCTCTTTCCATCATCGTCATGGGTGCCGCCGGCCGCATGGGTTCCACCATTGCCCGCCTCGTCAATGAAGCGGACGACCTTTCCCTTGCCGCCGTGCTCGAACGCCAGGAAGCGGAAGACAGGCTCGAGGGCTTCAAGGCCTCCGGCGCGCTGATTTCCAGCGACATCGCCAAGGTGCTGCCGGCATGCCCTGGCGCCGTGGTCATCGATTTCACCGCCCCCGAGGCCTCCATGGTCACGGCCCGCGCCGCCGCAAAACACGGCAATCCCGTCATCATCGGCACGACCGGATTCTCCGATGAACAGCTTGCCGAACTCGACGAGCTCGCCTCCCGTTCTCTGGTGTTCCGCTCCGCCAACATGAGCGTGGGCATCAACGTCATCATGGACATTCTCCCCCGGCTCACCGCTCTGCTCGGTGACGGCTACGACGTGGAAATGATGGAAATTCACCACAACAAGAAAAAGGATGCGCCGAGCGGCACGGCTCTGCTTCTCGCCGAACCGCTGCTCAAGGCCAAAGGCCTGACCCGTGACGACATCAACACCAACCGCTTCGACGTGCGCGAACCCCGCAGACATGCGGAAATAGGCATTCAGTCCCTGCGCGGCGGCGACGTGGTGGGCGTTCACACCATCTACTACATGGGTCCCGGCGAACGCATTGAAATCACCCATCAGGCCCACTCCCGCGAGAACTTCGCCAGCGGCTCCCTGCGCGCCGCCCGCTGGATAGTCTCGCAGAAGCCCGGCCGGTTATATACCATGCAGGACGTTCTGCACGACTAGTTTCACCATGACGAAAGCCGCGTTTTCCGCTCCACGGGAGCCGGGAGCGCGGCTGTCCCGTATCGGAGACTTTCCGGGCATCCGGCCTCCGGCGTTCCGGCTCCTGCCGCATGCCGGCAGGAAGCGCGCCTGACCGGAGCCTGCCCCCGCCGACGGGATTCCCTCTTTCTGCTGAAACGCTCCAAGATACATCCGGCCGAGCGGCCATCGAGGTTCCCCATGCACATCGTTCTTCTCCAGCACAATCCCACTCCCGGCGACTTCCGCGGCAACGCCCACAAACTGGCCGACATGGCCAGAAAGGCCATGGCCGCCCATCCCGCAGCCGAGGGAGAGCGCACGCTCTGCGTCACGCCCGCCTACGCGCTTGCCGGCATACCCTGGGAACCCCTGAAGCACATCGGCGGCTTCTACCGCCGCTGCCGCGACGCCGCCCACGAGCTTGCCGAACTGCTCGCCGACGGCCCGGACATGCTCATTTCCCTCACCGGTGCGGAAGTCCCCCTCTACGTGCTGCTCTCTCAGGGCAACCTCATCGCTCTGGCAAGGCAGGCCAACGGCGTCATCCGCATTCCCGGCGGACCTTCGCTCTATCTGCCGGAAACCGAGCCCGCCTGGGCCCATCAGGAAGCCCTCGGTCTGCTCAAGAGCGCCCGCGCCGCATCCTCGGTGGACGCCGTGCTCTTCACCTCCGCCGAGCTCTTCCTGCCCGAAACCCAGGAAAAGAGCGAAATGCACTGCTCCGCCCTCGCCAGCCTGTGGAAGCTGCCCGTCATTTCCGTGCACCAGTGCGGCGCGGTAGACAGCCTCACCTACTCCGGCCGCAGCATCGTGCTCGACGCCACCGGCGAGCTGGAGGCGCGCACCCCCCCCCTTGAAGAGGCCGCCCTCGTCGTCGATCTTTCCAAGGAATCCGTGACCGCCGACGCCGTGGCCCTCGACGACGGCGCGGCTCCGGTTCTCGTGCAGGACGTGCCCGAACGCCCCGAAGCCCTGTTCCGCGCCGCTACGCTCGGCGTGCGCGACTATGTGAGAAAGTGCGGCTTAAGCGGCGTCGTGCTCGGACTGTCCGGCGGCATGGATTCCGCCCTCGTGGCCTGCATCGCCGTGGAAGCCCTGGGCGCCGAAAACGTGCTCGCCGTGCTCATGCCCTCCCGCTGGAGCACCGACCACAGCGAAAGCGATGCCGACGTTCTGGCAAAGAATCTCGGCATACAGACCGCCAACGCGCGCATCACGCCCGTCATGGACGCCTTCGACGCCGTGCTTGCCCCGCTCTTCGCCGACCTGCCCGCCGTGGAAAACGACCTTACCGCCGACAACATTCAGCCCCGCATCCGCGGCACCCTGCTCATGGCCTTTGCCAATCGCCTGGGACGCGCCGTGCTCGGCACGGGCAACAAATCGGAAAATGCCGCAGGCTACTGCACCCTCTACGGCGACACCGTGGGCGCCCTCGAACCCATTGGCGACATCTACAAGACCGACGTCTACAAGGTGGCCCGCTGGTACAACGCCATGCGCGGTGAAGAGATCATTCCCGAGCACATTTTCACAAAGGCTCCCTCCGCCGAACTGCATCCCGGTCAGGTGGACGAGGAAAGCCTGCCCCCCTACGACGTGCTCGACGCCGTGCTGCGCGAGCTGCTCGAAAACGCCGCCAATCCCGAAACCCTTGTAGTCCCCGGCGTTTCCGACGAGGTGGTGCGCAGCGTGGTGCATCGCCTGGCCTCCTCGGAATTCAAGCGCCATCAGAGCGCTCCCGCGCTCAAACTCAGTTCCTGCACGCTCGGCGTCGACTGGCACGTGCCCGCAAGTTCCCACGCCCTGTAGGCCTGTGGCGCGCTTTTTGCGCTCATGACCATGCAAGGAGGCTGTTTTCAGCCTCCTTTTTTTGTTGTCCGACAAGATTTCCCCTACTTTGTGCGTGACAGAACAGGCGTCCATCCGCTAAAGTATACCTGTTTAATGTCATTCTAACCACGGATATGCTTCATGAACGCCTCATCTCCCGCATGGCTGCCCCACATTGCCGAGGGCGCTCCCGTGCATCTCAACATCATTCCCCGTTCCCTCCAGTCCTATCTGGACGAAGCTGCCGACCGTTTCGGCGACCACAAGGCCGTCATTTTCCAGAATCTCACGCTCAACTACAAGCAGCTCAGGGAAAAGGCCGAAATCTTCGCCGCCGCCCTGCGTGATCACGGTCTGAACACGGGCGACAGGGTAGCCATCATGCTGCCAAATCTCCCTCAGACCATCATCGCCTTCTGGGGGGCGCTCAAGGCGGGAGCCACGGTGGTCATGACCAACCCCCTCTACATGGAAAAGGAGCTGACCCATCACTTCAGCGACGCCACGCCCAAATTCCTCATCACGCTCGACCTGTTCTGGAACAAGATAGAGCCCCTGCGCGAACGCCTCGGCGTTCAGACCTGCGTCGTGTCCCGCATCGCCGACGCCCTGGCCTTCCCGCTCAACCTTCTCCAGCCCCTGCAGGCCAGACGGCAGGGACATCTGCCCGAAGTGAAGTTCAACGGTCATTCCGTCATTCCCTGGAAGGCCATGTTCAAGTCCGGCCGCCGCTACAGCGAGGAACCCAAGGATCCCGCTTCCACGCTGGCCCTGCTTCAGTACACCGGCGGCACCACCGGCTTTTCCAAGGGCGCCATGCTCACCCACGGCAACCTTTCCGCCCAGATCCAGCAGCTTCTTGCCGTCATCCACTGCGATGCCTCCAATTCCGCCCACAGCTTCCTCAGCATCATGCCCTTCTTCCACGTGTTCGGACTCATGGGCAACATCGTGCTGCCCGCCGTGCTCGCCGCCTCCACCATGCCGGTGCCGCGCTACTCCCCCCACGACGTGCTGGAACTCATCAAGAAGCATCGCCCCACTTTCTTCGTAGGCGCGCCCTCCGTCTACATCTCGCTCATGCAGCAAAAGGACATCGCCCAGTACGACCTCACCTGCATCCAGCTCTGCATTTCCGGTTCATCCCCCTTCCCGCAGGCCAGCCTCAAACAGTTCCAGGACATCACCCGCGCCAACATCACCGAAGGGCTCGGCCTTACCGAAGCCTCGCCCGTGGTCATTGCCAACCCCGTGTACGGCCTGCAGAAAATAGGCTCCATCGGCGTGCCCATTCCGGAAACCGAAGTCCGCATCGTGGACATTGAAACCGGCAAGACCGAGCTTGGCGACAACGAGTGCGGCGAGCTCATCATACGCGGCCCGCAGGTCATGAAGGGCTACTGGAACCAGCCCGAGGAAACCGCCGCCACGCTGGCCGACGGCTGGCTGCATACCGGCGACATTGCCTACCGCGACAGCGACGGCTACTACTTCATCGTGGACCGCAAGAAGGACATGGCCATCGTGGGCGGCTACAACGTGTTCCCCCGCGAAATCGACGAGGTGCTGCACGAATATCCCAAAATCAAGGAAGCCGTATCCCTCTGCGTGCCGCACAAGGCCCGCGGCGAAACCCTCAAGGCCTACATCGTGCCCAAGGACGGCGAAAAGATCACCGTTTCCGAGCTGGCGGCCTTCTGCCGCACCAAGCTTGCGTCCTACAAGGTTCCGCGCATCTTTGAATTCCGCGACGAGCTGCCCAAGTCCATGGTGGGCAAGGTGCTGCGCCGCGCCCTCCGCGAGGAGGAGGAAAAGAAGCAGCGCGAAGAAGAAAAGAACAAGGACTGATTCCTTCTGAACGTTGAAACGGAGCGCCTTCGGGCGCTCTTTTTTTGCGCCCGGCAGTCACAGCCATGAGCGGCAACCGGACGCGCCGCACAACGGCAAACCCTGCCTGTCGTTGCGAGCCTCACAGGAAGAAAAAGCGAAGGCGGTAAATCAGGGGCGGGGCACAGGTTGAGCCGCATGCCGGCCCGGAGATTCCCGCGCATGACGAAGCCGCCTGTCTGCGCCATGAAGCAGGACATCGCACGCGCTCTTTGCTTCTCACGCTGGCCACGTTCCCCGGCAACGCGCTCCCCTGGGCTTCATGCCCGATTCCCGGTGCTGTGCCTCATGACCGTTTTCTCCTGCCTCCGCACCGTAAAAAACGCAGGCTACCGCCTCCGACGCTCCCGCATCAACGGCATTCCGTCGGCAGATTTCCCGGGAAAAAACCGGCCTTCCAACCTGCGCTTCTCTGCAAGTCGCATATACCGTGCAAAAAAATTCCCTGTTCAGCGTTTTTCCTGTTGACACCTCTGCCCGAATCACCTATAAGTTTCTTCACGCCACGCGGGAGTAACTCAGTGGTAGAGTGCAACCTTGCCAAGGTTGAAGTCGCGGGTTCAAATCCCGTCTCCCGCTCCAG
>NZ_CALUWV010000094.1 GCF_944324575.1 uncultured Mailhella sp. | reverse complement strand
GCCCGGAACCCAGGCCGGAAGACGACGTCTCCCGATCGACGTACCCGGCCATCAATCGAAAAACGACATGCCCGCCGCGCGTCACTGCGCAACGGGCACGTCGTTTTGATGGGGGCTCCTTCTCTGCCTCAGGCAGAGCCACGGAAAGAAAAACAGATCCGAAGAGACCGATCTCTTTCCTTCTTCCCAAGCCCTAATCCTTGCGGTAATGACAGCCGAGGCTCTGCTTGTTCCGAAGGGCGGCCTGCGTGATGAGATAGGCCGTCTGGCAGCCGTGGAAAAGGTGCACGAGGGACTGTGAGAGCGGCGTGTGCTTGTAGAAGTCATGCAGATGACTGGCCAGATCCCGCAGATCGGCAAAGGCACGGCGCAGCCGGCTTTCCGTACGAATGATGCCCACGTAGTTCCACATGATGTGACGTATGGTGGCCCAGTCCTGTGCAATGAGAGCAGGATCGTCGTTATGCTCGTTGCCGGGATGCTTCCAGTCCGCGATTTCGGAGAAGATGCGGGAATCGAAGTTTTCCGAGGCAATGCGTCCAGAAATGTCCCGGCCTGCGGAAATGCCCCAGAGAAGCGCTTCCAGAAGCGAGGTGCTCGCCAGACGGTTGGCGCCGTGTATGCCCGTGCAGCTGCATTCGCCCACGGCATACAGTCTGTCCAGGGTGGTTCTGCCGCGCAGATCCACCAGAATGCCGCCGCAGAAATAATGCGCCACGGGCACGATGGGCAGAGGCTGCGTGCGCATGTCTATGCCGATTTTCCGGCAGCTCTCGAACACGGTGGGGAAACGGCGGGTAACGTCGCATTCCAGCGTGGAGCAGTCGAGCAGCATATGATTTTCGCCGGTGGCCAGCATCTCGCTCACAATGGCCTGCGACACGATGTCGCGGGGGGCCAGATCGCCTCTGGAATCGTAGCGGCTCACGAAGCGTTCGCCGTGACTGTTGACCACGTGCGCGCCCTCTCCGCGCAGCGCCTCGGTGAGAAGAGGAATCTGCTGAGCGTGGTTGAAAAGGCCCGTGGGGTGGAACTGCATGAACTCCATGTTGGTCAGCCGCACGCCTGCACGATGCGCCATGCTGATGCCGGATCCCGTAGCCCAGGGGTTGTTGGTGGAGTACAGGTACACCTGGCCCACGCCGCCCGTGGCGAGCACGGTATGCTCGGCAAGGTGAAGCTCCACTTCCTGCGTGGCCTCGTTGAAGGCATATGCGCCGAGGCACTGATTGGTAAGCTGATAATGCCAGGCCGTGGAGCGGGCATGGTGCTCGGAGGTCACGAGATCCACGGCAGAACGGCCGCCGAGCACGGTGATGTTCGGATGCTCTGCCACGGCCGCGTGAATGTGCTCAATGATGCTTCTGCCCGTATAGTCCGCGCAGTGTGCGATACGGGGAACGGCGTGGCCGCCTTCGAGCGTCATGTCCCAATTGCCGGAATCGTTGCGGTCAAAAGGCACGTGCAGCTTGTCGATGAGCATGCTCTGCACGGCCTCGCCGCCGTGTTCGGCAAGAAAGCGCACGGCCTCGTCGTAGTTGTAGTCATGACCGGCCACGAACATGTCGTGCTGAAGGGACTTCTGGTCTTCCGGATCGGTGGAAAACACGATGCCGCCCTGAGCCATGATGGAGTTGCCGCCGTCCAGCTCTTCGGTGGGCATGAGAAGATGAACGTCAAACCCCTTGTCGGCCATGGTGAGCGCAGCCGCGCAGCCGGCAAGGCCCGAGCCGATGACAAGAACCTGTGAACGATAACGTAATGAATTCATACAGCAACGCCTGAACTGCGGCAAGCCCGCAGCAGCGAATGGATACGAAGCCGTATCCTGTTTCAGAACGCCTTTCTGCCGGGGAGACCGGCATTGCTGCCCCGACGCCGTACGGCACGGCAAAAGGCGCCTCTTTCACGCCCGAAGCCCTGCGGCAGGCCCGAAGCGCGCGTCAAAGACGTGCAGACGAAGCCTTCGTGCCGACCGCAGGCCGAAGACTAACGGCAGTTTTCGAGCATGCGAACCAGAGACTCGCGGGCGGGAGCCTTGAGGGCTTCGTCCACATGAACCTCGCCCCGTCCTTCCTCCAGCCCTTCCAGGGTGGCCAGCAGTCGTTCGGCGGTCACCTTTTCCATGTCGGCGCAGGTGGCCTGCGCCAGAGGAATGATGTTGATGCGTCCGGCGTGCCTCTCCATGAGACGGCGCACCAGATGAAATTCCGTGCCGATGCACAGCGCGGCCTCTCTGCCTTCGGCGGCTGCCTTTTCCGCCTCCTTGATGAGATAGGCCGTAGAACCCGCGCCGTCGCTGCGCTCCACCACTTCGGGGCTGCATTCAGGATGCACGAGCACGCGGCAGCCGGGGAAATGACGGTGGAAGGCGTCGACCATGTCGGGCTTCATGAGCGATTCATGGATGGGGCAGCAGCCCGGCCAGAGCAGAAGCCGCGCACTCTGCACCTCGGCCGTATCCAGATTGTCGTGAACGATGTCGAGAACGACCTGCTTCTCCTCGGGAATGCCGAGAATTCTCGCCGTATTGCGGCCGAGATTGCGGTCGGGCAGAAAGAGCACGGTCTCGCCCCGGGAAAGCGCCCATTCCAGCATGACCTTCGCATTCGAGGAGGTGCACACGGCGCCGCCGAATCGTCCCACCACGGCCTTCACGGCCAGCGAGGAATTCACGTACGCCAGCGGCACGACCCTGCGGCCGGAGGCGGTCAGCCTTTCCAGAACGCGTTCCACGTCCTCAGCGCGGGCCATGCGCGCCATGGCGCAGTCGGCCTCGTGATCGGGCAGGAACACCCGCTGACCGGGACGGGCCAGCAGGCAGGCGGATTCCGCCATGAAATACACGCCGCAGAACACGATGTTGCGGGCCTCGATGTCCGGTATGCGGCGGGCGAGTTCGAGAGAGTCTCCCACGATGTCGACATGACGGACGATGTCGTCGGACTGATAATGGTGCCCGAGTATGACGAGATCGCCGCCGAAGCGCCTTCTGAGCTCTTCAATGCGTGCTTCCGTCGAACCGGACGCGCAGGTCTTGATATCCATAAGCAAACCTCAGAGGTTTCCAGAGCCTTCCGCCCCGGGAGAATACAACGTTAGCCTCGCTCCATCTTCATGCTGAAGTCGGCGGAAGGCGCGGAATGCGTGATGCGCCCCACGGAAATGAAGTCGGCCGGACGGGTGCGGCTGGCAAGCGCAAGTTCCCGAATGGTCTCGAGCGTCACGCCTCCGCTTATTTCAGCCTCAATGTCGCGGGGAATCAGGGGAAGAACCTCGGCAAGCTGCTTCGGTCCCATGTTGTCGAGCATGATGCGTTCAGGACGGCAGGCCACGGCCTCGCGCACCTCATCGGCGTTGCGGCACTCCACCTCAATGGGCGGACAGGGCTGATAGCGGCTGCGCAAAGCTTCCACGGCCTTCGTGATGGAACCGGCCGCGTCGATGTGATTGTCCTTTATCATCAGCATGTCCGCAAGGTTCATGCGGTGATTGACGCCGCCCGCCACACGGACGGCATATTTTTCCAGATAGCGGTGACCGGGAAGGGTCTTGCGGGTATCGAGCAGCCGCACGCCGGTACCTTCCAGCCGCTCCACATAGGCGCGGGTGAGATCGGCCACGCCGGAAAGATGGGTCATGAGATTGAGAATGACGCGCTCGGCCTTGAGCAGCTGAATGGTGTGCCCGTGCAGACGTGCCACCACGGTGCCCTTTTCCACAAGGCTGCCTTCCTCCACCTCGGCGCTCCAGGCGTCGGGCTGCATGCCTATGATGGAAAGCACCAGACTTATGAGCGGCAATCCCACGACCAGCGTGCGTTCCTTGGCCACGATATAGGCTTTTGACTCTTCCGCGGGAGGAAATATGCCGAGACTCGTCAGATCGGGCCCGTCTTCCTCCAGCGCCATGCATATAAGCCGTGCGGCAAAGTCGCAGGCCGTGTCGGAAAAAGCCGCCGCAGTGTCGGCAGGAATGACGAAGGGGGGATCAACATGAAGCTCGGGAAAGCTCTGCCCGGCCATATTGGAGCTTGCTCCTGCGGCCTTGGCGTGATATTCAATATCGTCTTTGGACATGTCCGCCTCTTTACTTCTTCCGTTACGGGATAGTTCCCGAAGCAGATATTTTCCACACAATGGAGTGAAGTAACAGGCTAGGCGACCTCTCGCGATTCGTCAAGAGTGTTTGGGGAGAATACAGGATATGAGTAAAAAAACACAATCACAAGCGGATACGAAAACTGCCTCCCCCATCATCTCCTCTTCTGCCGAACGTTCATCCCTTGAAAAAAAGACGAACGCCTCCTCTGTTGCGGAATTTTCCGGAGAGTCGCAGCCTTCCAGGAATGAAAGTTCTCTCAAACCAGTTGAAAAGACAGGCAATTCATCAAAATTACAGGCCGGAGTGCCGGAGGGCGACGCTTCCGGAATGAGGGATAAGGAACCGGCTTTCTCCTCCCCGGACGCGGAGACTGCCGCGAACGTCCGGCATGATGAAGGCTCTGCGCCAAAAAAAAATGAGCATGGAGAAGGCGGCGAAGAGGAAGATCTGTCCCTGTATGAAACAAGCGCCCAGGAAGCCGGACTCGAGCTGTGCGGCAGCGACATCGACAGCGAAGACTTCGTACATCCCGCCGACCGGGCCGAACATCTTGAGCAGCTTCCGCTCAACAAGCAGCTTTGCGTGCTCACGCATCTGCCCACCGAAGAAGCCGCCGAAGCCCTTGCCGAACTCGACGAGGAAGTGGCCGGCGACGTTCTGGAAAACATGGACGCCGACGACGCCGCCCGCCTCATTGCGGAAATGGATCCCGACGACGCGGTGGACATTCTCGACGAGGTGGAAGAGGGACACCGCGACATTCTGCTGAGCAACCTGCCCGCCGACGACGCCGAAGAGCTGCGCATGCTGCTCAGCTTCGACCCCGACACCGCCGCAGGCGTGATGAATACGGACATCATCATGGTGGCCTCAAGCTCCACGGTGGACGAGGCCATTCTGCTCATCCGCAGCGAGCTGGAAGAAAAGGAAATGCCCTACTACGTGTACGTAGTGGACAGTCAGGAAACGCTTGAGGGCGTCATTTCCCTGCGCGACCTCATGCTGGCGCGCCCCGGCACGCTGCTGGCAAGCATGGTCAACAAGCAGGACGTCATTTCCGTGCAGTACGACACCGACAAGTCTGAAGTGGCGCGTCTGCTCGGCCACTACAACTTTCTCTGCCTGCCCGTGGTGGACAGGGAAGAACACCTCATGGGCGTGGTCACGCACGACGACGTTCTCGATATCATTCAGGACGAGGCAAGTTCGGACATGCTGGGCATGGTGGGCGCCGGTCAGGATGAGAACGTGGACACGCCGTGGACGCGTTCGGTGCGCATTCGTCTGCCGTGGCTCATCATCAACATGTGCACCTCCTCGCTGTCGGCCTTCATCGTCTCCATGTTTGAAGGTTCCATCGCGCAGATGGCGCTTCTTGCCGTGCTCATGCCCATGGTGGCCAATCAGGCCGGCAACACGGGCCAGCAGGCCCTTGCCGTCATGATCCGTCAGCTCGCCACGGAAAGCTTCGATGCCAGGCGCTCCTGGGGCGCGGTGTTCCGGGAAAGCAAGATCGGGCTCGGCACAGGCATTTTCATGGCGCTCTTAGCCTACATCGGCGTCATGTTCCTCAGCCACAACAGCATGCTCGCCACGGTCATGGGCATAGCGCTTCTGCTCGACATGCTGCTCGGTGCCGTGGCAGGCGGTGCGATTCCGCTCGTGCTGCGCGCCCTCGGCCGAGACCCCGCTCAGGCCTCCAGCATCTTCCTCACGGCCCTCACCGACTCCGGAGGATTCTTCATTTTCCTCGGGCTGGCCACGGTGTTTCTGCTGTAGGCATAAGGCTCCGCTTCTCCGCACTCCCCTGCCGCCTTCCGTACGCACGAGAGGCGCTCTTTCCGCACGCTCTCACGCGAGCGCTTTTCTTCTCATCCCTCAGGCATCATGAAAACCGACATGCTGCGTGACGGACGCGAAGCTCGCCCCAAAAGCCGCATCTGGCAAAGGCCTGCTGCCGATGCAGGCTTCAGGCATGGCATGCGCGGCAATCAGCGTCCCGCCTCCGTCATGGGCGCGGCGCAGCTTCCGTTCTGCCTCTTCCCGGGCATGCCAGCTGTACTACGCGTCCTCCCCGGCCGCGGCCACTCTCCGGCTTCCCGCATCGTTTTCTCCGCCCTTCAAAGGGTCCGTTTTTCTCCTCTTCCCCGGGCCGTACCTTCCTGCTGCAAGCGCAGCGTTTCCCTCATCCGTACCGTGATTTTCCTCCAAATCTGTGGAATAAGGGTATTTTTTTATATATTATTCTGAAATTATTAATCTTTTTCAAAAAAAATGATTGATCTTTGCCTTATAAAAATTTACCAGTCTTTCTCAAGACGCGTCTAAAAAAACCATTTATTTTAGAGGAATACGTAAGTATACGGAAAATCGGTAAAAACCCTTTCTCCTACCGGATTCGTCCTTTCTCTGGCGCTGGTGCTGGTACTGGCACCCGTAGCAACCGACATGTATCTGGCTTCCATGCCGGACATTGCCGGGTATCTTCAGGTTTCCTACGCAAAGGTGCAGCTCTCGCTGAGCGTTTTTCTGCTGGCTCAGGGCGCGGGCCAGCTTTTCTGGGGCCCCGTCATCGACCTCTTCGGACGGAGAATCCCGCTGCTGTCCGGGCTTGTGCTCTTTGCCGCCAGCTCCTTCTGGGCAGGCTGCTCCGATACGCTGGGCATACTGATACTGAGCCGCTTTCTGCAGGGACTGGCGGGTGCTCTTCTGCTGGTCATAGGCTTCAGCAGCGTCAGCGACGTGGCCCGTGGAACAGCTGCCGCAGGCATTTTCTCCGTTCTCATGACCGTGGAAGGACTGGCCCCCATCTTCGCTCCCGTGCTCGGCGGCTTCGTCGACGAATATCTGGATGGCGGGCCGTGCTGTGGACAAGCTCGGCCATGGCTATTCTGGCCCTCATCAACAGCATTCTTCACCTTAAGGAAACGCTGCCGCCGGAAAAACGCCTTCCCCTGCACCCCGCCTCCATTATGAAAACCTACCTCACCATCACCTGCGACAAGGGCTTTCTTCTGCCCACGCTGGCCCTTTCGGCCGTCTTCTTCTACCTTTTCGCCTATATTGCAGGGGGCGCGTACCTCTACCAGAGCATCTACAACCTCTCTCCCGACACCTTCGGGCTTATCTTCGGCATCACCGGCGGCGGCATCATGCTGGGCGCCGTGGCCAGCGGCCGCCTGGCCAAAAAAACAACGGTGGGACGTACGGCCAGACTCGGCGTTACGCTCATGGGGCTGGGAACCCTGATGGCCATGGCAGGCCACCTCTTCACAGGTTTTCCCGGAATCATGGCCGGTTTTCTGCTGGCCATGTTCGGCATGGGCATGGCGGAACCCATGCTGGTTTCTCTGGCCATGTCCTCCCAGAAGAGCGCGGCAGGATTCACGGCCGCGCTCATGGGGGCCTGCCATCTTCTGCTTTCGGCCTTTGCCACGCCCCTGTCGGGCTTCCTTCTGCCCGTCAGTTCCGTCGGCTGGTTCATCTTTCTCCTGTTCTCCGCCCTCGGAGCGCTGGCCATTACCGTGATGGCCTGCCCTGCAGAGAAAAAACGCTGATACGGCTGGCGTCTCCCCGGAGCCGGGCATCTTCTGCAGCGCGGGCACGCTCTGCGGAGGATCCCCTCCGTTCCGCAAATTCCCGGACATCATTGCGGATCATGGTCAGATACCGCGCCATGTTCTCCCGTACCGGGGCGGAAAGCTCCATGCTCCACGCCGTCACGTTGAGGGGTTCCATGCCCGCCACATGCAGCAGGGGATGCCTGCCCCGCAGAGCGGCAAGGTCCAGCGCATCCAGCAGCTCGCACTCGTGGAGGGAAAGCCCTCCGCGCTCCGCCCTCACCAGTTCCCGGCGCGAAAGCCGGTACAGGGAACCGGGTGCGCCTCCCGCCATGACGGCATCCAGCGCCACAATCACATCATAGCCCTCAAGCAGGGAAAAGCAGTCCGCCAGCGACGTGCCGAGTTCCAGCATGTCCACCCCCGTCAGCCCTTCCCCTGCCAGACGCCTCAGCGCATGTACGCCGAGCCCGTCGTCGCCCATCAGAACATTTCCCATGCCGAGCACCAGAATGGACACCGCTCCTTTTCCCTCCTGTTTGCCGCATCATGAACGGACGGTCAGAAAAGCGCCATGATAAAACGAGTCAGGACCACCCGTAAAACGGGTGGCTTGTTCAGCCCTGTAAGGGCTTGTTACTTACTCGCGCCTTAAGGGCGC
>NZ_CALUWV010000093.1 GCF_944324575.1 uncultured Mailhella sp. | reverse complement strand
TTAACAGAAAAGGGAGTTACGAAACATATCGTAACTCCCTGAAATTCTGGTCGGGATGACTAGATTTGAACTAGCGACCCCTTGAACCCCATTCAAGTGCGCTCCCAGACTGCGCTACATCCCGACTCTGGTACCGAAGAAGAGAAGAAGTGGAGCTCATGATCAGAATTGAACTGATGACCTCATCCTTACCAAGGATGCGCTCTACCAACTGAGCTACATGAGCATTTCGTCTCTCGGCGAGGTGTGTAATTAGCAAAATACACCACACCTGTCAAGCTTTTGAAGAAAAAAATTTTATTTTTCTCTTCCTCTTGGGGAAGTCATTAACGCATTCAAAAGTTGGAACTCACTGTTTTTCAATAATTCTAATAAATTACTTTTTTCGCCCGTTTTTCCGAAAACATCTGCCCCTTTTATGATCTGCGGCCAGAACGTTCTGGTGGTCATTTCGGCCGCACAGCGGGCACAGCTCCCCCTCACCAGCAGACATCCAAACCGCAGTGCCATGGCTGCAACATGGGCATTGGTCAGAGCATGCCGAGGGCAAGAAGTAAACTCCAGCGCAACGCCACGCTCCGCCGCAAAGGCAGCGGCCTTTTCATCAATCAAACCCGGATGGGCAAGAATATCGGCTCCGGCCTCTATGGCCGCAAAATTGGTTCCGGGTTCCACCTGATCGTCAATCGTTTCACCATGCACCAGAACAAGCTCAGCGCCTGCTTCACGGGCCTCCCGTACCATGGAAGGAAGAAGCGCCGGAGGAATGTGACGCAGCTCCACGCCTGTACGTGCCTCCACGTTGGCATAAAGGCTGAGCTTCCGCACCTGCGCAGACAAGGTGGTCAGCTCTGAAAAATTGCTCCCGTCACTTGGCAGAACAAGTCCCACAAAACGCAAGCCGGCCAAGGCTGCATAGTGCAGCATGGAAGAAGCGTCCCAGGTCTTGCCGCTGACATCCGGCGTGAGCATCACATGAAAATCCATCATAAAAACTCCCTTGTTCTGGAGTCATACCGGGCGAACGCAAAAAAGAAAAGAGCGCCATCGAGCCGTCTGCCCGCCATTTGCGCTCCAAAAGGTAATGATGTATACTTACGCCCCATTCCTATCGACTATACTGAGCACATTGAGGGACACCATGACCAAAGAAAAAAAATACTCCACGCTTCCCGCCTCTGAAAAGGCGCCCATTCTGCAGAACTGGCTGACCGAACACAAGGCCCGTGATCTGGCCGTGTTTCGTCTTCCGGAAGGCAATCCTCTGGCAGACATCGTCATCATAGCTTCCGCATCCTCCGCACGCCATGCCCGCAGCCTTGCCGACGGTCTTTCGGAACTGTGCAAGCAGGAAAAATTTGAAGTCCTTCGCACGGAAGGCTACCAGGAAGGTCAGTGGGTACTCGTGGACCTCAACGATATCATCGTTCACATCTTTCAGGAGCCGGTCAGAGAACTGTATCACCTTGAAGCTCTCTGGACCGGTGCCGAGTCGCTGCCTGCCACAGCAGCGGAAGGAAAGGAGAATAATTGATGCCTGCAGTGAAACCCACCCTTTTTCTCATTCTCGACGGCTACGGTCTGGCTCCGGCAGGACCGGGAAATGCCGCCAGCCTTGCGCATACGCCCACACTTGATCGTCTGCTTGCCATGCCCGGCATGGGACGACTGGACGCTTCCGGACGTCAGGTCGGCCTGCCGGCAGGCTTCATTGGCAACTCGGAAGTCGGCCATCTGAACATCGGCGCAGGCCGCATCGTGTATCAGGACATGACCCGCATCGACATGGCTGTGGAAAGCGGCGAGCTGTTCAAGAACCCTGTTCTGCTTGATCTGTTTGAACGTATCCGCGCCCGCGGCGGTCGCGTTCATTTCTGTGGTCTTCTGTCGGATGGCGGTGTGCACAGCCATATCAATCATCTTTTTGCTCTTCTTGAAATGGCGCAGCGCGAGAGTATTCCCGCTCTGGTTCACGCCTTTCTCGACGGACGAGACACACCGCCCTGCTCCGGTATCGACTATGTGTCCATGCTTGAACCTGTCTTGAAAACGACAGGGGCCCGTCTGGCCGACATGGTCGGCAGATTCTACGTCATGGACCGCGACAAGCACTGGGAACGTGTGGAAGAAGCCTGGAATATGCTCGTGCACGGCAAGGGGCAGCGTGCAGACAACGCTTCCGATGCCCTTCGCTCCGCCTACGCCGAAGGAGAAACCGACGAGTTCCTGAAGCCCCGCATTCTGCTTGATCCTTCCGAATCCGTCATTCGCGACGGAGACGGGGTGTTCTGCTTCAACTTCCGGGCCGACCGCGGCAGAGAACTGGTACGTGCCCTGACGGATCCCGACTTCACCGGATTCGACCGTGGTGTCATGCCCGACATGGCCGCTGTAGCCTCCATGACCTCCTACGAAGCCACGCTCACCGCTCCCGTTGCCTTCACGAAGGACAATCTCGACAAAACCATGGGAGAACTTGTATCCTCCATGGGACTGCACCAGCTGCGCATTGCCGAAACGGAAAAATACGCCCACGTGACCTATTTCTTCAGCGGCGGCAGAGAAGCTCCCTTTGAAAATGAGGATCGCATTCTTGTCGAATCCCCGCGAGACGTGGCCACCTACGATCTCAAACCCCAGATGAGCGCCGAAGAAGTGACCGACAAGCTCATCGCAGCGTGGAACAGCGGTAAGTACGAATTCGTCGTATGCAATCTTGCCAACCCCGACATGGTTGGACACACCGGCATTCTTGAAGCCGCCATCAAGGCCTGCGAAACGGTAGACGCCTGTGTGGCCCGCATTGAAAAGGCCGTCATGGACCGCGGCGGCATACTGTGCATTACTGCAGACCACGGCAACGTAGAAAAAATGATTGATGAAGAAGGCCGGCCGCAGACTGCCCACACTCTCAATCAGACACCGCTTCTCATCCTGGAAGATGGCAGGACTCATCCTGTCAGAAACGGCAAGCTCGGCGACATCATGCCAACGCTGCTTACACTCTGGGGCGTCGAAGTTCCGGCCGAAATGACCGGTGACAATCTGCTCATCTGAGTGTCGTGGGAGGAACTCTAAAAAAGAATCTTCCTCTTTCTGGAACCGTTCATGGAGAATGGAATGACCTACGATGAACCGGTAAAGCCCGAAAGCATGGCTCTGCTCTTTGTCTACATCTGCCCGTACTGCCAGAACGAAGTGGTTCTGGTATCCCCCGTGCAGCCCATGACAGTAACCTGCGGAGCATGCCGCAACAGCTTTCCCATAGTGCCGGTAGATGAACGCACCGTGCAATACGTGCACACCATGCTCGGAGACGGAAAAGCTGCCGTCAACCCGAACTTCTGATTGCCAGCTCATGAAACAGGAAGCCTGCCCTTCGGCAGGCTTCCTTCATTTTACAGGCAGAAAACTTGCCTTCGCTGGCAATATTGAATAGAATAATATGTAATTAATTTATTTTCATAACTTCTTGCGGCACAAAAAATGAAGACATCTCATACAAAGGAGCGCTGCAAGCGCTGGCTTATCTTTTTTTTCAGCCTTTTTTTCATGGGTAACGGCATAGCCATGGTTACCAATGCCCAGCTGGGGACGACCCCCATCTCCAGCGTTCCCTATGTAGTCGCCAAAATTTTCGGCTTTTCCATGGGGACAGGAACGTTTTGCGTCAACACGCTCATGCTGCTGGCTCAGATACCGCTGCTCGGCAAAACCTTCAGGCCCCGACAATTTCTTCAGCTTCCGTGCGTGTTTGTTTTCAGCATGTTTATCGATCTCGGCATGTGGGTAACTCATACCCTCATTCCTGAAACCTGGCCGCTGCGTATCGGCATGAGTCTTATCGGCTGTACCCTCATGGCCTTCGGCATCATGCTGGAAATCACCAGCAACACCATGGTCATTCCTGGCGAAGGATTCGTACTTGCCCTTGCCTATCGCCTCAAGCTGCCGTTCAGCAACCTCAAAGTCATCAACGACGTTTCTCTGGTCGTTCTTGCCGCCCTGCTCGGCTACATCTGCCTGGGACAAATTGCAGGCCTTCGGGAGGGCACCGTCATCACTGCTTTTCTGACAGGATTCATCATTCGTTTTTTCAGCAGATGCTTCCGTATGCGCATCGAGCAGTGGTTTAAACGATAATCAAAAATTTTTCTTGACCCCGAGGCAATCCTTCTCTACAACACAAAGAGCGCGCTTATAGCTCAGCTGGATAGAGCAACTGCCTTCTAAGCAGTGGGTCGCAGGTTCGAATCCTGCTAGGCGCACCAACGAAATCAATGGGATATCTGCTTTTTGCAGGTATCCCTTTCGTCGTTTCTGAAGCTTTTTCCGCTTCTGTCACCCAGTTGTCACCCGCAAGTCGCGTCGCAGACAACGTTTCTGACCTGCCTTTCTGCAGCGCGCCAGCCCCCTTTTCCCAGCTCTCCGCCTCTTCCGCGACGGGCCTTTGCGCTCTCATCTCCCTTTTCGCCCGTAAGGGCTGGCGCTTCCTTTTCTTCGGCGGCAACGCCGCCCTGGAGATGCGCCGCCGCGCCTCCTCCTTCATTCTTTCTCCAGAAAAACAGCTCAAAGTATCATGGCCGCAGCCGGCCGTTACGGGTCCTTCCATGGGGGGCCTGTCGAGGGGCGGAATGGCGTCCTCGTGGACTACGGGATTTTTTGGTTTTTGTTCCTGGGATTTTGGGACGGAGCCTTTTGACGCTCCCTGTCTGGAGGTGGCGGCATGAGCGACATCTCCGATATGGAAGCCCGCGTCCAGGCAGCCGTGGCCGAAGAACAGCGCCAGGGCCATGCCCAGGAAAAACAGGAGGCCGTGACTCCCGACTTTGTGGCCAAGTGCTCCAGTTTCGGCGAAAAAGGAGACGGTCTGCTCCATTCCGCTCTTTTTCGGGGCCGCTTCGTCTATGTGCCTGAGTGCCGCCAGTGGTATGAATGGGTCGGGCAACGATGGCAGGAAACTCATGTCCACAAGGTAGAAGCCTCTGTCGATGAAGTCGGTCTCAAGTACAGAGAAGTCGCCTCGCACTATGAGCGTCTTGCTCGCCAGGCCAAGGACGCCGGAGACAAGGAAGAAGGTGAACGCCTGAAGGCCGCCGCAGAAAAAATGTTCAGCCGCGCCTCGTACCTGAACAGTTCCCGTGGCGTGAATGCCTGCATCAAGTTCACTCTGGCCAACTCTGATCCTCTCATCTGCCGCCCGGACATCTGGGACAAGGACCCGTGGCTGCTCGGCGTGGCCAACGGGGTCGTGGATCTGCGCACCGGGGAGTTCCGGCCGGGGCGTCCTGACGACTTCATGAAAAAAGCCTGTCCGGTCGAATGGAAGGGATTGAACGCCCCTGCTCCAAAATGGGAGCGGAGTTTGTCCGAAACCATCGGCGCTTTCGATGGCGTGTCAGACTACCTGCATAAGGTGCTCGGCTATGCCATTACCGGTCTTTCTTCCGAGCCCCTTTTCCTGATGCTGTACGGTGAACGCGGACGTAACGGCAAAACCGTCATCATGGAGACGCTCAAGAAGGTGCTCGGCCCGTACATGGGACCTATCCCTGCGGAGCTCCTTCTGGACAGGGCTGTCCCCAAGGACCCCGACTCAGCAAGCCCCACCATCATGAATCTGAACGGGCTGCGCATCGTCTGGGCTTCGGAAACCAATGAAAACAGACGGTTCTCCACTTCTCAGGTCAAGCTTCTTTCCGGTTCCGACTCTCTGACGGGCCGGTATCTCTGGGACAGAGAAAATACGGAATTCCGCCCTACCCATACGCTGTTTCTGCTCACCAACTTTCTGCCCCGTGCTCCCGGCCATGACACCGCTTTCTGGGAGAGGTTGAAGCTGATCACCTTCCCCTACCGCTTCATTGACGAACCAGTCGGCGAGCTTGACCGCAAACGGAACCCTCATCTTGAGCGGGAGCTGGAAGAGGAGCTGTCGGGCATTCTTGCCTGGCTTGTCCGCGGATGCCTGGCCTATCAGCGTGACGGCCTCATTACTCCGATCTCCATAAAAAAAGCCTGTGACGACTACCGCGTGGAAGAAGACGAGGTTGCGACTTTTATTGCCCAGTGCCTGACGCCCATCCCGGCAAATGAGATGGAGTCGCTGTCTGAGTCTGAAAAACGCATCGGAGCAAAAGATCTCTATGAAGTCTACCAGGGCTGGCACAAGAAATACATATCGCCCAAGGCGGTACCTTCGATCACGCTTTTCGGCCGTCGAATCTCATCAAAAATTGAAAAGAGAAAAGCCGGCGGACTTGTCTGGTATTATGGTTACCGCTTTTCGGCTGATGCCGTTGAATTTCAACGCTGAGGTCATGATTTCATGACAGTATATCCACTTGCCAGGATACTTTCAGGGGAGGTGTCATCCCACTTTTTCTTTGTAACTTCACAGGGATATCTGCGCCATGACAGTAGGAAGCGCCTATAGAAGGTGCCAATGCGTTAATACCTAATGCGTTTTTATACTATTTCTTACTGTTCTTCCTACTATCATGATAGCAATAAAAACACATAAAACCGGTATGTTACGATAAGGACTGTTACCATGACGGTTTTACCGGTTGGAGAAAAATATCATGCCTGCTTCTCTCGTTGACCTGTTTGAAGAATACGGCTTCAGGACGCAGAAGAAGACCGCCACCGAATGGTCGGCTCCATGCCCGTGTTGCGGAGGAAAAGACCGCTGTTCCATCTGGCCTGATGAAGCCGACGGCCGGGGCTACTACTGGTGCCGGCAGTGTGACGCCAAGGGCGACGGCATTCAGTTTCTGCGCGACTTCGGCAACATGAGCTACCGGGATGCCTGTCAGCGCATCGGCGTGGCTCCGGTTGAGCACCTCAAAACACCGTCCCTCCCGAAGCATAAAAAAATGGATCGCTTCGAGGCAGCCGAAGAAGAAAACAAGGCCGCCGTGGACACGCCGGTCTGGCGGAAGCGTGCTGCCGACTTTGTGGCATGGGCCTCGGACCAGCTGCAAAAATCTCCCGACCAGCTTGCCTGGCTTGAAGCCCGCGGCATTTCTGCTTCGGCGGCCAGAGAGTACCAGTTGGGATTCAACCCCGGAGAAAAGGGAAAAAACTGCATCATCCGCCCCAGGAACATCTGGGGGCTGCCGCCCGTCATGAAGAACGGGAAGGAAAAGCGTTTCTGGCTTCCTCGCGGCATCGTCATCCCCCAGATTGAGGACGGTGAAGTCCGGCGAATCCGTATCCGCAGACTGGATGCGGACAGACAGGAATTCCGCCCGGAGCACAAGTACCATGTCGTCGAAGGCTCCGAGATGGATATGCTCTGGCTCCCCTGTACCAGGGACAGCAAGGTGGCCGTAGTGGTCGAATCCGAGCTGGATGCCTTCATGCTGCATTCGCTTGCCGGGGATCTGGCACATTGCGTTTCCAGCATGACCAGTAACGTGAGGAAACTGTCGCCCTCTCTGCTTGCCAGATTCGAGGCAAGCCTGTGCATCCTGGTTGCGCTCGACTCTGATCAGGCCGGGGCCGCAGGATGGCCGAGATGGCATGAAACCTTCCCCCGTGCGAAGCGCTGGCCCGTGCCCGCAGGGAAAGATCCGGGAGAAGCCTTTTCCTGCGGCGAGGACCTGCGTCTGTGGCTGGAAGCGGGCATTCCTGAAGGCTTGCGGATGACCATGAGTTCAGGAAACCGCCTTGCTTTGGAAGAGGAAGAAGAAAAGCCCGCGGAAGCAGAGGAAAAGGAGCACGAAGAAGACTCCTTCGCTGCCGGCTACGGCAACGTTCCTCCGGAAGTTCTCCAGTTTGCAGAGGTGTGGAAGAAAACGCCCATAACCTACCGCCGCATTCTCGACATCAGCGGCATTCCGCAAGGATGGACATGGGAATGCAATGCCGCATGGAGCGCCAATCACATGGCGGAGAAGCACGCCTTCCTGAAGCTTGCGGAACAGCCGGAAGTTCAGCGCTGGATATCCATGAATCCGCTGCCCCGAATTACCGGGGCAACGTTTCTCGACTGGGAGTCGGCCTCTCTCAATATGTGTTCGACCTGCGCGTTCTCCAGAGTGAAAGGCGGCACACGACCTGTCCACCTGAAGCCGTGCAAGGGCTGCGTCTATAACCCCACCGATTACCGCTGGGAGGGAGATCTCGGTGATCACTACCACGAAACAGGAGTCCATTATGAAAATTGAACTCTGGCCCGTAGAAAAGCTGGAAGCGTACCAGCGCGACCTGAAAGACCGGGAACAAGCACCCCCGAAGATGGTCGATGCCCTTCGGGAATGGGGATTCCGCATCCCCCGGCTCGTCTCCGGAGACCGGGCAATACTCCACTCCAAGCTGCGGTATCTGGCCGCGATTCAGC
>NZ_CALUWV010000092.1 GCF_944324575.1 uncultured Mailhella sp. | reverse complement strand
CTATTCCAGGCTGTTCGGCATGAGCATGCTCTGGAAATCCCTTCTGCCCGACGGAGAATGGCGCGTGGCAAAAACCGCAATGGAAGAATCAAGCGAACTGCTCGGCTATGCCCTTATGCTTGCTTCAGTCCTGCTGCTGCGCTTCAGAAAAAACTAATTCCCCGTTCATCTGACAGATCCGTCAGGGCAGTGCGTCCATGCTGCAGAACAGGTTCCTGACCGGAAGAGTTTCACAACTCTCGAAAGTCCTCGCCGCACGCCTGTTCTTTCCCATGCAGCACGACAACAGTCTGCCGACCGTCTACGCTTCATGCATGACTCGGAGGGGGCAGCGGTCGCTGTATCCTTCTCCCCCTCTGTTCCGCCGCCTCCAGGCTTCAGAAAACAAAACAGGACATGGAGAGGATGTCCATATGCACATCCTCTCCATGTCCTGCAAAAACATTTCCCAAACGGAAAAGGTCCGAGACCGGACCCCCTTCCGCAGCGGATAACTTACGAAATAATGCTTACTTCTTGACGGCCATCAGCACGTTGGGGGACTTGAACATGGCCACGACGGTGCAACCGCGTTCAAGACGCAGACGATTCACGCCTTCCAGAGAAACCGTGGCGTTGATTTCCATGCCGCTGGGAGTCTGAATGAGCACTTCGCCGTTGACGAAGCCGCGCACAAGCTTGACGACCTTGCCGGTGAACTGATTGCGGCAGGAAAATTCATACTCATTGTCATCGGCAACAAGCATGATTTCCGTGGCCTTGACGAGAGCGACCGCCTCCTTGCCTTCCGCAAGGGAAAGATTCTGGAAGCTGGCGTGAGAGATCTGACCGTAGATCTTCTCGCCGGATTCCAGAGTAAGTTCGACCTCGTCGCTGAGGCTTCCGGGAATAACAGCAGTGATTTTACCAGGGTAGGCATTGCGAGAGCTGGTTTTCATCATAATCTCCTGATCAAGTAAACGCTCATCAGCGCATCTCCTCACGGCCATATGATACATAAGCCCGGCACACAGGTGTGGCCCCGGCAACTGCCATACATCTTCCGTCCATGGGAGGACACTGAAAAAATCTGGCCCATCATAGCCAATAAGCCCCCGGCACGCAAGTGCGACGTCGCGCTTTTTCAAAAGTCGACATCATTCACTGTTCACTGCTGTCATGCAACAGAGCAAGGAACCCCTCCTCATCCAGAACGGCGATGCCGAGCGTTCTCGCCTTGTCCAGCTTCGATCCGGGATTCTCCCCGACAATGAGATAGTCAAGCGTCTTCGAGACCCCCGAGGCCACGTTGGCCCCGGCCGCTTCCGCCATTCTGCGATACTCGTCACGCGGACGGGAAAGCGTGCCCGTAAAAAGCACCTTGCGACCCGAAAGCGCTCCGCCCTTCTCCTCTCTTCGGCCGCCCTTCGGCCACAGGCCCATGGCTCTGAATCGCTCCAGAAGCTTTCGGTTCGACTCGGTCTCAAAAAAGGCGCGTATGCTGCCCGCCACCTCGGGACCTATGTCGGGCAGGCTCATGAGTTCCTCAACACCCGCTCTTTCCAGCTCATCCACATCGTGAAAATGTTCGGAGAGCGTGCGGGCAGTCTGTTCGCCCACCTGTCGTATGCCGAGCGCGGCGATGAAACGCGTCAGCGAGGCGTTGTGCTTTGCCTCTTCGAGTGCGTTCACAAAATTGCCCGCAGAAATCTCGCCCATGCGCTCATAGCTCAAGAGCTCCTCTTTTGTCACGGTAAAGAGATCTGCCGGGCTTTTCACCCGCCCGGATTCTATGAGAGCCTCCACCCACTTCGCACCCACGCCGTCCACGTCGAGTCCGGCCTTGGAAACGAAATGCACGATGCTGCGCATGATGACCGCAGGACAGGCCATGTTCAGGCAGCGCCAGGCAGCCTCTCCCTCCAGACGTCTGGCCGGAGAGCCGCATACCGGACACACGTGAGGAAAAACAAAAGGTTCAAGACCTTCGGGGCGCTTTTCGAGCACCGGACCTAAGACGTCGGGAATGACGTCCCCGGCACGCTGAATGATGACCATGTCGTTCTCGCGCAGGTCGAGACGACGAATTTCGTCTTCATTGTGCAGCGTGGCCCGGCTGACGACAACGCCGCCGAGGCTTACGGGGTCAAGTTCCGCCACCGGGGTGAGCACGCCCGTCCGCCCCACCTGTATGGCTATCTTTCTGAGCCTTGTTTCCGCCTTGCGAGAGGTGAACTTCCACGCCACGGCAAAACGCGGAGCCCTTGCCGTAAAGCCGAGCGCGGCCTGAGCCTCCCTGTCGTCCAGCTTGTAGACCACGCCGTCTATTTCAAAAGGCAGATCGTCGCGTACGGTTTCCAGATGTTCATAATACTTCTGCGCCTCATCCACGCTGCGGCAGAGACGTCCTTCCGGCGGGGTGTCGAAGCCCCAGGCTTTCAACGACGCCATGAGTGAGGAATGCGTGTCCCAGTCCTTCATGCCCGGCGCGTCCACTTCGCCGAGGCTGTAGGCCAGAAAGCGCAGCTTTCGACTTGCCGTGACGTTGGTGTCGAGCTGCCGCAGGGACCCCGCCGCAGCATTGCGGGGATTGGCAAAGCGCTTCTGTCCGAGCTCGGTCTGACGCCTGTTCAGCTCCTCGAATTCTCTGCGGAACATGAGCACTTCGCCGCGAATTTCTATGCGCCTGGGAAAAGGCCCGTTGCCCTGAAGTCTGAGCGGCAGATTGCGTACCGTACGCATGGCTTCGGTCACCACTTCGCCCACTTCACCGTCACCCCGGGTGAGAGCCTGCACCATCACGCCGTTCTCGTAGGCAAGCTCACAGGCCAGTCCGTCCAGCTTGGGGTCGCCCCACCATGAGGAGATGACGTCCGGCCCTGCCTCGGGCAGTGCCCGGGCGGCCTTCTGAACAAAGCCCTCCCATTCCTCAACGGAAAACACGTTGTCCAGTCCATACATTCTTTCCCGGTGCGGACGGGTTTCCAGATACGGCAGCACGGCGCCGCCCACACGACGAGTCGGAGAGTCCAGCGTCCTGAGGTCGGGAAAGCGTTCCTCCAGATCCACGAGTTCACGATAGGGCGCGTCGTAGGCCTCATCCGTAATTTCGGGAGCGTCAAGCTGATGGTAGAGCCGGTTGTGACGCTCGATCTCGCGACGAAGCCGTGCCGCCCGGTCTGCGGCGCGATCATGCTCGTTCCGCGCGGAACCGTCGAATAACGAAAGCTGCTCCATGTATTCCTCGTGTCTGTAAAAATTGAAAAAACAACGACGTTCTTCTGGCGGCATACTGCCACGAGGCCGTCTCAAGAGCAAGCGCCCCTTGCACGCCTTGCCGCCGCCTCGTATAGTCAGCCCGTCCGACAGACCAATCCTCCGCTCGCTGTCGGACAAGTTCAGAATGTCAGGATTTTCCCCCGCGAAAAAGCGCGGTATCCATGCCTGCGCGCAGAGCTCTGCCGCGTACGCCATGGAGGCTCCTTTTTCTCACCTGACAAAACGCTCAAAGGAGTCATCATGTACGCCCTTCGCATGGAAAGCACCGACCCCGCCTTCAATCTTGCCCTGGAAGAAACCCTCTTCAACACGCTTTCCCCCGAAAATCCCGGCATCTTTCTTATCTGGCGCAACGAACCGTCCGTCATCATAGGCTGCCACCAGAACACCGCCGAGGAAGTCAACGCCACCTACTGCCGGGAGCACGGCATACACGTAGTCCGTCGCCCCACAGGCGGAGGCGCCGTCTATCACGATCTCGGCAACGTCAATTTTTCCTTCCTCGTCTGGGTGGAAAAAAACCGCCTTTCCGGTTTCGAGGAGTTCATGCGTCCCATGGTGGCAGCCCTGCGCGACCTCGGCATAAACGCCGAGTACACAAGCCGCAACGACATCACCGTAGACGGGCGCAAGGTGGCTGGCACGGCACAGCGACGCTCAGGCCAGCGCATGCTTCACCACGGCTGCGTGCTGGTGGACGTAGACACCTCGGCTCTTGCCGGAGCTCTTGCCGTGGACCCGGAAAAGTTCCGCTCCAAGGGCGTGGCCTCGCACAGAGCCAGAGTGGCCAATCTTCGCGAGTTTCTGCCGGACGGCCTGTCCCGTGAAGAATACATGAACATGGTCATCAGCGCCATGACGCGCCGCTGTGCGCAGGAAGAACGGTTTCTTGCCCCGCATCTTCGGGAAAAGGCCGAGGAACTCGCCGCTTCCCGCTATCGGAGCTGGGAATGGAACTGGGGCCAGTCCCCCCGCTTCACGGAAAAACGGCGTCACCGTTTTTCCTGGGGACGGCTGGAATGCCTGCTCGAGGTCAGAAACGGCGTCATTGCAAGCTGCCGACTGTTCGGCGACTTCTTTTCCCCGCGCGACATCAGGGAACTGGAATCAGCGCTTGCCGGACTTCGCGCCGACTCCGCCTCGCTCAGGCAGGCGCTCTCCGATGTTCCCGTGGAAAGCTGGTTTTCCGGCGCCGAACGCGAGCCGCTGCTCGCCTTTCTCTGCGGCGAAGAACTCCCGCAGGATTAACGGCAGACAAAAAGGCCGCGCGGCCTTCTCCGGAGCCTCGCGTTTCCGGACTGCATAAGCCGACGCTCCGCAAGGTAAGCGCATGAAAAAGCGCTGTGCTTCTTGTGGAAGCACAGCGCTTTTTCATGCCTCGGACCGACACCTGCGGCATCCTGTAGGCCTGCCGGGCATCCATGAAGGCACGCGGCAGACGCAGGAGTGCGGAACACGGAAAACGAACGTTACGACGCCTGCCCCGCTCATGCTCTGACCGGGCTTTTCGCACGGCTCGAAACGTTCTAAAGCGTTTCCTGCCGGTAGGTCGAACCGTCTTCCAGCTTCTTCCAGCTGAACACGCCGTTTTCCCAGACCATGAAGCCGTGCGCGCTGCCTTCCTTGGGAATGGACACGGAGCCTGGATTCATGGCGACGAACCCGTCATGTCTGTTGCACACGGGAACATGGGTATGCCCATAAAGCAGAATGCTGCCCCGGGGAAAAGGCGGAGGCGTCTTTTCATTATAATGATGTCCGTGCGTGGCATAGATGTCCGCATTGTCGAGAGAAATGAGCGCGTAGTCGGCCATGATGGGAAACTCGAGCACCATCTGATCCACTTCCCCGTCGCAGTTGCCGCGTACGCAAAGAAGTCTGTCGCGCACGGCATTGAGCATGGCCATGACCTTTTTGGGCGCATATTCCTCAGGCAGGTCGTTTCGGGGGCCGTGGTAGAGAATGTCGCCGAGAATGAGCAGCCGGTCTGCGCCTTCACGCTCAAAACATTCCAGAAGCCTGCCGCACCAGCGGGCGGAGCCGTGAATGTCGGAAGCTATCATCAGTTTCTTCATGCTGTCTCCTTTGCGCCGACCATGCCAGAGACAAAAGAAAAAATCGAGTCCCGGTTTTCCCCTTCCGGGCGAAGGCCCGACAGCATCTTGCAACGCCCTTTCCCTTCGCTCCCGCAGCGTTTCGCCGCTTGTCGCTGTTTTTTGACAAAAAAATTTTTTTCACTTACCCAAAAGTGTCCAAGTTTGTCAAGTATTATAAATAAATCAAATTATATCAAGATGTTGTAAATATACGCCGGTTTTCATCATCCGACACAACTCGTTTATTGACGGTGCATACTCCGTCTTCTCGTGTTCATCCCGGACTTTTTTGAAGGCCGCCCCTCTCCATCCACTTTCCGAAAGATCCCGCGCTCAGATTTAAAATTCATCAACAACACTTTGGAATTATAACAAAAGCTGTCAATTTCGACTATTGACTCATTTATCACGTCCGCTGCCTCCGCTTCCGAAAAAATCCTGATAAAGCAGGCAATCTCACGTGAATTTTATATCTTTGCCTCTTCTCATCCCCTGAGACATATTATATGAAAAAGGCTAAATCAGGGGGAGAAGACATTGCGTAACGTAACATATATCCTGACTGGTGCTCTGTTGGTTCTTGCCGTGGGAGGGTATCTGCTGCCGGAAAAATCCGAGCCTCTTCCCAATAGAATCCTTATGAACAACACGGCCGGACGCGTCGTCTTCGACCATGCGTCACACGCGGACAAGCTCGGCATAGACTGCCAGGTGTGTCATCATGACGCGCTTGCGGCCGGACAGGCGGGGCAGAACTGCCGGACCTGCCACGGGCTGGAATTCGACGCCTCCTTCAAGGGGCATTCCGTCTCACTGGATCCTGCCACCTGCGCAACGTGCCATCATATGATACTCTCCCACAAGAAGTGGGGACACTCCAGGCACACCAGGGATCTGAACATCGACTGTCAGGCCTGTCATCATGGTCCGCAGATAGAGGCTACGCCTCAGAACTGCGCGAACTGCCATGACCGCAAGACGGACATGGGCCCCATTCTCTCTCTGAAAAACGCCGTGCATACGCGCTGCGCCAGCTGCCATGAAGAAGCCTTTGCCGAAGGCGACATGACCTCATGCTCAAGCTGCCACACGGCCACGGCCTCGCGCGACGTGCAGAAACAGGGCAGGCTCCCCAAGAGCGCGCTCGTCCCCTGTTCGACCTGCCATGACACGGAACCTTCAAGACTCGTTCCCGGCGTCATGGCGGCCTATCACGGTTTGTGCATAAGCTGCCATGAAAAGCAGGGCGGTCCTGTGGACAACTGCGCGCAATGCCATACGAAATAGCGACGGGGAACAGCCATGAAGCAATATTTCCGCATGATCAAGGACCCTCGGTTCCGTCTTGTCTACAACGAGCACAGGCCCTTCGGCACAGGTCCCGCCCCCAAAAGAATACGCCTCAATCGTGAAGGCTTTTCCATGGTCGCGGGAGTCAAGAAGAAAACCATGGTGTATCCCGGCATGCTTCTTGCCGAACACCCGAGTCTGGAAAAAGGGGACCTGCATTCTCCCATTTACGGCATGATCACCGAAGTCAACGCCCGCAGCGTGTTCGTGGACGCCGTGGATCCTTCCCAGGCCGAGCCGGGCGTCTTTCCCGATCTGCCTGCCCCCGTGGATCTTCTCAAAAGCGGCCAGGAAGGCGAAGAGCTGGTGCACACGGTCAAGAAGATGGGCGTGAACACCCGCTCTCTGGGATGCCGGACGAAAACGCTCATCGTCAACGCGCTCAACCCCGAGCCGGGCGTGCGCTGGGCGGAACCCATGCTCACCGAAAGCGCCGACGAAATCCGCACGGGTCTCGAGCTGCAACGCAGGATGCACCGTGCCGAAGAAATCATGCTGGCCGTTCCCACCGGATGTTCTGCCCGCTTTGCCGGCATAAAGACCGTGGAAGTCGACCCCACCTATCCCAACAGCGTGAACGAGCTGCTCATCAAGGAAGTCACTGGAGAAGAAGCCCCGCCGGACGTTGCGGCGGTAGGACTGCACAACGTGTGGAGTCTCGGGCGCACGGGCACGACGGGACTTCCCCTCATGGAGACGGTGATCACCATAGGAACGGCCACGGAATGGGCCAACTACATCGTCAAGAACGGCAGCCTTGTGGGCGAGCTTCTGGAGTTCACCAACATTTCCCTGAAAAGCGGCGACACCATTCTGCGCGGCGGCCCGCTTTGCGGCGAAAGCCTCGACAGGCTCGACCGGAGCATCACCAAGGGCGCCTACGGATTCTTCGTGGTCAACGCCGGGGAAGTGCCCCCCATCGAAGGCGACAGCCCCTGCATCAACTGCGGCGCATGCATCCAGATATGTCCCACGCGCATCGATCCGCGCATGCTCAGCCGCTACGCGGAATTCGGCAAATACAACATGTCCCGGAAGGAAAACTTCCGGCTCTGCATCGACTGCGGGCTCTGCGGCTACGTGTGCATCGCGCGACGCCCCGTGCTCCAGTACATACGCCTTGCCGTCAAGAGGCTCGAGGAAGAGGAGCGTCTCGCGCGACTCACTCCCGTAGAGCCGGTCGGCAAAGGGTAGGCACGGCCCCGTCGTACATCCACGCATACCGCGAGCACATCAGAGAGAACAGACATGAGCAATTCCAACAACGACATTCTCCTTGCCATCAGCACGCCCCCGTTCTGGCACTGCGGGCGCACCATACGCAAAAACAGCATTCACACGCTTCTTGCCCTCACTCCGGCCGTCATTCTGAGTCTGATTCAGTGGGGCATGCCTGCGGCTCGCGTCATGGCTCTTGCCGTGGTGACCGCCATCGTGACCGAAGCCGTCTGCCAGATCCTCATGAAGCAGAAGCTCAGCCAGGACAACGGCACCGCCGCCATCACCGGTCTTCTTCTGGCCTTTCTGCTTCCGGCATCCGCCCCGTGGTGGCTCGTCATCATAGCTTCGGTCTGCGCCATGGGCATAGGCCGCATGGCCTTCGGCGGCTACGGAGCCAATCAGGTCAACGCCACGCTTGTGGGCTGGGCGCTGGTGTTC
>NZ_CALUWV010000091.1 GCF_944324575.1 uncultured Mailhella sp. | reverse complement strand
GGCCAGCCGCAGGCGGGCGCAGCCGCGCACGCCTGCACTGAGTTTGCAGCCCGAAAAGAGCCCGCCAGGCCTTCCGGCTTTTGAGCCTTTCCTTCTTGCCCTTCGCGCCTTTTCAAAGCACGGCCTCAGGCCTCTGCCCGACACCCGCCGCGCGGCGAAGCCGCAAGGCGAACCATGGGGCCCGGGGGAGATTATCTCCCCCGGCGGGGTCCGGGGCGGAGCCCCGCTGCCTTTCCTGCCTTTTCTGTCTTTCCTGTCTTTCCTGCCTTTTCTGCCTTTATCTTCCCCGGCATAAAAATTCTTACGCACTGTTTCAGGGTGTTACGTTGTTTCCTGTTGAAAATACAGGCGAACGAAGAAGGATGGCCTGGGCGGAGCTTCGGGCAGCGGCCGGAACGGGGACTTTCGCAATGCTTTGAAACAAAGTTTCATTTACCAGCAGTAGAAAATTTGGTTATATCCAAAAGCGCGGGCGGGGCGTCCGCGTCATGTTCCTGAATTTTGCAAAGCGAGCCTTTCCATGAAAAAAAAGCTCCTCCTCGGCATTCTGGCGCTCATTGTCATGGGCGCGGGCGGCTTCTGGTGGTACCAGCAGCGCGGCGCGTCCTCACAGATTCACTATCTTACGGAAAACGTGGTACGCGGCAGCATACGCAAGACGGTCAACGCCACGGGTGAAGTGGATGCCGTGCAGCTTGTCACGGTAGGTTCGCAGGCGTCGGGCAAGATCATGCAGCTCAATGCGGTAATCGGTCAGAAGGTGAAGAAGGGGGATCTCATTGCTCAGATAGATCCCACGACGCGTCAGAACGATCTTGACACGGCGCGAGCGCTGCTCAAGACGTACGAAGCGCAGCTTCAGTCCCGCAAGATAGCGCAGAAGGTGGCGCAGACGCAGTATGACCGCGAAGTGAAGCTGAGAAAGACGGACTCCACCTCGCGGGCGAATCTGGAAGACGCGGAAAACACGCTGGCGGCGGCGAAGGCCAGCGTGACGGAGATGGAATCGCAGATACTGCAGCAGCAGATTGCGGTGAACACGGCGGAAACGAATCTGGGCTATACGAAGATAGTGGCTCCGCTTGACGGGGTGATCGTGTCCGTACCGGTAAAGGAAGGACAGACGGTGAACGCCAACCAGACCACGCCCACCATCGCGCAGATTGCCGACCTTACGGACATGGAAATCAAGATTGAAGTGTCGGAAGGCGACATTCCCTTCATCAAGGAGGGGCAGACGGTGCGCTACACGCTGCTCGGCGCTCCCGACAAGGTATACACGACCACCATCACGTCCATTGATCCCGGCGACACCACGCTTTCGGATTCCACGTCTTCGACGTCCGGCTCATCGACGAGCTCTTCGTCGAGTTCTTCGAGCAGTTCGTCGAGTTCGGCCATCTACTACTATGCCAAGGCTCGCGTGCCCAATCCGGACGGCGTGCTGCGCATCAGCATGACCACGCAGAACGTGATTGAGATTGCAAAGGCCTCCGACGTGCTGCTTGTGCCCAGTCTGGTGCTGGAAAACGACGGTCGGGGCAACTACAGCGTGCGCGTGCTCGGCAAGAACAACAAGGTGGAAGTGCGCAAGGTGGAAATCGGGCTTACCAACAACGTGATGACGGAAATCCGTTCCGGTCTCAAGGAAGGCGAAGCCGTCATAGCCACGCAGATGTCGAGCGCCGAGCTTGCGGACAGTCTGGCCAATCCGCGCAGCAACCGCCGGCCTCCGCGCTGATGAGCGCCGGGGTCTTCGGCCCCGGAGTCGCTCAGGAACGCGCGGGACTGCCGCGCTTCATGAATCAATCCCTGCAGAGAATCACCCATGGTCACTCTCGAAGTACGCAACATAGGCAAGCATTACGGCAGCGGAGAAAGCCGCGTGCAGGTGCTCAAGAACGTCAGTCTGAGCATAGAGCGCGGGGACTTTGTGGCCATCATCGGGCAGTCCGGCTCGGGCAAGTCCACGCTCATGAACATTCTGGGCTGTCTCGACACGCCTTCCGAAGGAACCTATCTGGTGGACGGCAAGCCCACGGAAGGACTCACGCCCGACGAGCTGGCCAGACTGCGCGGGGAGAAGTTCGGCTTCATCTTTCAGCGCTACAACCTGCTTGCGAGTCTGAGCGCGCAGGAAAACGTGGCTCTTCCCGCCGTGTATGCGGGCATGGAGGGGCATGCGCGCAGCGCAAGGGCCCACGAGCTTCTCATAAAGCTTGGTCTTGAGGGCAAGACGCAGAACAGGCCGAACGAGCTTTCGGGCGGTCAGCAGCAGCGCGTGTCCATCGCCCGCGCCATGATGAACGGCGGGGAAATCATTCTTGCCGACGAACCCACCGGCGCGCTGGATTCCAAAAGCGGCGAAAACGTCATGTCGCTGCTCATGCAGCTCAACGCCGAAGGTCACACGCTCATTCTTGTCACGCACGACCGGCACATTGCCGAATACGCCAACCGCATCATAGAAATCAGGGACGGCGAGGTCATCAGCGACCATCGCAAAAGGCCCGTCGGCAATCCCGAAGGCGCAAAGGCCGCCGTATCGCCGACCTCCTCGTGGAAGTACATGCGCGATCAGCTTGCCGAAGCGTTCCGCATGTCGGTGCAGGCCATACTTGCGCACAAAATGCGCTCGCTGCTCACCATGCTCGGCATCATCATCGGCATAGCCTCGGTGGTTTCGGTGGTGGCGCTCGGCCGCGGCTCTCAGGAAAAGATTCTGGCGGGCATCAACGCCATGGGCACCAACACCATCGACATCATGCCCGGCCGCAGCTTCGGCGACCGCAATTCCGGCCGCTACAAAACGCTCACGGTGGACGACTCCGACGTGCTGGCCGAACAGAGCTACATTGCAAGCGCCACGCCTTCGGCGAGTTCCAGCGGCAGCTTCGTGTACCGCAACCTCACGGCCAACGGTTCTCTGAGCGGCGTGGGCGAGCAGTACTTCAACGTCAAGGGTCTGGAGCTTGCGCGCGGGCGTCTCATCAACCGCGCGGACATCGACGAAGCGCGCGCCGTGGCCGTGCTCGACGACAACACGGTGCAGGAGCTCTTTCCCAACGGCGAAGATCCCATAGGCGCAGTGATTCTGTTCAACAAGCATCCCTTTGAAGTGGTGGGCGTGACCAAAAAGCCCAACGCCACCTTCGGCCCGCGCAGCAACCTCACGGTGTGGACGCCCTACACCGCCTACATGGCAAGGGTGTCCGGCAGCCGAAGCATTTCCTCCATCACGGTGAAGATAGCCGACGGCGTTTCCGCGCAGATTGCGGAAAAGGAACTCACGCGTCTTCTCACCTCGCGCCATCGCGGCGTGACGGACTTCTTCACCATGAACACGGACAGCATCCGCCAGACCATGGAAAGCACCACGACCACCATGCGCCTGCTCATTTCCTGCATAGCGTTCATCTCGCTGCTCGTGGGCGGCATAGGCGTCATGAACATCATGCTCGTGTCCGTCACGGAGCGCACGCGGGAAATAGGCGTGCGCATGGCCATAGGCGCCAGGCAGTTCAACGTGCTCCAGCAGTTCCTCATTGAGGCCGTGCTCATCTGCGTCATCGGGGGCGTCACGGGCGTGCTTCTGTCCGCGTGCATCGGCGTGCTGTTCAACAGCTTCATTCAGGACTTTCCCATGTCGTTTTCCACGGGGTCCATCGTGCTGGCCATCACCTGTTCCACCTTCATCGGCATCATCTTCGGCTACATGCCGGCCCGCCGCGCAGCCACGCTCAATCCCGTGGACGCGCTCTCTCAGGAGTGAGTTCATGAAAGCCACGCCCTTTCTCTGCGCCGTGCTGCTTCTTGTTTCCGGCTGCGCCACACGCGACTACCAGATCCCGCCTCAGGGCATTCTGAGCGAAAGTCAGATCGAGCAGAACTTTCACATCGACCGGGAATGGTGGAAGCAGTACAACGATCCCACGCTCAACAGACTGGTGGACATGGCGCTTGAACGGAACATCGACCTTGCGCGCAGCACCATTACCGTCAACAAGGCGCTGTATCAGGCCCGGCAGTTCGGCGCGGATCTCGTGCCCACGTTTTCCGGCTCCGGCAGTGCGGAGTCCCGTAGCGCGCTCGACAGCGGCAAGAACTCGCGCAGCTTCGACGCCTCGTTCGGTCTGGCCTACGAGCTGGATCTGTGGGGCCGCCTGCGCGACTCCACGTCGGCGCAGGTGTGGGAATACCACGCCACCGAGCAGGACAGGGAAGCCACAAGGCTTGCGCTCATCAACAGCGTGGTGAACACCTGGTACAGCATGGCCTACACCTCGCGTGCGCTGGAACTGAGCCGCGAGAGCCTCGGCTATTACGAGCGGCTTCTGAAGATCATGCAGGAAAAATTCCGCTCAGGACAGACCGACGGCCTCGATCCCGCTCAGACGGAACAGAGCCTGCTTTCTCAGAAGACCACCGTGCTCACGCTGGAAGAAGACCTCCGCACGGAAAGGCAGACTCTGCGAGACCTGCTCAACCTGCGCCCGGAAGAAGAGGAAGCGCTGACCCTGCCGGATCTTCTGGCGGTCAAGGTTCCTGCCGTGGACCTCAACGTTCCCATTGCGGCCCTCGGCGCAAGGCCGGACGTGAACGCGGCCGAGTTCCGTCTGCTCTCCTCATTCCGCAACGAGAACGCCGCCCGGGCCGATCTCTTTCCGTCGCTCACCATAGGCGGCACGCTCGGCGCGTCGGCCACATCGAGCTCCGATCTGTTCCAGTCCTCCTTCATCAAGGGCCTTATAAGCTTGAATCTCCCGTTTCTGGACTGGAATCGTGTAAAATGGAACGTGAAGATTGCCGAAGCCGACTTTGAAGACGCAAAACTCTCCTATGAAAAAAGCGTGACCCAGGCGCTCAACGAAGTGGCCCTCTACTACGGTTCCTTGGGGAATGCCGAACAACAATTTGAAAACATTCAGAAAAAATATGATGCCGACCGCCGGGTGGAAGCGTACCGCAAAGCACGATATGAACAGGGAGCCGACGAACTCAAGGACTGGCTGGAGGCTCTGAAAGCGCTCAACGACTCCCGACTGTCGGTTCTGGAGCGGAAATACGGCGTCATTTCCGCCTCGAACGCCATCTGGCAGGCCATGGGGGGCCGCATTGTCGGCAGATAAATAATTTATTCATGAGATTGACCTTTCTCCTTTTTCATCAGAGAATCGCCCCATCTGTTTTCATGTCAGGTGAGGCGATTCTCTTTTTCCCTCCATGCTGAAACATTGAGATATAAGGACACAATCATGAGCACATTCCGCAATCTTTCCTACGCCCTGTTTTTTCTCTCCCTGCTGTCGCTCGCGATGATCTTTCCTTTTTCCCGCGCAACGTACAGCATGACCACATTCACCTTTCTCGGCGTTTTCGTCGCGGTGTTTGCCGTGAGTCTTGTGGCGCTCATCGCCTCGCTCACCATGTACTTTCACTCGAAGAACACGGCCATTACGGTGCTCAAGCGCCGCGGCGGCCGCGTGTACGCCGAGCTTCTGCATCATAAGATTCTGCTCATCAGCGCCATAGACGGCGACAAGTCCGTTGCCGACTGGGATCATTATCTCTACAATCCCGACGAATTCCCGCGCATCAAGAAGTTTCTCGGCGAGGAATATTTCCTTCTGCTCTCCTGCGATTCCTTCTTCTGCACGTCCAAGGCGGCCGAAGCCTACAATGCCTTCAAGACACTGCATGACGACTTTGCCACCTTCATCCGCTCCGTGTCCTACGACCGCGTGGAATGCGCCAAGTTCAAGAATCTCTATGAAAGAAAGACCGGACGCGAACTGACCTCTTCCACGCCTGTGGAGGAATTCCAGGGTGAAGACTTCAGAGAAGCGTACGAGGCGCTGCTTGCGGCCAACGAACAGGCGCTGAACACCGTGGAAGGCCTGCTCACCAAGATTGAAAACTTTGAAATCAATCTCGGCAAGTACTACACGGCCGGCATCGCCTGGGCCACGACCAAAAAAACGCTCAACGCCCGCTATCAGGTCTGGCTGCACGCCACGGAAGTGTAAGAGAGAGAGAAAGAAAGGAAGGAAGAGAAAGAGAGTTTGCGGGGGAAGGAGAAAACCCTTTTGAAAAAGGGCTTTTCTCCTTCCCCCACACCCCTATCCTCTTTCCTAAAACTTTTATTGTTTCAGACTGTTTTCTCTTTTTCCGGGCACACGAGCGAAGTTTTCTTCAACCGTGTGCTCTTCTGTTTCGAAGAATGGCAGGGAAAAGAGATGGAGCGATGGCGGCAAAGGGAAAAACATTTGAAAAAGGGCTTTTCTCCTTCCCCCGCCCCCCCTGTCCCCTTTCCTGAAACTTTTATTGTTTCAGACTGTCTTCTCTTTCCCCGGGCATACGAACGAAGTTTTCTTCAATCGCGTGCCCTTTTTCGGAGAATGGTATGGAAGAAGAGATGGAAGGGAAAAGGGAATACCCTTTTGAAAAAGGCTTTTCTCCTTCCCCCGCACCCCTTTCCCCTTTCCTAAAACTTTTATTGTTTCAGGCTGTTTTTTCTTTCCCCGGGCACACGAGCGAAGTTTCCTTCAACCGTGTGCCTTTTTTTGTGCCTGAAAAAAGAGGGAACTGAAACTTCCGGGGAAAGAAGAGGAAGGAAGATGCTTCCGGGGGAAGGGGAACCCCCTTTTGAAAAAGGGCTTTTCCCCTTCCCCCGCACCCTTTCCCCTTTCCTAAAACTTTTATTGTTTCAGGCTGCTTTTTCTTTCCCCGGGCACACGAGCGAAGTTTCCTTCAACCGCGTGCCCTTTTTTGTGCCTGAGCAGTCGAAATGAAGCCTTGGCACTCACAGGCTCTCTCAGCGTTTCAACGCCTCGGCATCGAGACTGCCTAAGTGTCGGCTAAAAGCGCTCTCTCCAAATATCTGGAAATCCTTTGACATTCCTGTCCGGGGAAAACCGAACCTGAGCCATCCACGGCATACGGGCGCAGCACTCAAACGTCCGGCGTCCGCCCTGTCCCCGTTTGCGCACGACACTCTATACGTCTGCATGGCATGCACGACGGCGGCGTTCAACGCCGGAGGTAAATTCGGCTACGAGCCTGTGCCGTCGGCCGGGCTCCTGATGCACCCCGGGCCCTCAGAGCGTTGAAAAACAGCCTTCCGGCTTTTGCAGCCAGCCCCCGGTGTTCCCTCAGAAATATCCAGAAATCCCTTCCTTACTCACGACTGTCCGACTCTTGTCGGACAGGCGTCTGCCACCGCAGGTGGGTCCTAAAGGACACACCTGCACTGCGTCCGCATACCGAACAGCGCCTGCCGGATCTTTCCGCACCTTGCAGACGCTGCCTTTCCAAACGCCTGCCATCTTCGGCAACGCGCCGTGCATGCACGCTCCGCCCCGCCGAGGGCGAAGCCTTCGGCGGAATCAGGGGGGCCGGGGGGAATTATTTCCCCCGGCGGGGTCCGGGGCAGCGCCCCGGGAGCTCCGGCCAGATCCCCTTCCTATTCCTCTTTCCTATCTCTCTCCGGGCAGCGCCCTGCTGCTCCGGCCAGGCCCCTTTTCTCTATTAAACGCAAAGGGGCGACCCCGTGAAGGAGTCGCCCCGAGAGTTCATCCAAGGTCAGGCCGTCAGATGAGCCAGCCCATGGGGATGAGGGACAGCTTGGGGAAGACCGTCAGCAGGAGCAGCATGACGATTTCCACAAATATGAAGGGAAGCAGGTTCTTGACCAGGGCCGGCAGCTTGAGGTTGCCGATGCCGCACACCACATAGAGAACCGTGCCGACGGGAGGCGTGATAACGCCGATGCCGAGGTTCAGGATGAAGATGAGGCCGAAATGGTAAGGATCAATACCGGCGTCCAGAATCAGCGGATAGAACACAGGCGCAAAGATGAGGACGTTGGGGGTAAGGTCCATGACCATGCCGATCAGGAACAGGAACACGTTGATGAGCAGCAGCAGGGTGATCGGGGAATCCTTGAACGGAGCGAACAGGGAAATGATCTGCTGCGGGATGTCGGCGAGCGTGATGAAGTAGCCGATGGCGGTGGCGGTGGCCACGATCATCATAACAGCGGCGGTGGTACGAGCGGAAGAGGCGCTGACCTTGAGCAGGTCCTTGAGGCCGATTTCACGGTACCAGAGCAGGCACACCAGAATGGCGTACACAGCGGCGAAGGCGCCGCCTTCGGTGGGAGTGAACACGCCGAAACGGATGCCGCCGAGCAGGAGCACGGGCATCATGAAGGCAGGCGTGGCGTCAATGAGAATCTTCTTCTTCTCTTCGCGGGTGAACTTGATGGTTTCATGGTAGCCGTCAATGCGGACGCGGATGAACCACATGATCATCAGGGCCAGACCGATGAAGAGGCCGGGGAAAAGACCGATCATGAACAGCTTGGTGATGGACAGGCCGCTCACGCAGGAGCCGAGGATGATGAAGTTGGTGCTGGGCGGGATGATGGGGCCGAGGATGGCGCCCGAAGAGATGATGGCGCCCGCGCGGCCGGGACGATAGCCGACCTGCTTCATCATG
>NZ_CALUWV010000090.1 GCF_944324575.1 uncultured Mailhella sp. | reverse complement strand
CAGCGTTCCAGCCAGCCGAGCGGGGTGATCATGGAAAGCAGAAGATGCAGTTCCGCGGTTTCCTTGATGTCGGACTGACGATAAATGGCGCAGTGCTCGGGATCGAGGCCTGCGGAGAGCCAGTCGACGACCATGTCGTGCACGAACTGCGGCAGCCTGGAGGTGTCGGCGTAGTTGCTGGTCAGGGCGTGCCAGTCGGCCACGAAGAAGAAGGCCTCGTGCGTCTTCTGCATTTCGACCCAGTTCTTGAGGGCGCCGAAATAATGACCGATGTGAAGAGGCCCGGTGGGCCGCATGCCTGAAACTGTGCGATCGTTCGCCGTCATGGCGTGTCTCCTGATGAGAATAAAATGGGAATGGGATATCAGAGGCCGACGGCCGTGAGCGCGATGTTCCACGACCAGCGGACCAGAGTCATGAGAAGGGAGCTCAAAATGCCGCTCGCGAGAAGAATGACGAGAATGAGGAAGCCGTAGCGTTCCAGGCGCTGGAACTGCAGGGCGATCTGTCCGGGGAGCAGCGTTTCGAGTATGCGCCCGCCGTCGAGCATGGGAATGGGCAGCAGGTTTATCCATGCAAGGGCAAAGTTGGCGGCGATGCCGGTCTGGAACATTTCCAGCAGAAACTTGCCCGTGGACGTGCCCACGAGAAACTCGGCGGGAGCGAAAAGCAGCAGACGCAGGCACACGGCAAACGCCATGGCGAGCATCATGTTGGTGAGCGGTCCGGCGGCGGAAACGAGCAGCATGCCCTTGCGGTAGTCGCGGAAATAGCGCGGATTGACGGGCACGGGCTTTGCCCAGCCGAACACGAAGGGCGAGAACATGGCCGTGAACACGAACATGGCCGTGCCCATGGGGTCGATGTGGGGCACGGGGTTCAGGGTGAGGCGGCCGAGCATGCGGGCGGTGGGATCGCCGCAGCGCAGGGCGGCCCAGCCGTGGGCCACTTCGTGCAGAATGATGCCCAGAAGAACGGGCACGAAGGCCACGGCCAGATGCGATATTTTTGCTGCTATGCTTGCGTCGAACATGGTGGCTTCCATACCATATTTATTCAGCATCCGCAAGAACGCCCCGTGAAGAGGCGTCTCCGGAGCCCGTGCCGCTCTCGACAAAGTCCCGTCCTTTGGGCATGATGACGGGAAAAGCGCCGGCGCGTCGGGGCGTCCGGCGGAACGACTGCGCCGCATAATCGAGGAGCCCGCATGCTTGGAGCCATAGTCCGTTTTCTTCTCAGAATCATCTATCGCGTGGAGCTGCGAGGCCGCGAGCATTACGACGCCGCCGGAACGCGCACGCTCATTCTCTACAATCCCGGTTCCATCCTCGATCCGCTTCTCATTGCGGCCATGCTGCCGGACCGCATCACGCTTCTGGCCGACAGGGCGCTGGAGCACAAGTGGTGGATGCGGCCGGTATGCGCGCTTACCGACACGCAGTTCTTTGACTTTTCCAGTCCCGCGGCCACGGTGTCGCTCGTGCACGCGCTGGCCAGAAACGGCCGCTGCATGGTCTTTCACAGCGGGCGTCTCGGCAACGATCCGCGCTACACCCGCATTCTGGAAGCCGCGGGCCTCATTGCCGAAAAGGCCGACGCCACGCTTCTGCCCGTGCGCATCGACGGCGCGTCGAGCACCATGTTTTCCTATCTCAGGCACAAGGGCCGCCGCCGCTGGCTGCCGCGCATCACGGTGAGCGTTCTTGAAATGCAGAAGTTCCGGCCGTCGGGCCATCTGCCGCCGCGCGAGAGGCGCAGGCGCATGGGCGAGCGCCTTTACGACATCATGACCGGTCTTGAGTACCGCTCAGGCATGGAGCGCTGCAATCTCATGCAGGCGCTCATGGAAGCCGCGGCCCGCTGCGGACGCCGCTTTCCCATTGCCGAGGATCAGGACAGGCACGTGCTCACCTACGGCGCGCTGCTGCTCAAGCTCTGCGTGCTCGGCCGCGCCTTCCGCCGTCTGTTCCGGGGCGAGGAGAAGGTGGGCTTTCTTCTGCCCACATCCCTGCCCGGGCTCGTGGCCTTTTTCGGACTGCATTCCGCCTCGCTCGTGCCCGCCATGCTCAACTTCACCTCGGGCATCTCGTCCGTGGTGTCCTGCTGCCGCACGGTGCAGCTCTCTTCCGTGCTCACGTCGCGCCGTTTCCTTGCGCTGGCCGACCTCACGGCCATGGAACAGGCGCTCAGGGACGCGGGGCTGCGCATCGTCTATCTTGAGGACGTGGCAAAGAATCTCACGGTTGCCGACAAGCTCTTCGGAGCGCTCAGCGCGTTCTTTCGCGTCTCTCCCTCCACGTCTGCCGAAGCGCCGGCCGCGGTCATGTTCACCTCGGGCACCGAGGGCGTGCCCAAGGCAGTGCTTCTGAGTCACCTCAACATCATCGCCAACCGCTATCAGGCGCTCAGCATGCTCACCATAGGTTCCGGCGACAAGCTGTTCAACTGCCTGCCCATGTTTCACGCCTTCGGGCTCGGCATATGCACGCTTCTGCCCGTCATCGCCGGGGTGAGGGTGTTCCTTTATCCTTCTCCGCTGCATTACCGCATCGTGCCGAGGCTCTTTTACGAAAGTCAGTCCACCATCATCTGCGGCACGGACACCTTCTGCGCAGGCTACGCCCGCTACGGGCAGCCCTACGACTTCTGCCATGCGAGGCTCGTCATCATAGGCGCGGAAAAAATGCGCGAGAGCACCCGCCGCACGTGGCTTGAGAAGTTCGGCGTGGATCTTTTCGAGGGCTACGGAGCCACGGAAACCGCGCCGCTCATTTCCGTGAACACGCCCGCCTACCGCAGGGAAGGAAGCGTGGGCCGCGCCGTGCCCGGCCTTGCCTGCCGTCTTGTGCCCGTGCCGGGCATCGACGAGGAGAACACCGGTGTTTTGTGGGTGAAGGGCGACAACGTCATGCTCGGCTACATGCGCTATTCCGAACCCGGCGTTCTCGAGCCGCCCGTGGACGAAACCCTTGCCGAGGCATATGCCGTGACGGGCAGGGGCGACGACGGCTCGGGCTGGTATGAGACCGGCGACATCGTGCATATGGACGAGGAAGGCTTCATCTTCATACGCGGCCGTGCCAAGCGCTTTGCCAAGGTGGGCGGGGAAATGGTGTCTCTTGCCGCCGTTGAGGATGCGCTCAAGGAAATATGGCCCGATGCCGTGCTCGGCGTGGTGGCCATTCCCGATCCGCGCAAGGGCGAGCAGCTTGCGCTCGTCATCGACACGGAAAACGTGACCACAAGCCGCATCGCCGCGCACTTTGCCAGCCGCGGCCTTTCTCCCCTGTGGACGCCGAAGCGCATCGTGAGCGTGAAGCAGGCGCCGCTTCTCGGCTCGGGCAAGTTCGACTACCGCAAGGCTCTGGAGCTTGCCGAAAAGGGATAGGTAGAGGGGAATATCCCAGAGGAGGAAAAGTCAGGACATGAGCAGAAATATACCCAAAAAGGTTCTTGACGAAATAGAAAGAAGAGCGAAAGAAAGGTGGCAAAATTCATGGCCAGAACGAATTGAGTGTGATATCTCTTCTGAAAAAGAAGCATATATCGAATTTTATGATATTAATTACTCTGAAATTTCATTAAAAGAAAAAAAAGAAATTTTAAATAACGTAAAAAATTTTGAAAGTTGGAGTGAGAAAGTTTATTATATACAAGATGAGATTGAATCAATAAAAGAAATAAGGGAAATTTCTAAAACTTATAAAAATAATAAAGAATTTAATATAATAAAAAAGAATGCAGTTTCAAGTTATAAAGGTAGTTTTTTTGAGCAAAAGGAATATATACTAGAAAAGATAAAAGTAATGAATATTAGAAAAGATGTTGATCCCATAAAAAATATTCTTATTGATATGGAAAAAATTATAGGTAATTCATGTTATAATGCTAATATACAGAATTATATAAGGTGGGGTGAGCTGGAAAGTGAGGGTAGAGAATTTCGCTATCCTGTTACTTTTTATATTAATGGTGAACAAGAGAAGCGTTGGAGTGTAAGTGAAAAAATAAATGCTGAAGATTTACTGACAGGTTATTATGCTTTTGGAGCAAATAGATTGAGTGTTTATAATGCATTATATAAGATATTAAAATATCTTGAGAAAAATTATGGACTATCCTTGCCGAATAAGTAGTAAAAAATTATGAGCAGTATCCACTATAAAAAATAAAAATTTTTTCTCTTCCTTCACATTTTTTCTTGAAAAAAGCCTCCGCATTTCGTAGTCTTTCAAAAAACACGCCGTAAAGGCGAAGGAAATCACGATGAACGTCCGCAATGCCGCTGCCGCCCTTTTGAAGAACGAAGTCAGCTTCGCTTCTTCTCTGCTGCTGTGCGTTCTTCTTTGCGGACGACTTTCCGGTCTGCTGCTGTGCCCGGACATACCGTGATTTCTGACGAATGACAGGCAGAAGGCTGTTCCGTCGGAAGTCGGAGCAGCCTTTTTTATAGCCTCCGTCCGTCCCCCGGGCGACGGAGGATGAAGGATGAAAGCCGCAGGCCCCGCGGCCTGAAAACGCAAGGAGAAAACCATGTCCGACCGCGTCATTATTTTCGATACCACGCTCCGCGACGGGGAACAGTCCCCCGGCGCCACCATGGACCTCAGTGAAAAGATCCGCATCGCCCGTCAGCTTGAAATGCTGGGCGTCGACGTCATCGAGGCGGGCTTCCCCGCGGCCAGCGACGGCGATTTCGAGGCCGTGAAGGCCATTGCCCAGAACGTGGAGAACGCACAGGTCGCAGGCCTTGCCCGCGCCAACGCCAAGGACATCGACCGCGCCTGGGAAGCCGTGAAGTTCGCCCGCAATCCGCGCATTCACACCTTCATCGCCACCTCGCCCATCCACATGGAATACAAGCTCCGCAAGACTCCCGACGAAGTCGTGGACCTTGCCGTGGCTGCCGTGAAGCGCGCCGCGTCCTACACGCCCAACGTGGAATTCTCCGCCGAAGACGCCTCCCGTTCCGACCGTGACTTCCTCGTGCGCATCGTCACCGCCGCCATCGACGCCGGCGCCACCACCATCAACATTCCCGACACCGTGGGCTTTGCCCAGCCCGACGAGTTCGGCGCGCTCATCCGCTACCTCACCGAGAACGTGCCCAACGCCGACAAGGCCATTTTCAGCGTGCACTGCCACGACGACCTCGGTCTTGCCGTGGCCAACAGCCTTGCCGCCGTCAAGAACGGTGCGCGTCAGGCCGAACTGTGCCTGAGCGGCATCGGCGAACGTGCGGGCAACGCCTCCCTCGAAGAGTTCGTCATGGCTCTGAAGCTCCGTCCCGAATATTACGGCGTGGAATGCTCCATTGTCACCGAGCAGCTCTATCCTTCCTGCCATCTGCTCTCGCTCATCATCGGCCGTCCCATTCCGGCCAACAAGGCCATCATCGGCAGCAATGCCTTTGCTCATGAGTCCGGCATCCATCAGGACGGCATGCTCAAGAACCGCAACACCTACGAGATCATGACCCCGCAGGCCGTGGGCCGCAAGTCCACCGACATCGTCATCGGCAAGCACTCCGGCCGCAACGCCGTGCGTACCCGTCTTGAGGAGCTCGGCTACACGCTCGACAACGATCAGGTCAACGCCGTGTTCGCCGCCATGAAGGAACTTGCCGACAAGAAGGCCCGCATCCACGACGAGGACCTCGAAGCCCTGGTCTTCGCCGAAGTGTACCGCATGCGCATTCCGGACCGCTTCCGCCTGAGCAACATCTGCGTGCAGACCACCATGGGTTCCACCATGCCCACCACCGCCGCCGTGGTCATGCAGGATCACGACGAGGAAGTGCGCCTTGCCGGCTTCGGCGTCGGCCCCATCGACGCGGCCTTCAACGTCATTTCCCAGATCTGCGGCACCCATGCCGAGCTTGAGAAGTTCTCGGTCAACGCCATCACCGGCGGCACCGACGCTCAGGGCGAAGTGTCCGTGCATCTGCGCGACGGCAAGTACTCCGCCACGGGCCGCGGCTCCGACCTCGACATCATCGTGGCCAGCGCCAAGGCCTATGTCGACGCCCTGAACCGCCTTGAGCACAAGGAAAAGGACGTCATCAGCTACAAGCAGAATCCCGTCGATTAGTCGTTCATGAAAAGGCCGGGCCCGCGCCCGGCCTTTTTCATCCTGCCTCCGCGTTTCCGGCTCTTCCGGGAAGGCGGCAGGCACCCGTTCCGGGCATCTGCCCGGACGTTTTCCCCGGCCGCCGTTTCAGTCCCGGCGGCGAGAACCGTTCACGTTTTTCCTGGAGATGGAACCATGGCAATGACCCTTGCCCAGAAAATACTTCAGATGCATACCGACGAAGAGGTCCGCGAGCCCGGACAGATCGTGGAGTGCTCCCTTTCCGGCGTGCTCGCCAACGACATCACCGGCCCTCTCGCCATCAAGTCCTTCCGTGCCATGGGCGCGACGAAGGTGTTCGACAGGGACCGCGTGTTTCTCGTCATGGATCACTACACCCCGCAGAAGGACATCGCCTCGGCCAATCAGGTCATCGTGTCGCGGCGCTTTGCCGAAGAAATGGGCATCACGCACTACTATGAAGGCGGCTGCGCCGGCGTGGAACACGCGCTTCTGCCCGAAAAGGGCCTCGTGAAGCCCGGCGACCTTGTCATCGGCGCGGACAGCCATACCTGCACCTACGGCGGCATAGGCGCGTTCTCCACCGGCCTCGGCTCCACCGACATCGCCTGCGGCATGGTGCTCGGCAGGCTGTGGTTCAAGGTGCCCGCCACCATCCGCGTGAACATCGAGGGCACCATGCCCCGCTGGATCCGCGGCAAGGACCTCATCCTGCGCCTCATCGGTGAAATCGGCGTGGACGGCGCGCTGTACCGCGCTCTGGAATTCGGCGGTTCCGCCCTGAAGGACGTGGACATTGAAGGGCGCCTCTGCATGGCCAACATGGCCATCGAGGCGGGCGGCAAGTGCGGACTCTTCCCCTCCGACGATCTTACCGCCGAATACTGCCGTGCCCACGGCACGCCCGACCCCATGCGCCTCGCCGCCGACGAGGGCGCGGAATACGAGCGCACGGTCACCATGGACGTGACCGGCATGGAACCCGTGGTGGCCTGCCCCCATCTGCCGGAAAACACCCGTCCCGTTTCCGAGCTTTCCGACATCACCGTCGATCAGGTGGTCATCGGCTCCTGCACCAACGGCCGCATTTCCGACATGCGCGACGCCGCCGAAGTGCTGCGCGGCCGCAAGGTGGCAAAGGGCGTGCGCTGCATCGTCATTCCCGCCACGCCTTCCGTGTGGCGTCAGGCCATGGACGAAGGACTCTTCGAGGTGTTCTCCGACGCAGGCTGCGTCATCAGCACTCCTACCTGCGGCCCCTGCCTCGGCGGCTACATGGGCGTGCTCGGCGACGGCGAACGCTGCATTTCCACCTCGAACCGCAACTTCCGCGGCCGCATGGGCAGCCTTGAGTCCGAACTTTACCTCGCAAGCCCCGTCGTGGCGGCCGCTTCCGCCGTTACCGGCGTCATCACCGGCCCCGAGGCGCTCTAGGCACCGGTCCTTTCGAAGCCGGAAACGCTTCCGCTTCGGATCCCCGGAAACAACGAATCTCTGCGGGACGCCGTTCCCGCACACCTCGCGCCCCGCGCGGGGAAATACAGGAGTCATCCATGTCCTTTACCGGAAAAGTCCATAAGGTCGGCGAGCATATCGACACCGACGCCATCATCCCGGCCCGTTTTCTCGTGACCACCGATACCCGCAAGCTCGGCGAGGCCTGCATGGAAGGCCTGGAACCCGGCTGGGTCAAGCGCGTGAACGAAGGCGACATCATTGTGGCCGGCCGCAACTTCGGCTGCGGCTCCTCCCGTGAACACGCCCCCCTCGCCATCATCGGCGCGGGCATACGCGCCGTGGTCGGCCACAGCTTCGCCCGCATCTTCTACCGCAACGCCTTCAACATGGGCCTCATGCTTCTTGAGGTGGGCGACGAGGTCAATAAGATAAACGACGGCGATACCCTTGAAATCAGCCCCGAAACCGGCACCATCCGCGACCTCGACAACGGCGCCGAAATCCGTATTCCCCCCTTGTCTCCCATGATGCAGACCCTCATCGACAAGGGCGGCATGGTCAACTACGTCAGGGAACAGCTCAAGCTCCGCGGCGAAGCGGAGTAAAGGTAGAAAAGGCATGAGGGGGGAATGGTAGCACTGCTGTCGCCATCCGTAAGGCGCGTACGCGCCAACGGCTGCCGCTCCCCCCGCGCCCCTCGGTTCCGTCGTCGGGCTGCGCCTGCCGACAGACGGGAGTCTTGAGAGCGTTGCGCCCGGCCCTGCGCCGGGAGCGGCTCTTTTTTTATGCGCCGGGGAGGGGAAAGGCAGAAAAGGCATGCGGGGGGGGAATGGTAGCGCTGCTGTCGCCATCCGTAAGGCGCTCGCGCCAACGGCTGCCGATCCCCCGCGCCCCTCGGTTCCGTCGTCGGGCTGCGCCTGCCGACAGACGGGAGTCTTGAGAGCGTTGCGCCCGGTCTC
>NZ_CALUWV010000089.1 GCF_944324575.1 uncultured Mailhella sp. | reverse complement strand
CGCTGCGTTTAACGCCGGAAGTGAATTCCGGCTACTTGCGGCCGTCGGCGCGGACTCCTCAGGTCGCCCGCGTTCCCACGAGCGTTGACAAGAAGCTGAAAGAACCAAGGGGGCGCGGGGGGAATTATTCCCCCCGCATTGCCTTTCTGCCTTTCTGCCTTTCCTGCCTTTCCGCCTTTTTTTGGCATTCGATTGAATATGCACGTTCTTGACTTGCGATATTCGTTTGAGCATATTTTAGACGAAGACAACAATGCAAAACGGAAGCGCTGCCCGACAGGGGCGGTGCTGAAAGGAGCGAACATGACGGAGCTGATACGGATACGGGCGTCGAGCCTGCCGGAGCTTTTCGACTGTCCGGCGAGGTGGGAAGCGAAGAACATCAAGGGGATGAGACTGCCGAGTTCCGGGGCGGCGCAGCTTGGGCGCGCGGTGCACGCGGGCACGGCGCTTTTTGATCTTGGCCGGATACGGGGCGCGGGGCTGAGCGCGGAGGACTGCGCGGCCGAGGTGGTGAAGACCATACGGGAGCCTCGGGAAGAGGTGGACTGGGGAGATTCGAGCCCAGCGGCCATGGAAGGAATCGCGCTGGCGCTGCATCGCAAGTACTGCGCGGAGATAGCGCCGGGATTTGATTTTGTGGACGTGGAGGCGGAGTGCCGCGGGTTGGAGATAACTGGTCTCAGCATCGTGCTCACGGGCACGACGGACCGGGTGTACCGGGACGAGAGGGGTCGTTTCGGCATTGCGGACATCAAGACGGGAAAAAGCGCGGTGGGCACGGACGGCACGGTACGCACGGCGGGTCACGCGGCGCAGGTAGCGGTGTACGAGCTGCTTGCGGAAGAGGCCACGGGACGCCAGATGGACGCGCCGGCGGTGATCATCGGCCTTCAGACGGCGAAGACGGACGCGGGACGCCGCGCGGGCACGGGCAGCGTGACCGGGGCGCGTGAGCTGCTTGCGGGGCGGGAAGGCGCGCCGGGACTGCTGGAAGCGGCGGCGGCCATGCTGCGTTCCGGGATATTTTTCGGCAATCCGCGTTCCACGCTCTGCCACCAGAAGTATTGCCCGGCATATGAGAGCTGCCGGTTCAGGAGATGACATGACACAGCGCCCTCTTTCCGAACTCAGACAGGCGCCGCGCCCGGCGGCGGACGCGAACTTCGTGCACGCCGAAGGCTTTGCGCTCATGGAGCGCATGGCGGCGGCGCTTGCGGGCTCCGACCTTGTGCCGGAGGAGTACCGGGCGGAATCCACGAACCCGCAGACGCGGCAAACAATGAAGAATCCCGCGGCGTTTTCCAACTGCCTCATGGCGCTTTGCGCGGCGCGGCGACTGGGGCTCGATCCGTTTTCCGTGATGCACGGCCTTCGGGTGACGCACGGAAGGCCGACATGGAGCGCGGGCCTGCTGCTTGCGGGGCTTCAAAGCTGCGGACGGTTCACGATGCCGTGCATTGAGCTTGCGGAACGGACGCCTGCTACGGAACGTGGCCCTGCGGAACGCGACGCGCCGGACGGACGAAGAAAAGACGCACGCGAGGAACGCGGAGAGGAAAACGGCAACCGAGAGAAAAGCGAACGCAGACGGGGCGACGCAGACGGCGGGCCGGACGCTGCCGATGCCGAAGCGCCGCGCACGGCGGAGGGCATACGGGAAGACGCGCCTTTTGCGGCGAGCGAGGGCGCGGAGCAGGACGCCGCGCGAGACAAGACCGCGGACGCCGCACGTCCGGACAAGACGGCCACGGGCGGACGGCACGAGCTGTGCTGCACGGTGCGCGCCACGGAAAAGGCTACGGGGCGGGAGCTGACCGCCTCGGCCATGCTGCTCCGAGCACAGGGGGAAGAGCCGAACAATGAGCCCGGGGAATCGGACCAGACGGCGCTTGCGCTGCGCCTCCGGGCGCTTCTGCGGTTCTGCCGCCTGTACGCGCCCGACCTTTTTCCGGGACTGCCGGACGATGCCTTCGGAGGGGAGGACGCCGGAGAGCACCCCACGCCCCGCGCCTCTGCCGACCACGCCGGAAACGCACCGCGCGCGAAGGTGACGCTTGAAGAAATTGCACGGCAGGCGAAGAGAAGCCGCGAGACGGCGGAATCTTCTGCGGCAAAGGCGGCGAGCCCCGAAGCTCCGGAAGCCCGAAACGCGACGCCGAAGAGCGAGTCCCCCGGGGAAGACGCCATGCCGCAAGGCAGCGCCGCCCAGACCAGCTCGGCCCGAAGCGACAACGATGCCGACAAGACGTCGGAACACGCGGGAAAGACCCCCCCGTGCATGGCGGAAGCGAAAAACGCCAAAGATCGGGACGACGGCCGTCCGACGAGTGCGCCGGGCGACGAAACGACCATGAAGAAGACCAAGAAGGAAGGGGCTACCGCCAAAGCCCTTCAGCCCTGACCCGGCCCCCTGAACGCGTGAAGCCGCGATGCCCGGACGCAGAACCCCGCTGTTCTGCGTCCGGGCTTCTTTTTCAACGCTCGACAAGGAGCCCTGCCCCCCTTCAGGCGATTCCTGAACTTTTCAGACCGTTCCTGAACTTTCCTTTGCCGGCCCCTGTTCTCCCGTTCTTGCCGGACATCTCCCGGCAAGGGCCCGGAACTCCCCCCGACACGCGTATGCGGCCGCAGATATGCCGGCCCCTGCCCCGCACGGCTCCGCGCCCTTGCTCCCGTTGATTTCAGAAGAGGCATCCCGGGCGAGGCGTACGGCGTTCACGCCGCTCCGCTCATGTCCGACCCGGCCCATATGTGGGACTCGCCCCCCGCTCACGATGTCACAGGCAACGATGCCGCAAAAGGCAAAACAGGCCGCAACGCGCTCCGGAAGGCTCTCCCTTCGCGACTCCGATTGGCGGAGGTCCAGCAGGAAAGCTCACAAACACTCTGGAAGTCTGAGCCCGGCAAACGAACGCATGCCCTGTTCAGACCGGAATCGAAGACAATGCATGCTGGCTCCGCTCAGTCCGTTTTCCTACTCCGCACAGGGCATCCGCAGCGTCCGGCTCCGCGCGAACGGATCCCCGATAAACAGGGAATTTTCAGACTTCCCTACCCGTCGTCGTCTTCGCTCACGATGGGCACGGCGCTCGGGTCGCCCTTGTAGTCGATGTACTTCAAAATATCCTCAAGATACTGACGACTTTTGACCAGGTTGTTCTTTGTTCTTGCGGCAAGTCTGCAACGATGCTCGGCGTCACCGAGATCCTGTTCAATTTCCGCAATGTAGCCCTGAAGTTTTTCCCGCACATGGAATTTTGCGGTTTTTGCGTCGTCCTCTCCCATAAAATTCATGTGTCCGCTTTGCAGACGATATTTAAGCAGCACGAAAATAAGGGAAGCCGCATTCATGAACTTCACCTTCTTGTATTCGCGCTGCGCTTCCATCATGTCCAGCGCAGTTTCCAGAAGGCTGCAGGCCAGGTCGTCATTCAGCGCATTGCAGGCCTCGGGCCGGTAATGCAGCACATGAAACGCCGCGGTGAGGGCAAAGGAATACTGCCGACCTTCCCTGACGACATACTGAAACAGCAGTCGGCAATCCTCCTTCGTACTGAAACATCGCCCGGCCGTCTCAATGAAGTACCTGTGCAGCTTCTCTCCCTTGAGAGCCCGACGGATTCCCCCGGCGATCTCCTTCCTGAATGCCGCGGGCGTTCTTCCCCACAAGAAAGACGCCTGCCTTGCCAGTTGAGGGAAAAGCTGGCCGACATTGTTGCGTATGCTCACAAGCTGGCCGGCCACCTGCATGAATTCCTTTTCAAGCCCCTGAACCGTATTGCCGTTCTCGTCGATGAGCTTGAGCGGCCTGGAAGGGATGAGCCATTTCGTGCGCATGCCGGCATACTTCGACAGCGACTCCACCGTGGGGGCAGACTTCACGAAATACAGGCAATCCGTCCTGAACGACGCCTTTTCATAGGTGGTCACGGCATTCGAAAGCATGATGTGCCCGTCATCCGGGCAGAAAAGCTCTTCCTTCGGCAGCGTGTCTATTTCCTTCATGCGGGAAAAGTCGAAAAGCAGCTCTTCCACGGAGTTGTCGAGCGCCACAAGTCTGACCTGCGCCAGACCGCTGGCCGGCTTCATGCGCACGCGCATGACGATGGGAATGTCCTTCACCGGCACAAAGGGAAACGGTACTTCCTCGCATCGGTACGTTTCTTCGGTATCCTTTTTGAGGTATGCCGTCAGACTGGAATGGCGCTTCTGATAGCTGAACCCTTCCACCTCATTGGTATATTCCTTGCCGCCCTTGCAGGTTGCGGCGTCCACAAGGCTCTGCCAGATTCTGTGCCTTCTCCGGTCCTCCGTCATGATTCTGAGTCCTGGAAGCGTATCCAGATACGTCGGCAGATCGTCGCGCAGCCGCTCTCCGTAAAGTTTTGCGCCTTCGGCCACAATGTCGGCATCCATGCGCGAAGGCAGCCAGATGGTGTCGGGCATGGGGGTACGGGATATGGGCAGCATGCCCGCGCAGGTTCGTCCGTCAAGCCATCGGGGACGCTCCCTCGGCATGAGCGGCCCGCACAGCACCACGCCGCGGATGCGGCCCGCTCTGCCTCGCTTCTCCACTTCGCCTTGTATCGCGGCGTAAAGCAGCGCTTCCCATGAAGAGCTCTCTCTTACGCTCTTCCGACCTATCTGGGCGGAAATCCACGTGCATTCGCGGGCGCGCGAATTCTGCCACGGAAGAAGATCCTTCTCCGGATTCCACAAGTCCCACGAGCCGTCCGCACGGCTCCAGAGTTCCTGTCCGCCCGAAGTGCCGCCGCGTCTTGTAAGTGATTCCCATACTTCGGGAAAGCGCATCATCTGCTGCCACTTCTCCCCCACGGTATCGCCCGGGCAGCAGCTCCATGCCCAGTCCATGCCCGTCAGGCCCGAGCCTTTCCGCCCGCGTGAACGCACGGGCACGGGATATCCCGTTTCCTCGTCATGCATGAGAGAAAAGGACGTCGCTTCCAAAAGATCCGGTCCCAGGTAAGCCACAAGCATCCAGTCGTTCGGGCCTATGCGGAAGTCCGGTCCCAGCGCGTGGAGCCACTGCATGGCGGCCGCCACGGGCCGCCACACGAGCTGAACGCGATCCCTGGCGCTGCCGAAGGTGCGAAGCAGATCTTCCTGCCCCATTTCGTCGAGCGTGTCGGGAATGGCCACCACAAGATTCTGCGATTTCCATTCCGCCTTTTCCAGCAGATCGGCAATATGGGCGTGCAGGGCCGCCGCCGTGGAAGAACGTGCGGCGCCGGTCCCCGGAGACCAGTACGAAGCTCTGTCGCCGTCCATGACGAGCCGGCTCCAGAGAAGCGCCACGGGAACGCGGCGCAGGGCAGAGTTCTCCGATACTCCGGCTTCCGGCGGCCACATGAGTCCGGTTTCCAGACGGCTTGCCGCCGCCTTTTCCCCGGCCAGAAACGCCCCCCGCCAGGAACGCGGAAGTATGACCGAGGCCGGCAGAAAGGCGGGATTGCGCACGCTCTTTTTGCCCGCGCACGCATCCCCCAGACCGAAAGCAGCCAAACCGAGGACATCAGGCATCGTCGTTCTCCAGAAGTTCCACGAAAAGGTCGTCCAGCAGCATGGTCAGGACTTCAATGTTTCTCATCCAGAACTGCGGCTCTGCGGCAAGACGGGCCAGATGCGTGTTCTCTCCGGCCTCGAAGTCGGGCTCTCCCCGCAAAAAGGCGTCGGCCAGCACGAGTCCGGTAAGATTCGCCACGGGGTAGCGCATATTGATGAGCTGACTCTGTTTTCCGAGTCCCTGTTCTGCGGACCTGCGCACGGCCTGAAAGTTCTGTCTGCGAGTGGAAGAGAGCGTATGCACCGGCCACGTCACCAGAACGCTGGGGGTCGCCTTTTTTCTCCCCAGCGGCTTGAGCACGAAAAACAGCGTGCCCCCCGTGCCTCCGAGGGCAGAAGCCACATCGTGCCTTTCAGCCTGCCTGGCATGCACGAGTTCCAGCACGGCCCTGCGCTTCCCGTGCGAAAGCAGAAAGGGCCCGGGTTCCGAACCCGACACCACGCGGCTGCCCTGCACCTGTTCGCCCAGAAAACCGCATCCGGCCCGGGCCAGAGGCGAAAGGCTCACAGCCCCCTTTCTTCCGGACGAAAGTTCGAGCAGCGAAGCGCCGAGCAGAAGCGTGCAAATGTCGGCCCAGGTACGTCCCTGCCAGGCCCACATCCAGTCCTCTTCGTCCTGCTTGCGCAGGAGCTTCTGATACAGATCCCATATTCTGCGATAGCGCGCATCGCTCTGCAGCACGTAGTTGGGCCGCACGCCGCCTTCCAGTTCCTCCACGTCTTCCCAGACCGGATTTTTCAGCAGTTCCTGACAGATGACGCCGAAACGATTCACCTCGCCCGCATAACCGGCGTCACTCGCCCCGGCGCAGACCACGCGCACATACTGCCGGCATTCCCGCACGCAGCGCAAAAGAAATTCCCGAAACACGCGGTTTTCCAGCGTGTTGAAGGTTTCGCGCCGGGACATGGCCTGAAGGCGCTGCCTGTTGGCCGAGGCCTTCTGTACGGGCGTGAGTCCCGGCTGTCGAAAATACCAGTGCAGACACCCCGAGTCCATTTCCGCGGCCCGGGCGGCGGGCAGAAGCCGGCGCTCGTGAATGAGCACACGGCGCGCCGAACGAACCAGTTCCTGCACGCGCTGCGCCATTTCTTCGGCAATGGACACAATGAGGGAACGTTTCTGCGTTTTTCGTTCCTCGGCGTATGTTCGTATGTATCCGGGCAGATCCATCCACGGAACGGCCGAAGCGCCCTTCTCCCGAGACCCCGAACGCTGCACGCAGAAGTCAAAGAACGACATCCATTCCAGCACGGCCTGCTGCAGTTCTCCTTCGTCGCGAAGACTGCCGGACACGGCCCCCTCGGAACGGACATTCATCCTTTCACGGGTTCCGTCGTGAACAATAACTATCCTCATGGATCCGTCATACCGTGCGGCATGGCGGGATGCGGCTATGGAATGCGGCACACGGTAGAGCCGGTAACGGCCTCCCATATAGGGACAGCCCAACGGCATGAAATCTTCGTGCCTCGCGTCCGTGTTCACCCGGAACTCCCCGGGCACGGAAAGCACGGGACTGCCGAAATACGGCAGCAGTACGTCCCGGCCTTCAAAGTCTTCCGTCTCCTGCCGACAGCCTGCGGCCGACCACGGCCACACATGGAACTGTATGCGCTCCCCGTTCATGGTCATGCTATATCCTCGTCACGCCCTGCCAGAGGAATATTCCCGTGTCGGAAGCATTGCTCAGCGACTGACGAAAAGCCTCCCTGAGCTCCTCATCGCCGAGTTCGGCGACGACCTGTTCTATTTTCTCCAGACTGTCCATGGACGTGGGCAGATTCATGTCGCAGCCGCGGAGCTTGGGCAGGATCTTCTGCTCGACCTGATCGGCAAAGGCCATGCGCATGGCGTCGTTGCCCGGCTTCACTCCCGGATAGTTGGCCACGTAACTGTATATGGCCTCCTCCACGCGGAAACCGAAGGCGCGTCCCAGACCGGCAAGGGCATCATTGAGCTTTCTGGTCCAGTCGCCGCACTCCTCCATGTACTGACGGATATCGCTTTTCTTCCAGCTTTCCCATACCTTGCCGGAAATGGGCGAACCGCCGTTCATGGCGCTCATGACCGGCTTTTTCTGATCCCTGCGCCGCGCAGGCTTGCCGAAACGCAGCACATTGGCGCGGTCGAGCACCTTGTCTGACAGCGTCTGGATGCTTTCGTCCGCGTTCATGGTGCCCACGAACAGAATGTTGTTCGGTATCCAGATGGAAAAATGTTCGTGTCCTGTGCCGGTGTCGAGCTCGACGGTGGCCCGGTTGCGGGACTCGTCATCGGCCGGATTAACCGTACGTCGCAGCTCAAGCTTTGAGAGAAATTCGCTGAAATAATACTCGGGACGGGCGAGATTCATTTCATCGAGCAGCACCATGAGCATCCCGTTGCGTATATTCCTGTCCTCAGGACTATTAAAATCCCTGCCGTAGGGGTCCATGCGCAGAAGACAGCGGGAAAGTTCGGTAGCCTTGTAGCGCCGCTCCAGATAGTTGTAGAAACCGAACAGATCCTGCGCGGAGTCCCAGCGCGGCTGTACGGACAGGATGATCTGATTGATGCCCATGAACTCCGCGTACTTCACGGGCAGAAGCGTCTTGCCCGTGCCGGAAACGCCGGCCAGCACCGTCAGAGGATTGATGTCCTGACACTTGAGCGCCGTATGGAACGCCTTGACCGTTCTGTCGGGGAAGGTCAGATGCGCGTCGCTCAGCGCGGTCTTGAAATCCTGAAGCAGTTCACGCTCTTCCGCGCTTTCCACAAGACGACGTGAAATAAGCGACACGGGCTTCTGCATGAGCTCCTCGAGCGCCCTGTCCTTTTCAGGGGCGCCCCCGGCAACCTGCTGCCCCAGACTCTGCACTTCCTTTTTCAGCGTGGTGAGCTGAGCATTCAGCGCAAGAAATTCCGTCTTCGCCTCCGCGTGCCGCTTCTGAATGTCCGAAAGCTCCCGCTCCGCGCTCTCGCGCTTTCCGGCAA
>NZ_CALUWV010000088.1 GCF_944324575.1 uncultured Mailhella sp. | reverse complement strand
AAAGGCCCGTCTCGGCAGGACACGCTGTACGGGTTCGAGGCCTGCACGCTTCGGGGCAGGGCTTCGCCGCAGGTGAAGGCAAAGGCCCGGCCCCTCGCGCGGCATCCGCCTGAAGGCAGGGCCCGGAGCCGCAGGAACGGTGTTCGGACATGAATGGCCTCCGGGCGCTTCGGAGACGTTTCGGAGCGCCCGGAGAGCGTTTCTGTCCGAGAAGGGCGTCCCGTGAGGGGAACGCCGTGGAAACAAGCAAAAGCGACAGGGGGAGAGTGTGGAAGTCATTGAAAAGGTACTGGGCAACAGAGCCGATGCGGCATGGGCCGCGCGCCTTGGCGACGCTTCCGTGGACTGGCTGGAGCTTTCCCAGTGGGATGCGCAGAAGAACCGTCTGCGCAAGGAGACCGCGGGAGGCAGGAGCATGGCCGTGGCTCTGGAAAGAGGGGAGAGCCTGCGCGACGGCGACGTGCTGGAATGGGATGAGGCAGCCCGCAGCGCCGTAGTGTGCCGTATACGCCTGTGCCCCGTCATGGCCGTGGACCTGACGGGACTTGCCGCCTTCGGCGTGGACAGGGCCGTTGCCTCCGCAGTGAGACTCGGGCACGCGCTCGGCAATCAGCACTGGCCCGCCGTAGTGAAGGACGGCGTGGTGTACGTGCCCATGACGGCGGATGAGAAGGTCATGAGCGCGGTCATGGACACGCACGACATTGCCGGCGTGACTTACGCCTTTTTGTCCGGCGAGAGTGTGTACGATCTTCTGTCCGGCGAAGAAGCAAGGCTTCTGTTCGGCGGGGCGGAGGCGCCGATTGCCGGACACGGGCATCACCATCACGGCCATCATCACGGCTGAGTCGTAAACGGAGGAGGCCGTGGACATTCTCTCTCTGGTCAGGCTGATGCAGTTCGGCGACTCCATGCTGCCCACGGGGGCGTTCGCCTTCTCGAGTGCGCTGGAAGCCGCGGCGCAGACGGGCGTGGTGCATGACGTGCGCACGCTTCAGCAGTACGTGGTGTCGGCGCTCAGACAGGCGTCCTCGGGCGACGCCGTGGGGCTTGTCTTTGCCATGCGCGCGCTTGCCGCCGACCCGGTGAGCGCCGGAGGCGAAGTGTCGGAAAAGACGCTGACGCGGCTTCGGGACGTGGATGCGGCGCTTTTCCGGCGCAAGCTCCCCGAGGAGTTTAGGGACATGATGACCAAAACCGGCTGCAAGCTCGCGGAACTCGGGGTGAAGACCGCGCCTTCGCCTCTTCTCTCGCGCTGGCTCTCGCAGATTTCCTCGGGCAGCACGCCGGGGTCGTATCCCGTGTCGCTGGCGGTGCTCTTTGCCGCCACGGCCTTTGCCGGAAAGCCCGTGCGGGGCGCGGACGGCAGGGAAGAGGAGATGCTCTTTCAGGAAGGCCTCACCGTGTATTTCTACGGCGTGGCCATGGGCATTCTGAATGCCTCGCTCAGGCTCATGCGCGTGACCCATCTGGACGCGCAGGCCATTTTGTACCGCACCTCCGCGCAGTTTGAACCGCTTTGCGAACGGGCGCTTTCCACGCCTCTGGAGCGCATGACGGGCTACGCCCCCATGACGGAAATACTTTCCGCCGTTCACGCGCGCTCCCGCGTTCGTCTTTTTATGAGCTGAAGGAGGCTCTTTCATGAAGAAAATTACCCGTATCGGCGTCGGCGGTCCCGTGGGCTCCGGCAAGACAGCCGTCATTGAAGCCGTGGTTCCCGTGCTCATGAAGCGCGGCGTGAGGCCGCTCATCATCACCAACGACGTAGTGACCACCGAAGATGCAAAGCACGTGCAGCGCGAGCTTGCGGGCGTGCTCGAGCCTGAGAAGATCGTGGGCGTGGAAACGGGCGCCTGCCCTCATACCGCCATACGCGAAGATCCGAGCATGAACCTTGCCGCCGTGGAGGAGCTTGAGAAGCGCTTTCCCGACAGCGACGTGGTGTTCATAGAAAGCGGGGGCGACAATCTTACGCTTACCTTCAGTCCGGCGCTTGCCGACTTCTTCATTTACGTCATCGACGTGGCCGCCGGCGACAAGATTCCGCGCAAGAGCGGACCCGGCGTATGCCATTCCGACATTCTGGTCATCAACAAGGAAGACCTTGCTCCGTATGTGGGCGCGAGCCTCGAGGTCATGGATCGCGACTCCAGGCTCATGAGAGGAGATCGGCCCTTCATCTTCACCAACTGCATGACCGGACACAACATCGACGTTCTGGCCGACTGGATCATGCGCGACGCCCTTTTTGACATTCCCGTCCGCGGGAACGGATCAGGCAGCGAGGCCGCCCATGCGTGAGCGCGCCGCCTGTTCGTCCTGTCGCCGCGGGGCGCCCGACTGTTCCAGCTTCGAGGCGGCGGGAAAGGCCATGGAAGAGCTCGAGCGCAGGGCCGTGGAGCTTGAGAACTACCGCGACGAGCCGCCGCAGATGAAAAGCGCCGCCGTGGGCAAGAAGGGATATCTCAGGCTGGAATTCAGGCGCGACGAAAGACTCGGGAGAACCGTGCTGGCCGATCTGGACCGCCGCGTTCCGCTGCTGGCGCAAAAGGCGCTGTACTGGGAGGAGTCGCAGCCGGACATGGCCTGCGTGATCACCATTGCGGCCACGGGATGCGTGGTGCAGGGCGACCGCATGGCGCTGGACGTGCGCGCGGAAAAAAACGCCCATGCTCTCGTGACCACGCAGAGCGCCACCAAGGTGCACGTCATGGATCACAACCATGCCGCGCAGCTTCAGCGTTTCAGGCTGGAGGAGGGAAGCTGGCTGGAATATGTGCCCGATCCGCTCATCCTGCACCGGCACGCGCGCTACGTGCAGGACACCTGGGTCACGCTGCCCGAGTCGGCCTGCTTTCTCTACGGAGAAATGCTTGTGCCCGGCCGCCTGTGGCATCATGAGGAGGAGCTTTTCGGCTTTGATCTGTACTCGGCGGGCTTCCACGTCTGCCGCGAAGACGGCGCGGATCCTCTTTTTGAGGAAAGACTCGTGCTTGAACCCGGCGATGCCTCCTTCTGCAGCGCGGGCGTCATGGACGGCTTTGAAATCTTCGGAAGCATGTTCGCGCTGGTTCCCGAAGCGCTTGTGGACGAGCTTGCCCGCGGGGCGGGAAGCGCCGTGACGAAGGACCTTGCCTGGGGCGCGCTGAAGCTACCCGCAAAGGCCGGCGTGGCGTTTCGCGTGCTCGGGTACGGCGTGGAGAGCGTGCGGGCGAAAATGCGGGAATTTCATTCGCTGGTGCGGGAAAGGGCGCTCGGCAGGCCGCTGCCGCCCGAATTTCTCTGGCGCTGAGCAAAAGGAGAATGCAGGCATGATGAAGAACGGCGACGCACTGACGGCGGACAGAGCCCTCAGCGGCGTAGACTGCGTGACCGCGCTGCTCCGCGGAGCAGGGCAGGTCATGTTTCAGAACTCGGCATGGACGGGACTTTTCTTTCTCTGCGGCATATTCTGGGACGCATGGAATGCGGGCGGCACGGACATGTTCTTCGGTGCGGTCGCCGGTCTTCTTTCAGGCACGGTGACGGCCTGTCTGCTCGGAGCTCCCCGCGCTGAGGTGACGGAAGGGCTGCACGGCTACAACGGCATTCTCGTGGGCTGCGCGCTGCCCGTGTTTCTGGAGGACGGCCCGATGTGCTGGGCGCTCATCGTGCTGGGAGGCGCGTTTTCCACCGTCATCATGATGGCGGTCTCCCGTGTGTTCTCCTCGTGGAAGGTTTCGGCCATGACCGGTCCCTTCGTGTTCGCCACATGGTTCATTCTGCTTGCCTCCTACAGCTTTTCCGGCTTCGATGCCGTGGCCCTGCCGCATCCCGCCCTGCCTGCCCTGCCTCATGACTCCGTGGCCTTCTTCGGGCCGGAAGCCCTTTTCATTTCCAGCCTTTGCGGCGTGTCTCAGGTTTTTCTCGTAAACGACCCGGTGACGGGCGCGCTTTTCCTTGCCGGTCTTGCGCTCTCGTCGCCCTTTGCCGCTCTCTTCGCCTGGTGCGGTTCGCTCGTGGCCATGGTCACGGCGCTTCTGCTCGGCGCGGACGGCGCGGCCGTAGGCGCGGGACTCTACCAGTTCAGCGCCGTGCTTACGGCCATAGGCCTTGGCACCACCTTCTATCGTCCGGGCTGGCGGGTCATGCTTTATGCCCTGCTGGCCACGGTGTTCACCGTGGTGGCTCAGGGCGCGCTCAACGTGGCGCTCGCCCCTCTGGGCATCCCCACGCTCACGTTTCCCTTCGTCATTGCCGCGTGGCTCTTTCTGCTTCCGCACGTCGGACTCGATCCTCGCGGCAATGCTTCACCTTCAGCCTGACGGGAGTGTTTCATGTACGCAGTCGATTCGGGAGATACCGCCTTCATCCTGCTCTGCACGGCGCTGGTGTGTCTCATGACCCCCGGGCTCGCCTTCTTCTACGGCGGACTCGTGCGGCGCAAGAACGTGCTCACCATCATGATGCAGAGCTTCATTTCCATGGGCGTCATTGCCGTCGTGTGGATATTCGGCGGCTTCAGCCTGGCCTTCGGGCCCGACGTGGGCGGCGTGATAGGCGACATCACCTATCACTTCGCGCTGGACAAGGTGGGAGCAGCACCCAGTCCCGATTACGCCACCACGGTTCCCTTCATCCTTTTCTTCGCCTATCAGCTCATGTTCGCCGTCATCACGCCCGCGCTCATCACGGGCGCGTTCGCGGGCCGCTTCAACTTCCGCGGCTATCTGCAGTTCCTCGTGCTGTGGATGATCTTCGTCTACATTCCCGTGTGTCACTGGGTATGGGGCGGCGGGTTCCTCGGCAGACTCGGCGTGGTGGACTTTGCGGGCGGCATCGTGGTGCACGTGAACGCAGGCTTTGCCGCACTTGCCACGGTATTCTTCCTCGGCCCGCGCGATGACGTGGCTCCGGGCGCTCATCCCGAACCCAACAACCTCCCGCTCGTGGCCGTGGGCGCGGGCCTTCTGTGGTTCGGCTGGTTCGGCTTCAATGCGGGCGGGGCCTACGCGGGCGACGGCCTTGCCGCATACGCCTTTACCAACACCACCATAGCAGGTTCCATCGCCATGCTTGTCTGGATGGTGCTCGACTGGCATTTTGCCAGACGGCCTTCCTTCTCCGGCGTGCTCGTGGGCGCGGTGGCCGGTCTTGCCACCATCACGCCCTGCGCGGGCTATGTTCCGCCGTGGGCGTCCATCATCATAGGCGCGGCCGGAGCCGTGGTCTGCTACTTCTCCCGCTGGGTGCAGGAGAGGCTGCACTTCGACGACGCTCTTGAAGTCTGGCGCGCCCACGGCATGGGCGGCACCTGCGGCGCGCTCCTGGTCGGCGTGTTCGCCTCGGCGGCCATCAATCACGTGCAGGCTGGCGTTGAGCAGTTTTTCCTTCAGCTTTCAGGCATCGTGGTGACCGCAGTGTGGTCCTTCTGCGCCACGTGGGTCATACTCAGGGTCATCAGCCGCTTCGGTCCCATCCGCGTGAACTACGAACAGGAGCTTGAGGGCCTCGACGAGGCTCTGCACGGCGAGTCGGCCTACAGACTGTAGGCGGCGACGGGCAACGCCCCCTCAGGAGGGCGTCGCCCCTCTCTCTCGTCCGGATTCGGCCCGGGCAGGGACAGCTCGTCGGCCGGTCGGGGAACCGCCGGCCTGCCGGACGCGTTTTCTGCCCGGCATTGACAACGCGCCCGAAAGCTCGGATTCTCACTTCCCTTGGAGTGACGCTTATGAATTCTCTCTTGCTTGTCGCGGCGGGCGGCGCGCTCGGCGCGCTGTGCCGCTATCTTACGGGCATGTTCGCTTCGTCCGTGTTCGGGCCGTTCTTTCCTGTGGGAACGCTCATCGTCAACGTGCTCGGCTGTTTCGTCATCGGGAGTGTGTACGCCTCCGAACCTTCGGGACTGCTCGGAGATTTCGTGCTGCAGGGCTTCTGCGGCGCGCTTACGACCTTTTCCACCTTTTCGCTGAACAGCTTCCGGCTTTTTCAGCAGGGCTATGTGGGAAAGGGCGTGGCCAACGTGCTTCTGAACCTGGTGCTCGGCCTTGCCGCCGCGACACTTGGCCTTTTTCTGTTCCGCGTGGACTAGAATCCCGCGCAGGTCGCGGACGGAGAAAAGGCGCGTTGCCGCGTCTGCGTCCGCCGGTTCCGAATTTTTGAACCTCAACGTCCGTGCAGGACGGAGAAAGCATATGACGCAGTTTGCAAAACAGGTTGTGGCGGTGCTGGTGGGCGGCGCGCTCGGCGCAGTGTGCCGCGTCAGGATAAGCTGGATTGTCATGAAAATCTCGGGAGCGCTTTTTCCTTTCGGCATCTTGTGCGTGAACATGACGGGCTCCTTTCTGCTGGGGCTGCTCATGGGCACAGCGTCCAGCGTGAAGCACGGCTACCCCACGGCCACGGCCTTTCTTGCTACGGGATTTTTCGGAGGATTCACTACGTTTTCCTCCTTTGCGCTTGATACCGTGAGTCTCTGGGGTGCGGACCATGCGTTCCTCGCTCTTTTGAACGTCGGACTGAACACGGCCCTCTGCGTGGCGCTTGCGGGACTCGGATGGGCGATCGGCGCACCCCGCAGGGAAAAGCGTTCATGAGATTCTGGAGCGTGTACCTTCTGCGCTGCGCCGACGACACGCTTTACTGCGGCGTGACCACGGACGTGGCGCGCCGCGTGGCCATGCACAACGGAGCTCTGTCCGGAGGCGCAAAGTATACCCGCGCGCGGCGGCCCGTGACGCTGGTGGCCTGCGCGGACGGCTTTTCCTGTTCCGAGGCGCTGCGCCTTGAGCGGAAGGTGAAGCGCCTGCCCCGGGAGCGGAAGACGGAGGTGCTCCGTCTGGCGGCAGCACGGGAAGGCGACTGATGAGCGGCCCTTTAAAAGGGCCTTTTTCATGCGTGAAGACGCAGGATCATGCGCTTCGTCCTCAGTTCTTCGTTTCCACAAAAAGACGCGTGTTGGGCGCTCGTGACGGGCGTTTTTCCTCCGGCAGGGCGCACTTGACCGCAAAGACTCGCGGGAATATGCTCTAGCCTCCCTGGAAAGCCGGTAATACGGTCTTTCCAAAAAATCCATGCAAGGGTGTCACATGCGTAAGATCCTTCATCTTTTTCATAGCGTCCGCGTGGCGGCGCTGCTGGTGTTCGCGCTGGCTTTCGCCGCGCAGTGCCAGGCCGCGACCATGGTGGACATTTACGGTCCCGGTCAGAATCAGATCAAGCTGTCCATGGCGTCTCCGCTCACCGCTCCCGGTCAGCGCGCCACGGCTCTCGGCTCGGAACTGAACGACGCCATCGTGGCCGATCTCAATTTTCTGCCGTTCATGAAGCTCATTCCTTCATCCGCAGTGCTCGGCGGCACGGTGCTCAATGCCTGGCAGGGCGCGGATGTGGACTTCCGCCGTTTCCAGATCGCGGGTGCGGACCTTCTTGTCACCGCGCACTGGCCTTCCGGCGACAGGGAGAATTCCACCGTTGAGCTGCGCGTGTTTGAAACCTATTCGGGCAAGTTTGTGTTCGGCAACGCCTATTCCGGCGTGACCCGTGCCGAAGTGCCCAACGTGGCCGACCGCTTCTGCGATGATCTCATGGCTGCCCTTACCGGGGCGCGCGGTTTCTTCAGCAGCTCCCTTGCCTTCGTGAAGGGCAACGGCAAAAAGCGCGACGTGTGGGTGGTGCGCGCCACCGGTCGCGACCTGCGTCAGGTGACCAATCTTCCCGGCGCCGCCATGTCGCCTTCGTGGTCTCCCGACGGTCGCTATGTGGTCTTCAGCCATATGGACGACAGCACCCATGCCCTCGGCGTGTGGGATCGCCTCAACAACACCGTGAAGCGCGTCCGCTTCCCCGGCAACACCGTCATAGGTCCCTGCTTTCTGCCGGACAACCGCGTGGCCGTGAGCCTTTCCACCGGTCATTATCCCGACATCTTCCTGCTGAACCGTCAGTTCCAGCGTGAACGTCCTCTGGAGCAGAGCGCGGCCATCAACGTGTCGCCTTCCTTTGATTCCACCGGTACCAAGATGGCCTTCACCTCCAGCCGCCTCGGCAGTCCGCAGGTCTTTCTGAAGGACTTTTCCACCGGAACCGTGTCGCGCGTGAGCATGGACGGTTCCTACAACTCCGAGCCCTGCATCAGCCCCGACGGCACGCTCATTGCCTACACCAAGGCCACGCCTTCGGGCTTCCGCATCTTCGTGCATGACATGGTCACGGGCTACGATCAGCAGATTTCCTTCGGTCCCGGCAGAGACGAACAGCCCGCCTTTGCGCCCGACAGCTACTTTGTCGCCTTTACTTCCACAAGGAGCGGAAAGTCTCAGATTTACCTGACCACCCGCCACGGCGGAGAGGCCAAGCTGGTGCCTACCGGAGCGGGCAATGCCTCGTTCCCGAGCTGGGGAAAGTAAAATAATTTAAATTTCTGGGCTAAATCCCCCCCTTGCGAGCTTGACATCCCTAGGGGCGAGGGTAATATGCCGTTCTGCCCGATAAGTGCAGTTTTCTTTCCGTACTCTGTGATAAGAGGGAAGAGCACGGAGAGAGAAATATTATGACTTAACTCTCAGGAGGAGTTATCATGAAGTCTCTGAAGTCTTTTGGCCTGGTTATGGT
>NZ_CALUWV010000087.1 GCF_944324575.1 uncultured Mailhella sp. | reverse complement strand
TGGTTCGGTCATCCCGTCATGTGGGACGGCTTCCAGCCCTTCACCATCATGGTGGAAGCGCCCGGCGCCTTCCTCTGTCTGGGGCTCACTCTCGCCGCCATGAACTACGGCACGCACCGTCAGCTCATGAAGAAGAGCCGCGAAGGCTCCGAAGAGCTCCCCTCGCCCTGCGGCGGCTGCCGCGCCTGTGCCATGGGCCGCAGCAACAAAGACTGACCCCATCCCGGCCGCCCTTCCCTGCATGAGAACAGAGAACCTCCCGCCGGAAGACAAGGAGAACGCCCATGAGCGTTTTTGAAGTTTTCATTTCCGCCATCTTCGTCAACAACATCGTGCTGTCCCAGAACCTCGGCAACTGCCCCTACCTCGGCTGTTCCAAGGAAAAGGGCGTGGCCCTCGGCATGGGCACCTCGGTCATATTCGTCACCGTCATGGCCACGCTGTGCACGTGGCTCGTGCAGAAATGCCTGCTCGTGCCCACGCATCTGGAATACCTCCAGACGCTGGTCTTCATCCTCATCATAGCCGCGCTCGTGCAGTTCGTGGAAATGTTCCTCAAAAAGGCCGTTCCTCCGCTGTACGCCTCGCTCGGCATCTTCCTGCCCCTCATCACCACAAACTGCTGCGTCCTCGGCGTGACGCTCCTCGTGCAGAGGGAACAGTACGATCTCATGTCCTCCCTGCTGTATGCCTTTGCCACGGGTGCGGGCTTTCTTCTTGCCCTTCTGCTCATGGCCGGCGTGCGCGAACGTCTGGAGACCTGCCGCGTGCCCAGAGCCCTGGCCGGCACGCCCATAGCGCTCATCATGGCGGGAATCATGTCCCTGTCCTTCATGGCCTTCAAGGGCATGGTCTAGGCGGAATCCGCTTCAGTTTCGATTGGTTTTCATCGTCAGCACAAGGACGTCCTCATGGTTCTCTATTCGATACTCGCTCTTACCGGACTCGGCTTCGTTGCCGCGGCCCTTCTTGCCGTCGCCTCCCGCTTTTTCGCCGTCTATGAGGACCCCCTGGTAGGAAAGGTCACCGACAGTCTGCCGGGCGCCAACTGCGGCGGCTGCGGCTACGCCGGCTGTGAAGGCTACGCCAGCGCCGTGGTTCATGATCCTTCCATTCCGCCCAACCTCTGCGTGGTGGGCGGCGCCAAGGTGGCTTCGGCCATCGGCACGCTGACCGGCAAGCTCACCACGGAAATGGAACCCCTCTGCGCCTACAGGCGCTGCGACAAGAATGCCGGACAGGTCACAAGACGCTTCGACTACAAGGGCATTCCCTCCTGCGCCGCAGCCGCGGCCCTGCACCACGGTTCGGATCAGTGCGGCTTCTCCTGCCTCGGCTTCGGCGACTGCGTGAAGGAATGCATAACGGAAGCGCTGCACGTCGAAAACTATATCGTCATGGTCAACGAATCCATGTGCATAGGCTGCGGCAAGTGCACGAAGGTCTGTCCGAGAAGCGTGCTTCAGCTCATTCCCAAGCGCGCCCGGGTGGCCATTACCTGCTCCACGCAGGACAGGCTCAAGGCCGTCATGGACGTATGCAAGGTCGGCTGCATTCACTGCGAAAAATGCGTCAAGACCTGTCCTGCCAAAGCCATTTCCATGGAAAACAACAGAATCCAGATTGATCAGAAGCTCTGCCTTGAATACGGAGACTCCTGCGGTCAGGCCTGCGCCAAGGCCTGCCCGCGTCAGATTCTGCGCCTGCACGGTCAGGCAGCCATCGCCGCCATGGCCGAGTCCTGCAACAAGGAACAGCAAAAAGCCGTATAACCGCTCCTCCCTTCGCCTCTGCGAGGTTTCCATGCTCTCACGACGCTTCTTTCTCCGCTGCCTGACCGCGGCCGCCGCCGCAACGGCCCTGCCCTTTTCCTCCGCCCGAGCCGCGACGCCTTCGCTCATGACGGAAACAAGGCTCATGATGGGCACCTTCGTCACCATAAAGACCAGCGGCGTTTCAAGCGCTCAGGCCTCCGATGCCATGGGCAGCGCCTTTGAACGCATGGCCTCACTCGAAGCCGCCCTCACCCGCTTTGACGGCGCCTCGGCAATCGGACAGCTCAACGCCTCAGGCCGACTTTCCGACGCCCCTGCCCCCCTGCTCGCCGTCGTGCGCTCGGCAGCAGGCATGCACCGCGTCACGGGGGGATTCTTCGATCCTACCGTACTTTCTCTGCTGGAAATTCTGGAAAAACACTCTTCCGGCCTCAATGAGCGGGAAATGAGCGAAGCCTCTGAGCTCGTCGGCATGACGAACGTCAAAATTGAAAACGACAGTATATGTTTTCTGCGCGGCGGCATGAAAATGAGCCTTGACGGCATTGCCAAAGGCTACATTGCCGACGAGGGCGCGCGCGTCATGCGCAGCTTCGGCGTCAGGAACTTTCTCATCAACGCCGGCGGCGACATCGTGGCTGACGGCGACAAGGCAGGGACCCCCTGGCGCGTCGCCGTGGAAAACCCGGAAAAATACCGCGGCAACACCGCCTATCCCGCCGTGCGCACTCTGAAGAATCAGGCCATGGCCACGTCCGGTTCCTATGAAAACGTCCTCGGAGAAAAGGGCGAGCTCAATCACCTCATCAATCCCGTTACCGGTCGCTGTGCCACGCTCCCCGGAGCCTCGGTGGTTGCATCCTCCGCCATGGAGGCCGACGCCCTCGCCACGGCGCTCTGCGTCATGCCCGGCCCTGCGAGCTTCATGGAAAAGCTGCCGGACTCCTCCTGTCTGCTCACGCTTCCCGCAGGCAGAGTGCAGCGCTCAAGCCGCTGGAGCTAGTCCGTTTTCTCTCCTTTTCGGTGCCGTCCTTTCCGAAACCTCTTTCCCCGGCAGGCGCCTGCATTCGACGCGTCGCGCCGGATACTCCACGCTCTCGTCCTTCCCCGGCCGAATGTCCTGTCCGGAACATTCGGCCTTTTTGCATTTTCTCAAACATTTTTCCGTTTTCAGCGGCACTTCGCCTCCTTTCTTTCCGCCCGCCGCCCGTACGTCGATGTTCAAACGCCGGCATTGCTGTCTTGGAAGAAGGAGATGGTACGTTCTCCCTGTTTTCTGAAAAAAAACGCCGTGCTCGTCCACACAGCCGTGGACAGGGCAACTGCCACAGCTCCCGCGCTCGTCCTTTTTCTGCTATTGCTTTTCACAGGCATGACATGAAGGCCCGATCTGTCATTCCTCTCATCCGGCCCCGGGCGTTCAAGTACGTCGTTTCCGCCATGGACGTCTTCCCCGGGGCCGGAACCGGATATGATGAGACGGCCGAAACCATGCCCGTTCACGCAGACGTTCAACGTGGGAGACACCATGGACCGCTTCATTTATATCCACGGCTTCAACAGCAGCGCACGGAGCCGTTCCGGGCAGGCGCTGACCGATCTTCTCGGCAGGCCTGTCATCTGTCTGGAATACGACTATTCCAGCCCCTTTACCGAATGCTTCGCCTCTCTGAGACGCCAGATGCTCGACGCCATAGATGAGACGAACGACCGCGTCTGCGTCATGGGCTCGTCGCTGGGAGGCTTCTACGCGCTCAGTCTGAGGCATCCGTCCATCATCCATGCCGTCGCGTGGAATCCCGTTGTTTTCCCTGCCCTTCAGATGGCGCAGTTTCTCGGCAGAAACACGCGCTTTGCCGACGGAAGCACGTGGGAATTCACAAAGAATGTCATGCTCTCCTATGCGCAGGCTCCCGACCCTCGTCCGTGGCGGAACGAAACCTGGGCCAGGGAAGAACGCAAGGCCCGTCATATCAGGGAAGGTCATCTTCCGTTCATGGACTTCGGCGGTGGCCGGGGCTTCTGCTTCTGCCCCGGCGAAGGGGAAAAAACGCTGGAAACGACCCCTGCCGCGCTGGACACGGCCCGCTCTCCGAAACGGGACATTTTTCTCGGCGACAGCGACGAAGTTCTCGACTCCGGACTGTCCCGGGCGTTCTGGCAGGGAGCAGCCACGCTGCACGACATCAAATCCGGACATCAGATCATGGACTACGGACACGCTCTGGCCACGCTGACGCAGGATAAGATGCTGGAAAGCTTCAGCATCTGGCAGGACGGTGCGCCGTGGGCTTCCGCCTTCCGCGAGGCCGGAGCCTTCGACATGGCGGGAATGCTCGCCACAGGCTCCCGGCATGATCAGGTGCAGGGCCTTCTGTGGCTGGCGGACGTTCCCTTTCTGGAGCTTACGGGAACGAAGAAAGAAGAATCCCTCATCGTCCCCTTCTTCCATGCCCGTCACGAACGTCGCATGAAAAGGCTGCTTGCCGGGCTGGCGCGCCTTTGCGGAAAGCGCAGCTATGTATTTCTTCGCGCCGACGGCCCTGTCGTACGTCATCAGATTGCCGACAATACGCTGATGGACGCGGAGTACTGCCTGCATCCCGACGAACGCAGTCTCGCCGCGGCCGTTATCTCCGCCTTTCCCCAATGGCAGGGCGACCAGGCACGGTGGCACGGTCACAGACCTCACAGCTCCTTTACCAGCGCCGTCATGCGGGAGCATTTTTCCAGGCTGTGGGACAATTTCGAAGATCCCATCGCTGAATTTGAAAAAACATCATCCTCTCCGGCTGCGGTACAGCAATAACGAAAGAATGCCGAACGCAGCACGAGCCGATCCGATCACGCCTCGGACCGGCTCGCCATGAACGGAAAAAGGGGAAGGGCCCGGGCCCTTCCCCTTTTTCCGTTCCGTCCTTCGTCCGCTCACGCCGGAATGGAGCCGTCTTTATCCAAAGAGCTTTTTCTGTCTTCCTCCTCTCCATTCTCGTCCCCGCCGGCACGCACCGACCTTTTCCGTTCCAGTCTTTCCACGATTCTCCCGGCCATGTCCCTGTCGCGCATGGCGTCAAGCGCCTCCTCCGAAAATTCTGCGGCCTCAAGACAGAGCTCTTCCGTCTGTTCCCTGACGAAGCGAAGCGGATGTCCCCATCCTCTCCAGAGTCGCCGCATGGCCAGCTTTTCCAGTCCGGCCGAAGCGTCGGGAATATACTGCAGTGCCAGACCGTTTTCCCGGACGGCGATCCGTTTTTCCTCCTCCGACGCATCCGGCAGATACCGTATGGCAAGACCTTCATTTCGAAGCGCGGCGAGACGGACCCTGTGCGTGGGATGAACCGCAAAGCGTATGGCGTCGCCCGAGCTCTTCACGGCGGCAAGGCATACTCTTTCCGTCTGACGTTGAACGTACCGGAGATTCTCCCCGCTGGAGCGCATCGCCTTCAGGCAGAGGCTCTCCGTCTGCGGCAGGCGTACCCGGCGAAGTCCCGTTCCCCATGAATCTTTTCCGAAAGCTTCGAGACACAGTTTCATGGTCTGACGGTGCACATACTGAAGAACGTCGCTGTTGCCGTGACTGAGAGCCGCACGACACAGCTCGTCATCCTGTTCCATGACGTACTGAAGGGCAAAGCCGTCATCCTTCACGGCCTCAAGGGCAAGACTTCTGTCCACGCCCTCCATCCAGCGCAGCGCTTCGGCATTCTGACGCACGGCGGCCAGCCGCAGCTCAGGCGTCTGCCGGGGGACGAAGCGTATGGCATTTCCGTCACTCTCCACAGCGGCCAGACAGACTTCCGGTGTCCTGTCTCTGACAAAACGAAGCGCTTCTCCCGTGGAGCGCACGGCTTCCAGGCAAAGCCGGGGCGTCTGATGCCGCACATACTGCAGGGCGTTTCCGTCCTCGCGAACGGCCGCAAGGCATACCGCGGGAGTCTGATGCCGTACAAGACGCAGGGCATCTCCGCTTACACGCACGGCTGCAAGACATACCCGCTCGGTCTGTTCCTTCTCACCGAGCATGGCAAGCGTATCCGGTTCCGCAGTCACGGCACGCAGGCACTGCTCTTCGGTCGGCTGCTCCAGAAGCAGCAGCGCCGGACGTGCAGAAGCCGCATGATCCAGAAACATGGCGGGATCAGCCCCCTCGGGAATAACATCCGTCCCTTCGTCGGAACATGTCGCCAGACGAATCAGCTCCCCTGTCAGGCAAAGCACATGCCGCAGCGCCGTTCCCGTCTGCTTGACGGCAAGTTCGCAGAGTTCCGGAGTCTGCATTCTCACAAAGGCAAGAGCCTCGCCGTTCTGCATGACCGCAGCACGACAAATATCCATGCTCTGTTCCCGTACGAACTGCAGAGCCAGACCGTTTTCCTCCACGGCGGCAAGACAGACGGCCGGCGTCTGATGCAGAACGTGCCGCAGCACAAGTCCGTTCCGCTCCACGGCGGCAAGGCAGAGTTCCTCATCCTGCCGTCGCAGCAGGGCAAGCGTCTCCGGTTTCTCCCACAGAAGACGAAACGTTTCTTCCCGGCAGGCAAGCCCTTCCACGATCTGAATGTCCGAAACCATGCGCGCTCCTTTGCTCTCCCGAATTCATGGAAAAATCCTTTTTCAGATAAGAGCATAGCAGCGGACCTGACGGGCAAGAAGCAGGGAACACCGATCGTTCCACCGCATGGTGGACGCTTCGGCCCGATCCGCTCGGAAAAACGTCACGACTTCGACTCTTCCACCGACTCCTCCACGCTCTCCACGCTGACGACTTCAGCCTCATGCCCCCACTGCTTGGCCCAGTACAATACCTCCTGCGGATCGGAAACTCTTACGGAAAACATGAGCTCATTGCTGGACCGGCGAATTTTCTGGCTGGAATGCCACGTTTTTTCAAGCACGTAGCGCATGGCTCCGCCGGTAAAGCGCAGCGTGACGTCATAAAGCCTGTCGCCGAACACGCCGGAAAACGCATTCCGCTGCTTTTCCTCGAATCCCCCGTCATCCATGGGATCCCACGTGCACAGAATCCCCGTGGGGCGTACCTCTTCAATGCGGTTCAGACGGAATATCTTCCAGGCCGGCGGCGTTTCGTCCACGGTTCTGGCATACATATACATGGCCCTGCGCCGTATGTAGAGACGCCTCGGATCAATCTCACGCCAGCTTCTGGTCCAGTCCAGTGCTCTTGTGTAAAGAATGCGCACGCGTCTGCCTTCATGCACGGCCTGCTGAAGAGCGGCCAGAACTTCGGGCTTCACGCCGAACGTGCCCTGCGTGACGCAGGAATCGAAGCTGCGCTGAATCTGCTCCCGAAAAGGAGAGTCCAGTCCGCCTGCCAGCTTTCGCCCTGTTTCCATGGCCAGCGCCGCAAGCGTACCGTCTCCCTCCGCCGCCAGATGCTCCAGAGCGAACATGAGCAGCAGACGGTCGCTGAAGGTCAGTCCGGTGATGGGCGTCAACCTGTCTTCCAGAATGTGAAAGCCCTTCGCCTTATGAAATTCAAACCGGAACCCCACATCGGCCAGAGCCGCCTTGTCCTTGTAGTACTGACTGCGCCCTATGCAAAGCTTTTTACGCAGTGCCTCCTGCGTCTGATGCGGTTCTCTGCGTATCTCCTGTGCCATGCGCAGAAGTCTCGTAATGCGGGAGCCGTCGCCCTCATTTGCACATCTTACGGTATCATCCATGACGTGACCTCAAAATTTTTCTTGCCAAGAATCGCGTGATTTCTGCACGAAATCAAGCGGGAAGAATCCAAAATCGTCCATGCGTCCATGCACCGGACGCATTTTGCCTGTGGAAGTGACGCGAACTTTGCGGTACGCTCAGCTCATTGTTTTCCTTCACCCAGGATCAGCGAGAAAAGACATGAACGTGGTGCTCGGCAAATACATGGACGGCGGATCATGGCCCGATGCGGTCGGATTCTCTTCATCGGACTGCGGCGGACCGTCCCGCGCAACGCAGTCCCGCGCTGCGGCCGGAGTGCACATCGTCGGCCCGGCGGGATTTCTGAGTCTGCTCGAAGAAAAAATGGGACTTCCAGGCCTGAACACGCACGAAAGCCTCCGTATTGCATCGTGGCGGCAGCTTCTTGCCCGAAGAACGGGAGAAGAACAACAGCACGGCGCCGTCCCGTTCTACGCGTCTTCCTTTAAAAAGGACGACTGGAACACGGCAAGACGCGTGCTGTCCATGCGCGACGAGCTGAAATTCTCCGGAGCTCTGGAAGGCTCCGCCCACGACCTTGAGGCCCTCGCCCGGGAATGCTGCGACCACGGACTTCCCCGCCTTGCCGAAATGTACGAGATTGAACAGGCGCATGCATTCTCTCCTGTCCCCGGCACGGCCGACAGAATAAGGATTCTTATAACGGAACTTTCCCTCTGGGGCATATCGGGTCTGCGTCTTGTCCAGCTCGCCACGCCGGAAAAGCTCTGGGATCAGCCCTGGCATGAGCTGTTCTCTCTTCTCCGAAAAAACGGCGTCTCCGTCACCGATCTCACAGGCGATGAAAACACGAGTGGCGACCGTCCACTCAGTGCCGAATTCGTGTCCTCGCTGCCCGTATTTTCCGGCAAGGGAGAACATTTTCGTCTTACGGCCACGAACCTGCCCGAAGCTGCCGAAGCGCTTGCGGCAGTTCTTCGGGAGCGCCTCCGCGACGGCACGCTCGGCCGCGCCGTCCTGGTGCGCGGAGACGACAGCTTCGAGCTTGACGCCGCACTCGAACGATTCTCCCTGCCCCGTACCTCCTGCCGCATCCGCTCTGCAGCCAGACCGTATCTCCAGATTCTTCCGTTGTATCTGCGTCTTCAGTTTCTCCCCTTCTCTCCGGAAACGCTCAGACAGTTTCTTCTGCTGCCCGCAAGTCCGCTTTTCCCGAGCGTACGCCGCAGGCTGCTGAACGCTCTGCGCCGGGAAGAAT
>NZ_CALUWV010000086.1 GCF_944324575.1 uncultured Mailhella sp. | reverse complement strand
AACGAGAAAAACATCTCTCAACGCTCGGGGGCCCCGGGCCGCTTTCGAGCGGCCCGGCCGACGGTCATAAGTAGCCGCGATTCACTCGCGGCGTAAAACGCAATGACCGTCGTGCAAGCCTCGCGTCCGTACAGCGTGTCCGGAGCTGACGGGCGTGAGCGGTACTCGGGAGAAGGAAAGAAAAGGCAGGCAAAGGAATGTCGGCGTCACTCGGGCCTTATGTGCCCCCCAAAAAAAAATATCCCTGGCGGGCCGGGCCGCGTGGAAGGAGGAATAAGCACGCAACGAAGGCCCGACCCGGGCAGGGGTGTCCTTATATTCACAAACGATGATACCGCCGAAACGTCACGCACGCAATCAAGTCCCCGACATTTTGCCGGGCACATGGCGTTTTGCGGCAGGGGAGAGGAAGAGGGAGCGCGCAAAAGTGCGTTTTCCCGCGTTGTGCCGCCGGGCCCGCAGGAAAGGCGGCAGAAGGGAAGCGCCCCGGCAACCGGAAAAGGCGCGGATTTACGGCATCCGGGCGTTGCCGTCCGGGGCTCTTTTCGGATGGGGAGGCCGTTTTGATGCCCCTGTCTGCGCTCCCGGTTGTCGCGTGTGGTCGGGCGTCCGTCCTCCGGGCAGGGCAGACGCCTCCGGGCGCTAGGCTCCGGCAAGTTCCTTCGCCCACGCGTCCAGCGCGGGATGGGCGCGCATGAGCGCGTCGAGCGAGGCCGCAACCGGACCTTCCAGCGCGCGGGAGAAGTCGGGAAAGCTGTCCGCAAGAGCCTCGGCGGACACGGTGAAGGGGAAGGCGAGGCGTTCTTCCCTGTCGAATGTCAGAATTTCCGACCCTTCCGGCATGGCTTCCAGCGTGGAAAGCAGTTCGCCGAGGGGCCGTTTTTTCGTGACCGCGTCGCTGAGCTGAAGCGCCCAGGCAAGTCTGCGTCCGTCGAGCGCCGTGGCGTGGGCCATCCAGTAGGAGTCGTCGCCGGGCCAGATGAGCTGGTAGCTGATACGGCCAGGCTCCGGCCCGTCGGCGGGAAAAATGAGAATGTCCAGAGAACTGCAGGTGCATTTCCAGCCCCTGACGCCCTGAACATATCGGATGACGCAGTGGTTGAGCGTGGTTTTCAGCAGAGGGTCGCACGACTCGACGGCGCTTTTCATCTGAAGAAAGGCGTCCAGATTGCGGATGACCATTCTGTTCAATGCCGAGGAAGTTTCCATGCCTGCCTCCCGTTACAGCATGATGACGTGCAGACAGAACTGTCGGATGAGTCTGTCGGCCATGGAGTTCTGAAATTGAGGATGCTCCTGCCCGAGCCGGGAAAGCACCCGGAGAAACGTCATGCCGGTCTGCTTCCAGCTCAGAGGCAGGGCGGAGGCGCTTTGGCCCGCGCGCGCCTCCGGCGTGAGAAAAAGGCACGCGCCCCGGCGTCCGGTCTTCTTCCGGCCGTCCAGCCAGCGCTGATAGTCTGGGAGCTGCTCCCCGTGCTCCGGCGCGTATATCTTGACTTCCACGATGATGTCCGCCGACGCGGAACGAAGAAAGATATCGGCGCGGCCGCTTTGACCGAGCGGCCATTCCGTAAAGACCTCGTAGCGTTCCTGCAGGGGCAGGCTGCACGCGTCGTTACTGTCGGGGAAAAGCGTCTGCACAAGACAGAGAAAACCGCTCAGAAACGCGTTGCCCTGACCGTGATCGGCCTGCGCGTCGAAAAGCCAGGCCAGCACGGCGCTGTAGTCCATTTCATGGTGACGACGGATGTTCCATACGTTGACGAGCTCGCCCGAGCGGGCCGCCTGTGCCTGAACTTCCCGCGCCTTCTCAAGAAGAAGGCCGCAGCGCTTCGTGGCGGAATCCTCCCCGCCCTGCGCCCGCCACGCCGTGAACACCTCGTCGATGCGCTGGGTCTGCGCCCGGGAAAGCGCCGCTTGTCGCTCCCTCCATGCCCGAATAAGCGCGTTGCAGCGCGCGGTCGTTTCGGCGGCATCGTCGTCCATGAAAACGTCCCCTTGCGACACTGACCGTTTCCGGTCGGAAAAAGGAAAAAGCCGTGCCTGCATGATAGGGCAATTCCCGCAGCATCACAAGGGCGGAACGGGAAAAGTCCGGGACGCCCCACGCCTTTCCCCCGGATCTCGTGCGCCTTGCCGTTGTTTCTGCCTGCCCGCGCGTTTTCCCGTTCGCGGCGCGCGTTGCCTCCCTCGGCCGACGTTTTTTCCTCGTTGCGCTGCCTCTTCCCTCCCGCGTTCCTCACTCTCCGGCGCGGCGCGCTCCGCGTCCCTCGCTCCCGCCCGCATCCCCACGCCTTCCCCCGGCGTCCTGCTGCCCCTCGCGCCCCGGCGTCCCTCGCGCGTCCAGCTTCCCCTCGTTCCGCCTCCCGCTCTCCCTTGCGTCCCGCGCCCCGCCCACGCTCCCCGGGGCTTTCCCCGCCCGCGTCCCTTGCTTCCGCCCCGGCCCTGCGCCTTCCCCCGGCGTCCTGCTGCCCCTCGCGCCCCGGCGTTCCCCGGCGCGTTCTGCTTTCCCCCGATCCTTCCCCGGCTCCCGGCGTGTCTTCGGCGTCCGTTTCTCCGAAAACATGCAGCAGGGCATGATTATCATTGTATTATCATGCAGAGTGTTCTGTATCTGAGGGGACGGGAGCGGTTCCGCCCCGTTTTCGGACGCTTTTTTCCGCGTTTTCCGGCTTCGGGAACGTTTTTTTTCTCCGTTCGCGCGGCGCGGAGCGTCAAAGCCATGCAAAGAGCGCGGACAATACCCCATCAACCTCAGAAAAAGTGGGAGCGGCACGGCCTCATGAAGATGTTTTCCACAGAAAAGACGATGTCGGGCACGACGCAGGTGAAGAAATGCCGCTTTTTCGGCCACACCGTGGTGCGCCGTGAAAAGTCGCCGGACAAATACAAAGTGCGCGTCTTTGACGTGAACACGTTCATGCGCACGATGCGGGGCGGAGAAAGGACGTATTACCTTTTCGGACTTCGTCTTCTGCATGCCGGGGGCGCGCACGGCGGACGCCGTTGTCCTTTTCTGCAGAAGGCGTTTTCCGTGGAGCGTTTTGAAAGAGACCTTGTGCGGGTGAAGAAGTATCGTCTTTTCGGTCACACCGTGGTGCGCCGGGAAAAGTCGCCGGACAGATGCAAGGTGCGCGTCTTTGACGTGAACACCTTCATGTGGACGCGACGCGGCAGTCAGAAGACGTACTACGTCTTCGGCCTGCGTCTGCTGCGCCGCAGAACCGGCCCCGCGCCCTTTTGCGCCGAAATGCTCGCCGCCACGCCCGCCAGAGAGGAGGGCGTGGTCTTTCCCGTGGCGGAGCAGCCGCTTGTGTCCATCATCATTCCCGTGTTCAATCAGGTCGAGTATACGAAGAAGTGTCTGACCAGCGTGCTTGAGCACCTGGACGACGTGCCCTGCGAGGTGATTGTGGCCGACGACGCCTCCACCGACGACACGCGCCGTCTGGCCGAATACGCGCGCAACGTGACCATTGTGCGCAGCGCCGTGAACCGGGGCTATATACGCAACGTGAACGACGCGGCGCGTCTGGCGCGGGGGCGCTATCTGTACTTCCTCAACAACGACGTGGTGGTGCGCGAAGGCTGGCTTTCCTCCCTGGTGGAGGCGTTCGAGCGGCATCCCGACGCGGGCGTGATCGGCTCGCGCGTGGTGCATCCCGACGGCACGCTTCAGGAATGCGGCGTCTACACCTTTGCCGACGAGTTCAAGACCTGGATCGTGCCCGATCCCGAACACGGCATGTACGCCTGGTTCAAGAGGGCCGACTACGTGTCCGGCTGCTCGCTCATGACGCGCACGGATCTTTTCCGGGAGACGGGCGGCTTTGACGAACGCTTTTCTCCGGCCTACTGCGACGATCCCGACTACTGCTTCGAGGTCGCCCGCCGCGGCTTCGGCGTGTACGTGCAGCCGCGCTCGGTCATCGTGCATTTCGGCAGCCTGTCCTACGAGAAGCGCAACGGCGTGCTCATGGAGCGCAACAATCGGCTGCTGCGGGAGAAATGGGCGTCGTTCTTTGCCTCAAGAACCGTCTACGCCCCGGAAAAGATGCCCTTTTCCGGAAAAATGCGGCCGAGAACCATTCTTGTGGTGGACGACTTCTATCCCGAGTTCGACCGGCATGCCGGGGCCAGAACCGTGTTCGAGTTCATGAAGACCTTTCTGGCCATGGGGCTGTGCGTCAAGTTCTGCGCGCTCTTTGCCTCCGAGAGGCAGGAACCGTATCATTCCCTGCTTGGCGACATGGGCGTGGAAGTGCTTTGCCGCGACGACGCCCGGGCGCTTGTCGATCACGGGCCGTTTTTGAACTACGCCTTCTTTTCGCGGCCGAACGTCATCGCGCAGTTTCTGACGAAGTCCCTCATGGCGCGCGGCGTGGGCGTGTTCTACTACGGGCACGACGCGCATCATCTGCGCATGGAGCGCGAACGGCGTCTCACCGGAAGCCCGGACGAGGCCGAAATTCTGGCCGTGAAGGAACGGGAAGTGGCGGCGGTTTCATCGGTGACGGCGGCCTGGTATCCCTCGGAGGAGGAGGCCGCGTATTTCCGCGCGCTTGCGCCCGGCTCGAACGTGCGCGCCATTGTGCCCTACATGTACGATCCTGCCGCCGTGCCGGAGCACGCATCCTTTGCCGAAAGCGCGGGAATCGTGTTCGTGGGCAGCTCCCACGGGCCCAATCTCGACGGTCTGCGCTGGTTTCTTTCCGAGGTCATGCCGCGTCTTGAGCGTCTTGTGCCGGGCGTTGTGCTGCACGTGGTGGGTTCCGGCGACTTTTCGGCGGCGAAGACGGAGGCCTGCGCGGAGCGCGTGCGCTGGGAAGGCGCGCTTTCCGACGAGCGTCTTGCCGCGCTCTATGCCCGCGTGAAGGCGGCCGTGGCGCCGCTTCGCTTCGGCGCGGGGGTGAAGGGCAAGGTGGTGGAGGCGCTGGCGCACGGCGTGCCGGTGGCGGCGACCGCCACGGGCGCGCAGGGGCGGGACGAAACGCCCGCCGTGCTGGTGGCGGACGACGCCTCTGCCATGGCAGAGGCCGTGGCGCGGCTGTGCACCGACGAGGCGTACTGGAACGCGCGCCATGCCTGCTGCGTGCCCTTTGTGGCCGAACGCTTTTCCCGCCGTCTGGCGGAAGAGGAATTTTCCCGCTTCATGAGCGCGCAGCCTGTGTCCAACGAGCTGCCCGGAGAGTTTTGACATGGACATTCTCTATTTTTCTCAGATACGGCTGCTGCCCGAGGGACACGGCAACATTGCCACCGTGCGCGAGTACGTCGCCCGTCTGCGCAGGCTCGGCCACCGCGTGCATTACGTGCTGCTCAACGAGCTCGGTCAGAGCGGCGAGATTCTTTTTCTTTCGCAGACGCTTGTGGACACGCTGGACGTCATTGCGGACGAGGCGCGGCCCGTGCGCGACGAAAAGGGCTATTACGTCTTCGACACGCGTTATTTCGACGGGCTCGGGGAGAAGGTGCGCGAACTGTGCCTGCGCTATCGGGTGCAGGCGGTGATATGCACCTACATTTTTCATTCCCGGATTCTGGAATTCGTGCCGGACGGCGTGCTCAGGATCATCGACACCCACGACCGCATGACCGACCGGCATCTGTTTCTTCGATCCCACGCCATCCGCGACGAGTTCTTTTCCTGCACGAGGCAGGATGAGGCGCGCTATCTTTCCCGCGCCGACGTGATATGGGCGCGCCGCGACGAGGAAACGCGCTTTTTCAACGAGATCACGCACTCGAAAAAATGCGTCACGGTGTCGCATTTCGACGCGCCGCGCTATCTGCCGAAGGCGCGTCCCCGCACCATGCGCGCGGGCTTTCTCGCCAGCGACAACGAGGTGAACTGCGCCATGGTGAAGGACTTCGTGCGGGCCTTTGCCGCGAAGTTTGAAAAGGAGCCGCTTGCCGTGCGTTTCGTCATAGGCGGCGGGGTGCGCGCGCTTTTCGAGCGCGACGGCCTTTCGCTGCCGCCGGGCGTGCCCGTGGAGCTCGCGGGCCCGGTGCCGAAGACGGAGGACTTCTACCGTTCGCTCGATCTGGTGGTGGTTCCCGTGACCTTCGGCACCGGGGTCAACGTGAAAATGGTGGAAGCCATGTCCTTCGGGCTTCCGGTGCTGTCCACGCGCTGCGGCATCAAGGGCATGGCGTCGGATTCCTTCTGGCACGGGGCCGAAACCGTGGACGAGCTGGTGGAGCGGTTCTGGAAGCTGTGGCGCGACGATGCCGCGCTTGCTTCCCTTGCCGGGCTTTCGCGCAGCCTCTATCAGGAATTTTTTGAACGGAACGTGCGCGCCTTCGATGCCTGTTTCGGCAGAAGGCGTCTTCCCGAACCTCCTCGGGAAGACTGCTGCGGCTGCGGCGTGTGCGTGCCCCTGTGTCCCTCCTCGGCGCTGGTTCTTGTTTCTGATGAGCACGGCTTTGCCCGTGCCCGGCGTCTTGCCTCCTGCGTGAACTGCGGGCGCTGCACGCTCGTGTGTCCGCTGGGCGGCCCGGCTCCTGCCGGGGACGCGGCAGGACAGGACGGAAGGCGGAACGCGGCGGAAAAGGGCGGGGCCATGACGCAGGCCGGGGTCTTCTCCGCCGGGACCCCGGCCGATGCTCCGCGGGAAGAGATGCGGAACGCGGAGGCGGAAGAAGAGACATTCGGGGCGCTGTCCCTGGACGGAACGAAGCCGGGCGAAGAGCGCCCGGCCTCGGCTCCGGCTTCTGCCGGGGAGGCGTGCGGGCACGCCGAAGCGCGTTGCGAACAGGCAGGGCACGGGCGCGCCGAAGCGCGGAACGCGGAGGCGGAAGAGGGAAATGCGGTCGGTGATTCCGGCGCTTCGACGGCGCTCGATGCGGTGTTCGGACGCATGGCGGGGGCGTTTGCCTGCCGCTCTGCCGACGAAAGGGTGCGCCGGCGCTCCTCCTCGGCGGGCGTCGTGCGCTCCCTTCTTGTGGATGCGCTGCCGCGCGTTGACGGCGTGCTGGCGCTGGAGCGCGCGGAAGGTGCCGTGCCGCAGCTGCGGCTTTTCACCCGCGAGCGCGACATTCTGGAACGCATGGCCGCCTCGCAGCCTGCGCCCGTGTCGTACGCGGACGCGGCGGCCTTTCTCAGGGATCACGAGGGGCGCTACCTTGTGGTGGGACTTCCCTGTCATCTGGCCGCGCTCAGGCGGGCGCGACCGTACCTCAAGGGGACGTTCACGGCCGTGGAGCTCTTCTGCAGCGGGGTGCGATCCCTGCCGTTTCTGCGCCGCTGTCTCGACGCGCAGAATAAGGCGGAGTCTCCCTTCCGGCCCGGGGCGTCCGGCCCCGGCGCGGAACTCTTTGCGCTGGCAGAGCGGGAGCGGCTTTTCACGCAGGGCGCGTGCATCGACTGTCTGTGCGCCATGGCGGGCGAGGGCGACGTGCAGATCGGGGCCATGCCGGAAGACGTGCGCGCCTCCGGCGGCGCTTGCGCGGAAGGCGTGGCCGTTGCCCGCAGTGCGGAAGGGCTGCCCCTTCTGGAATCGCTGCCCGACGTGGAGCGGCGGAGCCTGAGCGTGGCGGAGCTTTATGAGGCGCTGCCCGAAATGGTGGAAAACCGCCGCTGTGCCGAAGGCTGCCGCCATGCGCTGCCTTTGCGCAGAACGCGCGCCTTCTGCCGCGACCTGAACGACGAGGCAAACGCGCGCGTGGCCGAGGTGACGGACGTTTCGACCCTGAAAGGCGTGCTGCGTCCCCGGCTTGTGGGCGTGACGGACGACGGGCCTTCCTGCCTCATCGTGCCGCCGGACGACGGCTGCGGCTCCTTCGGCGATCACGCCATGCTGCTTTCGCTGCTTTGCGGCATGAAGAAGCGTCGCCCCGACGTGGTTCCCGCCGTCTTTCTCCGGGAACGGCGCGGCGAAGACGGCTTTCTTGCCGCCCACGGCATGAACGTGCGCCACATCGGCGCGCGGGACGGCCGTCCGCTGCTCGAGCGCTTTGCCGAGGCTGCGGCAGCGTTCGATCACGTGGTGTTCATGGGGGCGGACATCCTTGACGGCGGCTACGGCCACGCCTGTTCGCTCCAGCAGTTCGGCATGATGGAAAGGGCGCACGCGCTTTCCCTGCCCGTGGACGTGCTCGGCTTTTCCTTCCGCAGCACGGAAGACCCCGTCATTCTGGATGCCGTGCGTTCTGTCTCCTCCTTTGCGCGTCTGCACGTGCGCGACGCCGTGAGCTTCGGACGGCTTGCCGCCGCAGGCTGCTCCGGTCTCGTGCAGGTGGCCGACCTCGCCTTCCTTTTCGACGAGAACGCCGTGCCGCCCTCGCCGCAGGTTTCCGCCGTGCTCGATGAGGTGCGCCGTCTGCGGGCGCAGGGCCTGCATCCCGTGGGCCTGCACGCCGTTGCGCTGAAGGCGGACGGCTATCTCGGCTTTTTCGACCGCCTCGCGCGCGCCTTTGCCGACGTGCCCGGCGCGGTGGCCGTGCTTCTGCCCCACGACAGCCGCGTGTACGAGGACAAGCATTCCGACAGGGAACTGCTGGGCCGTCTGGCCGCGTATTTCTCTTCCCGCGGTCTGCCCCTCGTGAACGCCGTGGCCGCCTGCCCGGACGAGGCCGCCGTCAAGCGCGTGGCCGCCGCCCTCGATGTCGTCGTCACCTCGCGGATGCACCTTGCCATTGCCGCCATGAGCCGCAACGTGCCGGCCGTGAGCTTTGCCTATCAGGGCAAGTTCGAGGGGCTGTACCGCTTCTTCGAGTTCGACGAGCCGCTTGCTTTGAACGCGGCGGACTTCGGCGCGGAGGATCTTGCGGGCCTCATGAAGCGTCTGCTCCGCACGGACGCGCGGCCCATGATGCGCCGCTGCAACGAGCGTCTGCGCGAGCTTGCCGCACGCAATTTCGAGTTTCTCGGCGCCGTGCCTTCCCGCAGCAGCTCCCTGCCGGACGCGGACTGACGGCGCG
>NZ_CALUWV010000085.1 GCF_944324575.1 uncultured Mailhella sp. | reverse complement strand
CATCCCGGCAGCTTCTGCTATCCCGCCAAGACGGAAATACTGAAAGGCCTCGGCTTCGAGAACGCCCATGACTGGGCTCCCGACAACGAGGACTGGGAACTTCCCGAAAACTGGGAGCAGATCCTTCACAACTCCCTGCAGGACGCGCTGAACAAGCATCGGTCCCTCAAGGTGTTCATGGACTGCTGCGTGCGCTGCGGCGCCTGCGCCGACAAGTGCCACTTCTTCCTCGGCACCAACGACCCCAAGAACATGCCCGTGCTGCGCGCCGAACTTCTGCGTTCCGTGTACCGCAAGGACTTCACCACCGCAGGACGTCTGCTCGGCAAGCTTGCCGGAGCCCGCAAGCTCGACAAGGACGTCATCAAGGAGTGGTTCATCTACTTCTACCAGTGCACCGAGTGCCGCCGCTGTTCCCTGTTCTGCCCCTACGGCATCGACACTGCGGAAATCACGGTCATCGTGCGCCAGATGCTGCTTGACCTCGGTCTCGGCATCCACTGGATCATGAACTCGGTCAACGACTGCAACCGCACCGGCAACCATCTCGGCGTCCAGCCCCATTCCATGCGTGAAATCGTGGAGTTCCTCTGCGACGACATCGAGACCATCACCGGCATCCGCGTGGATCCGCCGTGGAACGAAAAGGGTCATGAAGTCATCTTCATCACCCCTTCGGGCGACTACTTCGCCGACCCCGGCATCTACACCTTCATGGGCTACCTCATGCTGTTCCATGAAATCGGCCTGGACTACACGCTTTCCACCTACGCCTCCGAAGGCGGCAACTTCGGTTCCTTCGTCTCCTTCGACGTGGCCAAGAAGCTGAACGCCAAGATGTATGCGGAAGCCGAACGTCTCGGCGTCAAGTGGATTCTCGGCGGCGAATGCGGCCATATGTGGCGCGTGGTGAACCAGTACATGGCCACCTACAACGGCCCCACTCCCCCGAACATGGAAGTGCCCGTTTCCCCCATCACCGGCACGGTGTTCAAGAACGCCGCCGCCACCAAGATGGTGCACATCGCCGAATTCACGGCCGACCTCATCAAGCACAACAAGCTGAACCTGCGCCCCGAGCGCAACAACCACATCATCACCACCTGGCACGATTCCTGCAACCCGGCGCGCGCCATGGGTCTTCTGGAAGAGCCCCGCTACATCCTGAAGCACGTGTGCAACAACTTCGTGGAAATGCCCGAGCACACCATCCGTGAAGAAACCTTCTGCTGCGGTTCCGGTTCCGGCCTGAACGCCGAGGAAATCATGGATCAGCGCCTGCGCGGCGGCTTCCCCCGTGCCAACGCCCTGCGTTATGTGCACGACACCAAGGGCGTGAACTGGATGGGCTGCGTGTGCGCCCTCGACCGCGCGGCTCTGCCTCCGCTCGTGGACTACTGGGTTCCCGGCGTCACGGTCAGCGGCCTGCATGAACTCGTGGCCAACGCTCTGGTGATGAAGGGCGAAATTCCCCGCACCATGGATCTGCGTCAGGAAGATCTGCCCTTCCCCGATGAAGATCCCGCCGCCTCGGAGGAAGCATAAATGTACAACGCAAAATTCGTCATCCCCGGCATCATCGTATTTGCCGGGCTGTTCACCGCGCCCTTCTGGATCAATATGCTTTCTTCCGGTCACGAAGAGGTCAAGGTGGAGCTCCCCACGGAACCCGTCACGTTCTTCGGTGAAGAGCGCACCCAGTGCATCGAACCGAGAGAATGGATGGCCGCCAATCACATGGAACTCCTCCTTGAGTGGCGCGACCAGGCTCTGCGCGAAGGAAAGCGCATCTACGTCGCTTCCGACGGCAAGAAATGGGAAACCAGTCTGCAGAACACCTGCATGGCCTGCCACAGCAACAAGGCCGAATTCTGCGACAAGTGCCACAACGCCAACAGCGTGAACCCGTACTGCTGGGACTGCCACGTCGTACCCCAGGGGAACAATCATGAATTCGAGTAGACGTTATTTTCTCAAGGTCGCAGGCCTGTCCACCTTCGCCCTGGCCGCCGGAGCGGCCCGCGCGGAAGCGGCCGAGGCCTCCTATGAAGCCTATCCCGAAGGCCTGAAGGCCAAGCGCTGGGCCATGGTCATCGACACTCGCCGCATTCAGACGGTGGAAGACATGCGCCCCATCGTGGAAGCCTGCCACAAGGTCCACAATGTGCCCAACATTCCCGGTTCCCGCGAAATCAAGTGGCTCTGGGACGACACGTTCGACCACGCCTTCGCCCACGATCCCGATCCGATGCTTCCCGAGAACATCGAGAACCGTCGCTTCTTCCTGCTGTGCAACCACTGCACCAATCCTTCCTGCGTGCGCGTCTGCCCCGCCGGCGCCACCTACAAGACGGAAGGCGGCCTCGTTGCCATCGACTATCACCGCTGCGTGGGCTGCCGTTTCTGCATGGCCGCCTGCCCCTACGGTTCCAGAAGCTTCAACTTCCAGGATCCCCGTCCCTTCATCAAGGATCTGAATCCTGCCTACCCCACCCGTATGCGCGGCGTGGTGGAAAAGTGCACCTTCTGTGCCGAACGGCTGGAAAAGGGCCTCATGCCCGCCTGTGTCGAGGCTTCCAACGGCGCCATCATGTTCGGCGACCTCAACGACCCGAACTCCATCGTCCGTCGTGTGCTCGCCAAGAACTTCAGCATTCGCCGCAAGCCCGAACTGGGTACCGATCCCGGCGTCTATTACATCATCTAGGAGGGAACCATGGTTGAAAAAGTTCTCAAGGGTTCTCCCAAGTACTATCTGTGGCTGATCTTCCTGCTGGCCATCATAGGCTATGCCTTCATCGTCTATGTGTTCCAGCTCATCTACGGCCTTCAGATGACCGGTCTTACCCGCAATACCTCGTGGGGCTTCTACATCGCCCAGTTCACCTATCTCGTGGGCGTGGCCGCCGCGGCCGTGATGCTGGTGCTCCCTGCCACCTTCCATCACTATCATCCCTATCATCGCGTGATCGTTTTTGCAGAATTCCTCGCCATCGGCGCGGTCATCATGTGCATGCTCTTCATCGTGGTCGACATGGGCCAGCCGCAGCGCGTGCTGAACATCATTCTGCATCCTACGCCGAACTCGGTCATGTTCTGGGACGCCACGGTTCTGTGCGGCTATCTGCTGCTCAACGCCGTCATCGGCTGGACCTCGCTCGAACATGAAAGCCGTCACGTCGCCGTGCCCCGCTGGGTGAAGGTGCTCGTGGTCATCTCCATCTTCTGGGCCTTCTCCATCCACACCGTCACGGCCTTCCTGTACGCCGGTCTGCCCGGCCGTCACTACTGGCTGTCCGCCATCATGGCCGCACGCTTCCTGGCTTCCGCCTTCTGCGCCGGTCCTTCCATCCTGCTGCTCGCCCTGCTGCTTCTGAAGCGCCTCACCGGCTTCGATCCCGGCAAGGCCGTGGTGAAGTCTCTGTCCATCACCATCGCCTATGCCATGGGCCTGAACATGTTCTTCTATGTGCTCGAACTGTTCACCGCCTTCTACAGCGGCATTCCCGGCCACCAGCATCCCATCACGTTCATCTTCAACGGACATGAGGGACTCAACGTGTGGCTGAACGGCTGGATGTGGGTGGCCGTGGTGTTCGCCTTCGTGAGCATCTTCCTCCTGGCCATTCCCAAGTTCCGCAACAACATGAAGATCCTGCCCTGGGCGCTTGTCCTGCTCGTCATCGCCTCCTGGATCGACAAGGGCCTCGGCCTGCTCATCGGCGGCTTTGCCCCCACCCCCTACGAGACCTATGAAGTCTACACTCCCACCTTCTGGGAAGTGTCCATCGGCCTCGGCATCTTCGCCGTGGGCGCCCTCGTGGTCACCCTGCTGTGGAAGATCGCCATTGAAATGAAGCGCGAAGGCGGCGAGCCCTTCGAACTCGCCGAATAGCGGATTGCCGGATTTTCCGACCGCCTCATGCACGACAAAAAAGCCCGGACGGTTCGCCGCCCGGGCTTTTCTCATGACTGAGGGGCCACCGAGCCTCAGGAAAGCAGCCGCATGAACAGGCCGTCCGGCTCAGCGCTCCCCCCGCTCAGTTTTCCCCACTGTACTCCCGCACGAAGAAAGCAGCCTGACGGCCTCGCCTCCACAGAAAGTCAATCGTCCAAAATGCCGCATTTCATGCGATATGCTCCGGCAACTCTCCATGAGCTCGCGTCTTCTCATTCCGACAGCCTCCAAACAGCACGTTTTTCTCTCATCTCCCGGCCGCTCTTTCTGTGAACGAGCTCTGGATGACGCTCGCTCGTCTGCTGTTTTCACAAAAACAGTTCCCGCCCTTTCCCGTCCGGGCCCGCCTTGTTCCGTGCCCAAAAATCGTAACAAGGCCTCGGCCCCTGCGCCGCAACGAGTTTTTTCCAAAAAGGGAAGAAAAAAGGCCGCCTTGACGGGCACAGGGCCCCACGGCTATAACGTCATCATCATCTTGTACCCTGCGCATTCGCGCCCCTTCAACAAAAGGACACTTGCCATGGCTCTTCATATCGTCGACCACCCGCTCATCCGCCACAAGCTCGGCCTGCTCCGCAAGGAAAGCACTTCCACCAGCGAATTCCGCATGCTGGCCAAGGAAGTGGCCAGGTTGCTCACCTACGAGGCCACGAAAACTCTCCCCACGGAAAAGAAGGTCGTCAAGGGCTGGGCCGGCCAGGTGGAAGTGGACTACCTCGCGGGCAAGATGATCACCATTGTGCCCATACTGCGCGCGGGGCTCGGCCTCATGGACGGCGTGCTCGACATGGTGCCCGGCGCGAAGATCAGCGTGCTCGGCATGTACCGCAACGAAGAGACGCTGGAACCTGTGGAATACTACAAGAAGCTGGCCCGCCGTATCGACCAGCGCGTGGCCATCATTCTTGATCCCATGCTGGCTACCGGCGGCTCTCTCATCGCCGCCATCGACGTGCTCAAGAAGGAAGGCTGCAGTCAGATATGCTCCCTCAACCTCGTGGCCGCGCCCGAAGGCGTGAAGGCCGTGCTCGACAAGCATCCGGACGTGGAAATCTACGCCGCAGCCCTTGACGATCACCTCAACGAAAACGGCTACATCATTCCCGGCCTCGGCGACGCCGGCGACCGTATCTTTGGTACGAAGTAACGCGCGAACACAAAGCGAAAGCGGAGCATTTCGTCTTTCGAATCTCCCGCTTTCCCGGGAAAACAAAACGTGCATCGTTCAAGCCCGGAAGGTTCCACCTTCCGGGCTTTTTGTATGCCGCCCGCGGCTCTCCCATCTTTTCGGCATATCCCGCCGCCTCCCGTTCTGCGCCGGACTTGCCATGCCGGAACAGAACCGACAGCCGATATGCCTCCGGCACTTCGGGCTTTCCCTTGCGCATGAAGCACGGTTGACGCGTCCGTTTCCGCCAATTAAATAAAAAGAAAAACGCCTCTGCCCGGCGTCCTGCCGGGAGATTCCTTTTTTACGTTACGCAGAAAATTCCTGACCGCCGCCCTCATGCGGACGGCAGAGGTCAACTTTCACAGGCAGGTCAACATGGCACGCTACTCTTCCAGAATAAGCAACAAGCATATGGTGGCCGTGCGTTTCAGCTCCTTGGGCGACGTGGTGCTCACCACGGGCGTTCTTCTCGACTGGCACGAAAAGCACGGAACCATGTTTACCGTTATCACCAAAGAAGCCTTCGAGCCCATATTCGACCACAATCCCGCAGTGCTCAACGTCATCGGCTTCGACGAAAACGACCTTCGCGGCCAAGCGCAGTCCATGAACTTCCGCGGCCTCATGGAAAAATACCGAGACTCCCCTCTGCTCGACCTGCACCGCAACATCCGTTCCGCCATGCTGGCGCGCATCTGGCGCGACGCCATCATCTGCTACAACAAGATGTCGCTGGCCCGTCGCATCTTTTTATGGAGCAAGGGCCGCTTTTTCGGGGAGGAGCTGCGCCGTTACAACGTTCCGCAGCGCTACGCCATAGGGCTTTACGACAAAACGGACGTGCCTTCCGCAAGCCAGCTCAGACCCCGCATCTTTCTTGCTCAGGACGAAAAGGTGCGTGCCGAAGAGCTGCTCGCGCCCCTTCATACGGAGGGGGAACCCATCGTGGCTCTGCACCCCTTTGCCACGCATGAGGCAAAAAGCTGGCCCCTTGACGTGTGGCTGCGCTTTGCCGCCATGCTCAATGAAGCAGGCATAAGCTATTTCTGGGTTGGTCAGGGCGAAGGCCTGCCCGAGGAGGAAGAATCCCGCAGCTTCGTCAACAAAACGGCGCTGCGCGAACTGTTCGCGCTCATCGCCTCCGCAGACGTGCTCGTCACCGGTGATTCCGGTCCCATGCACATCGCCACCGCCGTAGACACTCCGGCCCTCGCCATGTTCGGCCCCACCTGCCGGGAATGGGGATTCTTCCCTTCCGGCGAGAAGGACCGCGTAGTGCAGCTTTCCATGCCCTGCCGTCCCTGCTCGCTGCACGGCTCGGGCGCCTGTCCGAAAGGCAACGCCTGCATCATGGGCATCTCCCCCGAAAGAATGCTCGAAGAACTGAAAGACATGCTCGCGTAGTCCACAGACTGTCGCAGGAAAAAGGCTGTCATCTCCCGCACTTGCCGATCATGTCGGATGACGGACGGAACCATGTGATTTTTCTATCATTTCTTCGATAAAAAGATTCTCTTCGGTTGACCTGCCCCGTCTCTGATGCTAAAGTGGGGTATAAAGTAATATCAGAAGAAGCTCATGCGTCAGCGCATGACTTGTTCTTTTATCGGCAAAAGCCGCGACCTTCCCGCCCGCCATGGAAGCTTTCGCGGAAAAGTCCTGTCTATCAGCGCCAGGAGGGCCTTATGCAAATCTCCATTGGTCTGGGGAAAGAAGGCGCGGAAGAACGCCTTGAAAAACGGGGCGTATCGCGCCGCGACTTTCTGAAATTCTGTTCCACTGTGGCTGTGGCCATGGGCATGGGGCCCGCGTTTGCTCCCGCCATGGCCAAGGCGCTCACGTCCGCCTCGCGTCCCGCCGTCATCTATCTGCATGACGCGGAATGCACGGGCTGCACGGAAGCACTCCTGCGCTCCAGCAAGCCCTTCATCGACGAGCTCATTCTCGACACCATTTCCCTCGACTATCAGGAAACCATCATGGCCGCCGCCGGTGAAGCTGCAGAAGACGCCCTTCATCAGGCCATGAAGAATCCCAACGGGTACGTATGCATCGTGGAAGGCGCCATTCCCACCGCCATGGACGGTCTGTACGGCACCATCGGCGGTCGCACCATGTACGCCATCAACAAGGAAGTGCTGCCCGGTGCAAAGGCCGTCATTTCCTACGGTACCTGCGCCTGTTTCGGCGGCATTCCTTCGGCCGCTCCCAATCCTTCCGGCTGCAAGGGCGTCAACGACTGCTTCGCCGATCTCGGCATCAAGGCCATCAACGTTCCCGGCTGTCCGCCGAATCCGCTGAACCTCATCGGCACCATCGCCGCCGTGCTCTCCGGCGTAAAGCTTGATCTCGACAAGCTGAACCGTCCTCTGGCCTTCTACGGACACACCGTGCACGAACTGTGCGAACGTCTTCCCCACTTTGAAGCCGGCGAATTCGCTCCCTCCTTCGATTCCGAGGAAGCCCGCAAGGGCTGGTGCCTCTACAAGCTCGGCTGCAAGGGCCCGGTGACCTACAACAACTGCCCCAAGGCACTGTTCAACGACGTGAACTGGCCCGTGGCCGCCGGACATCCCTGCATCGGCTGTTCCGAACCGAACTTCTGGGACAAGCTGACCCCCTTCTATGAAAACTAGCGAGTAATGCCACCATGAGCGAAGCAAAAACCACTCCCCAGAGTTCCTATACCGGGCCCATCGTGGTGGACCCGCTCACCCGCATCGAGGGCCATCTCCGCATTGAGGTGGAAGTCGAAAACGGCAGGGTCAAGGACGCAAGAAGCTGCTCCACGCTGTTCCGCGGACTGGAAACCATTTTGAAGGGCCGCGATCCCCGCGATGCCCAGTTCTTCACCGGCCGCACCTGCGGCGTGTGCACCTACACCCACGCTCTGGCGTCCACCCGCGCACTGGAAGACGCCATGCAGATTGAAATTCCCGTGAACGCCACGCTGATCCGCAATCTCGTGCTGGGCATGCAGAATCTGCACGACCACGTGGTGCACTTCTATCACCTTCATGCCCTCGACTTCGTGGACGTGGCCGCGGCTCTTCAGGCCGATCCTGCCAAGGCAGCCAAGCTGAACGCCTCCATCTCTCCCCGTCCCACGAGCGAAGACGAACTGCGCGCCGTACAGGCCAAGGTGAAGGCCCTTGTGGAAAGCGGCCAGCTCGGCCCCTTCACCAACGCCTACTTCCTCGGCGGGCATCCTTCCTACTACCTTGACCCCGAAGCCAACCTCGTGGCCACCGCCCACTATCTGGAAGCGCTGCGCGTTCAGGTGGAAATCGCCCGTGCCACGGCCGTGTTCGGCGCCAAGAACCCCCATCCTCAGTTCCTCATCGCGGGCGGCGTCACCTGCTACAACGCTCTTCGCCCCGACACCATCGCCCAGTTCAAGGCACTCTATCAGAAGGCCCGCGCCTTCGTGGAGCAGGTGTACATTCCCGATCTGCTGCTCGTGGCCGGAGCCTACAAGGACTGGGCCTCCATCGGCGGCGGCGTTTCCGACTACATGGACTTCGGCGAATTCCCCGGCAAGGAACGCGATCTGACCACCCGCTGGCTCAAGCCCGGCGTCATCTACAACCGCGATCTCAGCACCGTGCTGCCCTTCGATCCCTCGAAGATTTCCGAGCACGTCCGCCACAGCTGGTATGAAGGCGACGAAGCCCGCGCCCCTTATCAGGGCGTGACCGATCCGCGCTTCACCAGAATAGGCGACACCGACCGCTACTCCTGGATGAAGGCTCCGCGCTACGACGGCCATACCGTGGAAACCGGTCCTCTCGCCCAGATGCTCATTTCTTACGCCCAGGGCGACAAGCTTGTGACCTC
>NZ_CALUWV010000084.1 GCF_944324575.1 uncultured Mailhella sp. | reverse complement strand
AAGAAGCGGGAGCTTGCGCCGGTGGAGCCGTCGGACCCGATTTCCTCCTTGTCCCAGAAGATGAGGCAGCTCGTGTATTCGGGGTCTTCGGCGTCGAGCAGGGCGCGCAGGGCCGTGTATACGCAGATGCGGTCGTCCTGTCCGTAGCCGCCTACGATGCCCTTGTCGAGTCCCACATAGCGGGCGGGACCGGCGGGCACGGCTTCGAGTTCCGCGGAAATGAGATCGTCTTCGCGAATGCCGTATTTCTCGTTGAGAAGCTGGAGAACGCGAGCCTTCACGGCTTCCTTGGGAGCTTTGTCGTTTTCCTTTTCGCTGTCGGCAAGCACGGGCTCATGGCCGAGAATGACGTTGAGCTTTTCGGCGTCGAAGGCTTCGGAGAGCTTGAGTCCTCCGTCTTTGTGGGCCAGATGCGGCAGAAGATCGGCGACGGTGAACACGGGTTCGTTTTCTTCTTCGCCGAGGCAGACACGGATGACTTCGCCGTCTGACTTCACGATGACGCCGTGCAGGGCCAGGGGACGGGCGAACCACTGATATTTGCGCAGACCGCCGTAGTAGTGGGTTTTTGCCTGACCAACGCCTACCTGTTCGATGAGCGGATGCTGCTTGAGGTCGAGCCGCGGGCTGTCGGTATGAGCGCTGATGAGGCGGATGCCTTCGGAAAGCGGTCTGCGTCCCCGGCGGGCCACGAAAATGGCCTTCCCGTGCAGCGCCTGCCAGCCCTTGCCGGTCTCGAAACCTTCGACGTAACCGGCATCCTGGAGTCTGGCAATAACGCCGTCCACGGCTTCGCGTTCGGTTTTGCATTCGGAAATGAAGCGGATGTAATCATCGGCCAGAGCGCTCATGGCCTGACGATCGTCGGCCGAGCGGTAGATTTCCCAGCCGGATTTGGAAGAAGAGGCAAGTTCGTCCATGATGACCTCGAAATGATGTTGTCTTTGAGCGGCGTTTTCGAACCGCAGGATGGCGGAAGTCTGTTTTTCCGTCGCGGCAGAAACCATGTTCTGCCACCCGTTATGCATGCCGTCCGCAGGGGCTGCTATATTCCTTATTAATATAACCATGCGGCGGCATTCGTGAAGGGCTTCAGCGTTCGATTCCGCAAAGCGCGTCCTTCAGCACCCGGGCGACGTCGGGAAATTCGTCGTCGTCCATGGTTCGCGGATCGAGTTCGAACGATTCGTCGCCGAGTCTGCCGACGAGCGGGGGATCCGTGGAGAGCAGGCGCATTTTGAGCTGTGTTGCGGAACATCCGGCGGGGTGAACACATACCAGCGTGGTGGGCATGCCCTGCTCGGGGAAGGAGCCGCCGCCCACGCGGGAAAAGTCTTCCTTCAGCGAGCAGGTGGCGAGTCCCGAGAGTTCTTCGGCAAGGAGTTCCCTCAGCGTCGCGGCCCGCGTTTTCAGAGTTTCCTGATCCATGCTCATGCGGCGCACCGTGGGGATGGCTCTGCGGGCCGTTTCCGGATCGCGGTAGAGACGGAGCGTGGCTTCCAGCGCGGCAAATGTGAGCTTGTCGCAGCGAAGCGCCCGCAGAAGCTGGTTTTTTTTCATTTTGTCGATGTACGCCTTTTTCCCTACGATAATGCCGGCCTGCGGGCCGCCGAGCACCTTGTCGCCCGAGAAGGTGACCACATCCGTTCCCTGACGCAGGACTTCGGGCACGGTGGGCTCGTCATGCAGTCCCCAGTGGGAAAAGTCCATGAGACTGCCGCTGCCGAGATCTTCCAGCATGGGAAGACCGTGGGCATGGGCGAAGTCGGCCAGCTCGTCGGCGGGCACGCTCGAATGGAAACCGATGATGCGGTAGTTGGAGGGATGCACCCAGAGCACGGCCCGGGTATTTTCCGTAAGGGCCCGCTCATAGTCGGCAAGATGCGTGCGGTTGGTCGTCCCTACTTCCCTGAGCGTCGCGCCGCTGCGTTCCATCACATCAGGAATGCGGAAGCTGCCGCCAATTTCCACAAGCTGTCCGCGTGAGAGTATGACCTCTCCGCCCTTGCACAAGGTGTCGAGCATGAGCAGAACGGCGGCGGCGTTGTTGTTCACCACCAGCGCCGCTTCGGCTCCCGTGAGCGAGCAGAGCAGCTCTTCCACAAGACTTGTGCGGCTGCCGCGTTCACCCGTTTCAAGGTCGAACTCCAGGTTGCTGTAGCCGGACGCGGCAATGCGCACGGCTTCCCGCGCTTCTCTGGCCAGCACGGAGCGGCCGAGATTGGTATGAACCACCACGCCTGCGCCGTTGATGACCCGGCAAAAGCGGGGACGGTCCTTTTTTTTCACGACAGCCTGAAGACGGGGCAGTACCTGTTCCGGACTCAGGGCGGATTCATCCGTTATGCGTCCGGACCGTATGTCTTCGCGAAGCTCGTCGAGCACGGCGCGGCAGCTTTCCAGCAGCACGCTGTGCGGCGTGGCGGCAAAGTCTTCCTCCAACCAGCGGAGGCAGGCATCCACCGAAGGAAGCGAGCGGAAAAGTGACGACATGAATGCTCCTGTGATGAGGGAAAACGCTCTGTCGGAAACACGCTTCCGACAGAGCATGGGGGCGTCGCCGCGTCCCTGTGGCGGCTGTTATCCCGCCTGTTGGGAAGCCTTCAGCAGCGAGGGCCAGATAGAAAAGAGTTCCGAGAGCAGATACAGGGAACCGCATACCAGCACGGGCTTTGTACCCGCAGCCTTTCCGGCGGCGGAAAGGGCTTCTTCAAGAGAAGGCACGACACTGGCGGACTTGCCGAGCATGCGCGCAAGCTCGGCGGGAGCGGCAGCCCTGGGGTTGTCCCTGATGGTGGGCACGAAGATGGGCGCATCACCGGCCACCTTTTTCATCAGGGCGGTAAGCTTTTCCGGCTGCTTGTCGGCAAGGCAGGAGAACACCACGGCGCCGGGGTGCTCTTCATTGCTCATGGAGGACACGGCAGACAGGAGAGCCGTCATGCCGTGAGGATTATGGGCTCCGTCCAGCCAGATGGCCGGATGTCCCTCGCCGGCAGGAGCAAATTGAAGCCTTCCGGGAATGAATGCCCTGCTGAGGCCGAGCGCAATGGTGTGCGCGTCCGTCTTCCAGTGATAGCGCTGGCAGAGCATGACCCAGGCAAGGACTGCCGTTTGTGCGTTCACGAGCTGATGGGAGCCTCGCAGACCGAGCTTCACGTCGGAGGGCAGAACGGAGCAGGCTTTGAGGTCGTCCGGCAGGCATTCCCACAGGGCTTTGCCCGCAGGACTGCCGTTGCAGCCTTCGTTCGTGGGGCAGCAGCACAGCGGAATGCCGCGTTCCTGCGCCTTGGCAAAGAGAATGTCGCGGGCTTCCGGTTCCTGCGGCGCACTGACGGCCACCGCAACGCCGGGACGCAGAGCGTCGGATTTGTCGTCGGCAATGGCGGCAAGCGTGTTGCCGAGTACGTTCAGATGATCCATGCCTATGGGGGCAAAGCACACCATGTCCATGGGAAGTGCCGTGGTGGCATCGTAGCGGCCGCCGAGTCCAGCCTCGAAAATCATGAGATCACTTTCACTGGTTTGAAAGGCAGAAGCAGCCATGACCGTGAGAAGCTCGAAGTAGGTGAGATCCTTCTCGGCCTGCACGGCGTTTCCGGCAAGCGCCGGCCATACGCGGCGGGGCAGCATGGTGTGATTGAGCTGAATGCGCTCCTCCGGCCACACGAAGTGCGGCGAGGTGTAGAGCCCCACGTTCATGCCGTGAGCCATGGCTATGGCCTGAAGAAAGACCGACGTCGACCCCTTGCCGTTGGTGCCGACGATCTGTACGGCCGGACAGCGGAACTTGTCGAGTCCGAGGGCGTGCAGCGCGCGTTCCATGCGGCCGAGGCCCATGTCCATGTGGAAAAGTCCGAGGGAATCAAGATGGCGCAGCACATCCTCATAGGAGTGGAAGGGGGAGGACTCGGGCAGCATGCAGCAGGAGGGAGTTTCACTCATGGGCGGCTTCTTTTTTTGCTTTGGCGGCGGCGCGCAGCCACTCGTACCAGTCTTCCAGACCTTCATGATTACGGCAGGACACTTCCATGACGGCAAGATCGGCGTTAAGGGCACAGGCGTGGGCGCGGGCCTTCTTCACGTCGAAGTCCACATAGGGAAGCAGGTCGATCTTGTTGAGAATCATGGCCTTGGCCTTGTGGAAAAGGTAGGGATACTTCTGGGGCTTGTCGTCCCCTTCGGTCACGCTGAGCAGGGCGATCTTGGCGTCTTCTCCGCAGTCGAACTCCGTGGGGCAGACGAGGTTGCCCACGTTTTCTATGAAGAGAATGTCCAGCCCATCGCAGTCGAGTGCCTGAAGAGCTTCGCTTACCATGCTGCTGTTGAGGTGACAGCCGCCTTCGGTGTTGATCTGCACCGCCTGTGCGCCGGAAGCCGCCACGCGTCTGGCGTCGTTGTCGGTCTGAAGATCGCCTTCGATGACGGCCATGCGGAACTCTCCCGCCAGGTCGTTCAGCGTTCGTTCCAGAAGCGAGGTCTTGCCGGAGCCGGGAGAACTGATGAGATTGAGAACAAGAGTGCCGCGGCGCGCGAAGTCGGCGCGAAGGCGTCCGGCTATGCGGTCATTGGCCTCCAGTACGTTGCGGACAACAGGAATTTCCATGATGTGCCTCGGATGGTTCAGATGTAACGGATGCAGAGAAGTCGGAGTCACTCCGCTTCCAGATGGTCGAGAAAAATGCCTTCTCCGCCGATGACGCTGAAAGGAACGGTTTCGCCGCAGGCAGGACAGGGCGCGTAGAGGGCGTTTCTGTCGTCGGGGGTGAATTCGTGGCCGCACAGACAGCAGGAAAGGCGCAGCGGCTCTTCCACAAGTTCGAGCTTCGCCCCCTCGTCAGGAGTACCTTTCGTCATGGCCTCGAAGGCCATGCGCATGGCGTCGGGCTGTACCTGATCCAGTACGCCGTGCCGTATGCGCAGAAGAGTGAGACGGTGTGCTCCGTGACGGGAAAGTTCTTCCCGCGCTATGTCCATGACGCTTGCCATAAGGGAGAGTTCGTGCATGGAAATGCTCTATAGGAAAAAGGCCTGACCGTCCACTGTGGCAGAATTTTTCACATGAGCAGGCGGCTTGTCATGCCCCCGGAATCTCGGCTATAGAGGACGTAAACAGCGCTTCGCATTGCGGAGTATGAGAGGATGACATGGGCAGAACTTTGCGTCTTTTCGCCTGTGCTGCGGCCATGCTGGTCGTTGCTGTGGGCGTGGCCGCCTTTTTTAAGGATGAACCCGGCTATGAGGCCGGACGTTCGGAGATATCGGGCAAGCTCGTCGGTCTGACGGAATTTCAGGAAAGCAGGGAAGCTCATGCGGTATCCGCCGTTGCGGACAGCGGGCGGGAACTTGAATCTCTGCCGTCCCCCTCATCTGTCGACGGCAAAGACTCCGTGGATACTTCCCCCCGGAAAAACGACAGATCTGTAGCTGCATCCGCCCCCTTCGATACGAGACCGGCAAGCGTTGAAATGGAAAGGACGTCGGATGCCACGACCGCAGCGAAGGCGGAGCGGTCGGAAGAGATCAAGGAAAAAGGGGCGGCTTCCGCAGCGTCTTCCGTTGCAAAGGAAAAGGGTGGTGCTTCTTCCGGCGGAGACGGAAAGGGCGCGCCGGCAAAGTCCGAAAAGCAGGAAAGCCCCAAAAAGCAGCCGTCGGATGATGTTCCTGTTCCGTCGGAGGGGGGGGCCGTCGAAAGTGTCGCCCCTCAGCCTGTGGAGGAAACCGGGCAGAAACATGTCGCTACTGCGGAAGCTGAGCAGAACGGCCAGACGTATGAACGCGTGGTGACGTCCGCAAAGTTTTCCATGCAGGGCAGTCAGATCAAGCTGACATTGCAGGGCAACGCGCCCATGGTGGGACATTATTTCACCCTCGGCAACCCCGACCGCGTGGTTCTTGATCTTGCCGGCAACTGGGAAATCAACGTGCCACGCGTGCCGAGCAACCGGCTCATTCAGGCCGTGCGCGTGGGGCAGCATGACGACAAGACCCGTCTTGTCTTCGACATGAAGACCACGGGCAAGGCGGCGCTTGTTCCCCTGAACCGCAATGCGCTTGAGCTGCGAATCCAGTAGAGTGACCCATGAACGTGAACGGCAGACATTACCGTACCATATGGACGGAAGGCGAAGGCGCGGACGAAACTCTTTTCATCATTGATCAGACGGCGCTTCCCCATGAGTTCAGAACAAGGGCGCTTGTCAGCGTGGATGAGGTGTGCAGCGCCATACGCGACATGTGGGTGCGCGGCGCCGGGCTCATAGGAGCCACGGCCGCGTGGGGCGTGTGGGTAGCCGCCCGCACGGCTCCGAAGGACGATTTTTGCGGCTTTGTTGCCCGGAGCATGGATAAGCTGCGCGCCACGAGACCCACGGCCGGAAATCTTGTCTGGGCTCTTGAGCGTCAGAAGAGAGCCATGGCGGGACTTTCCGGCGATGCGGCCATTCGTGCCGCCCGTACCGAGGCTCAGGCTGTTGCCGACGAAGATGCACAGTTCTGCCGACGCATCGGGGAGCACGGTCTTTCCATTATTAAAGAAGCTGCGGCCCGCCATCCCGGTCGGCCCGTGAACATACTTACGCACTGCAATGCCGGATGGCTGGCCTTTGTGGATTACGGGTCTGCGCTCTCCCCTGTGTATGCGGCCTTCGATGCCGGCATTCCCGTGCATGTATGGGTGGACGAAACAAGGCCGCGCAATCAGGGCGCGAGTCTTACCGCCTGGGAACTGGGCAGGCACGGCGTGCCGCATGATCTTATTGTGGACAACGCAGGCGGTCATCTCATGCAGCACGGCATGGTGGATCTCGTCATTACCGGAGCCGACAGGGTGACGCGCTGCGGCGATGCGGCCAACAAGATAGGCACCTATCTCAAGGCATTGGCCGCCGCCGACAACGGGATTCCCTTTTATGTGGCCCTGCCTTCGTCCACGTTTGACTTCGCGCTGCGCGACGGCGTGCGCGAGATTCCCATCGAGGAGCGAAGTGCCGACGAGGTGCGCATGATTTCCGGACTTTCGGCGCAGGGGAGAGTGGAAGGCGTGCTGATCTGTCCCCAGGACACGACGGCCCGCAACTGGGCCTTCGATGTGACGCCCGCGCGGCTCATTACTGGACTTATTACCGAACGAGGCGTGTGCGCCGCTTCGGAGCAGGGGATTCTGTCCCTGTACCCGGAACAGGGCAAGGCCTGAGGATAAACGCATGAGCGAGGAAGAAGGATACGTCAAATACCGCTGCGTGCATGAATACGGTCCGGCCCCGGAGCATCCCGACTGGACGGCGCTCAATGAGCTTCGGACCGATCTTGTTCGCGCCGGGCTTGTGGGACAGCTCGAAAACGGCGTCGGATACGGGAATCTTTCCCTGAGGGCGGAGCAGGGCTTTGTGGTCACGGCTACAGCCACGGGACATATTTTCGTGCTCGGACCGGAGCATTACTGCCTTGTGACCAGGTGCGACATCGACGCCAATACCGTCTGGTCGGTGGGACCGGCACAGGCCAGTTCCGAATCCATGACCCATGCGGCCATATACGAAGCGTCTCCGGTTACGGGATGCGTCATTCATCTGCATCATGCCGGGCTCTATGATCAGCTTATTCGGGGCAAGGCTCCGGCCACAGCACCCGGGGCGGCGTTCGGCACTCCGGCCATGGCGCACAGCGTGGCGGAACTTGTGCGGCGTCATCCTGCGGACGGCATCATCGCCATGACGGGCCACCAGGACGGCTTTCTCATGTACGCGCCCAACGTCGAGCATATGCGTGACCTTTTATATATGCTCTCGCAGGGGTACATTCCCTGTTAGACACGGCGCGGCAGGAACTCCGGAAAGCTGCGGCAGAGCGACGGAAATTGGGGAAAGACTCGGCATGAATGTAGAGAAAACTGGCTGCGCTGCGGCAGAGACCGGGCATTGCAGAACCATGGACATTGAACCTGCATTGGAAACATCATGAATAAAATAGGCATTATAGGCGGCAGCGGTCTTGATGATCCATCGTTTTTTGAAGTTTCCCGCGATATGGCGGTGAGTACGCCTTACGGCGAGCCGTCCAGCTCGCTCAGAGAAGGCAGCATCGGCGGCGTGCCGGTAGTGCTCATGGCGCGGCACGGCCGCAGGCATACCATTCCGCCCACGCAGGTGAACTATCGCGCCAATCTGTGGGCATTGAAGGAAGCCGGATGCACCCATCTGCTGGCCAGTACTGCCGTGGGTTCTCTGCGTGAGGAAATCGAACGGGGGGATCTCGTTATTCCCGATCAGTTCATAGACTTCACCCGGCTGCGTCCGCTGAGCTTCTTTGAGTCGTTTGAGCCGGGCAATCCCGTGCATACTGCCATGGCTGAGCCTTTCGACGCAGCCATGCGACGGGCTCTCGCCCGCGAGCTTTCGGCTCTGGGGTATCGTTTTCATGACGGCGGCACTGTCATTACCATTGAAGGGCCGCGTTTTTCCACAAGAGCGGAATCAAGGATGTTCCGTATCTGGGGAGCGGATATCATCAACATGAGCATTGCCACGGAAGCCATCATGGCCAACGAGCTGGGCATTCCCTATGCCGCCGTGGCCATGAGCACAGACTATGATTCCTGGAAGGATGATGATGTGGTCACATGGGAGGCCATTCTTGCCGTGGCTCAGAGCAATGCCGAAAAGGTTCTGGAGCTTTTCAAACGAGTGGTGCCGACTCTTGCCTGATGGCAGTCGATTCGGCATTTCGACGTGAATTTGTCGGTCAGAGGCGGGGAGCGTTGGCTTCACGCCTCTGTTTGTTTACGAGTGGGGGATAGCTGCCGACTGCAACAGGGGAAGTGTCTTATTTGAGAAGGGCAGAGAGAAAAGCGCTCCAGATGCTGCGGACGGAGCGCCTTTTCGCAGCATCTTTGCGGACTAAAGTTTTTTTCCGATGTCTTTTGACGGACCGGGGGCTGGAAAAACCGGGCAAAAAACGGGAAAAGCGGCGAAGAGGGCCCGAAATCGGCTGGAGAGTCATCTTCAGCCGATTTTTATGCTGTT
>NZ_CALUWV010000083.1 GCF_944324575.1 uncultured Mailhella sp. | reverse complement strand
CAGAATCACTCGGAAAGTTTTTTTTTTCCTTTGGATCACCGGTTCCAGTTTTCCGTTCAGCAGCACGACCCCGCGCAGAGAAGCATCCGTCAGGATTTCGGCAAGGTTGTCGGGGCGCAGCACCAGGGGAGATGCCACCATGAAATCGCCGGGATTTTCCGGCAGCAACGGGGGCAGTGCCGAAGCCTTTCGGAAGTTCTGCAGAATTGCAATGACGCGTTCGGAGTCCGTCCCGTGGGAAAAGCTTTTATTGTCAATGACAAGAGTGTCCCAGAGACTTCCCAGAGCCTGCAGGTTGCGTTTTTCGGGGACGTTCAGATGGGCAAGAAAGAAACCGGCCCAGTCGCGCAGCACGCTTTCTTCGTCTTCCAGAAGCAGGTTGAAGCGTATAGCCGTTCCTATGCAGTCCTGACGGCCGGAGGCGATGCCGGTAACCCAGAGGCGGCTTTGTCCGTCATGATGCAGAAAGAGAAGGCCGGGCTTGGTATCGTCGAGAGCTCTGCTCAGTCCGAGCTCTTTTGCCGTTTTCAGAAAGCGGTCATACAGGGCAGGGGCGAAGAACACGTTGTAGTCATCGCTGTAAAAGCGTGTCAACAATGCGCATTTCATTATTTGAATGATCCTCTCTGCAGAATCTTCTTTCTGTTGTAGGGGATTTCGGGGGCCGTGGCATCAGGATCCCGCATGGCCTTGTCGATCTCGCTTGTGGCCTGAATGAAGCTTTCCATGGAACTGCTCATGGCTTTCTTCGGCAGGCGACGCAGCTGGCTGCAGATGAACATGCAGATTTCAAGCATGAGATACGAAGGGCCGTACGGATGCCACCGGTTCATGCCGGGCTCGAAGGAGATGGAGTACACGCCCTTGAGCTTTCCGTTTTCCCATGTGGGCATTTTAAGGTAGCAGCAGCCTATGGTGTTGACCGGCATGTAAAGACATTCGACACTGCTTGAAGACTGAATGATGCTGAGAACGTCCTTGTAGTACTCGTTGGTTATCTTGTTGAAGAGCAGCTGCGACTTGTCGGCCAGCATGGAGGAAACCTTGGGAGTGCTGAAGTAGGTTTCGCACTTGATGGGCGCAAGAATGCACAGGCTGGGCAGGTTGGTACGGGTTTTCACCCAGTCCCGCATGAAGTTTTCCACCTGATCTATGCACAGATCGTTGCGGGCGGCCCGTTTGTGTTCAAGCTCCACGCTTTCCATGATGACGACGGAATCTATGGGCAGAATGATGACGTCCCAGTCCTTCAGATTGAGCTGTTCTATTTTTTGGGGATCGTTTATCCAGCCGCCGGGAAAGTCGTGCAGAATGAAGTCCTGCTTGAAGGATTTGCGGGCGCCTTCTTCAAAGCGCAGCTTGAGCTCTTCGTGATCCGAGGTACCCTCAAGGGTGCCGGTTTTGAACGTGCCTTTTTCTATGCCGGCTTTCAGGTCGTTGATGCGGCCTGAAATTTTGGTCATGGTGATGTCATCGAGAGCCGAGAGCTTGAGATAGCTGCTGTTGATGCGGCTTGAGAACTGCTTGAATTCCTCCACCATGGAGGCCGCAAGGGTAGTTTTCCCTATGCGGCTCGGCCCGAAGAAGCCGATGTTGTAGCACGGGGACTTTGCTTTGCCGGAGAGCTTGTCCCAGTCCCAGTAATCGGTAATGATGTTCATGATGGCGCCCGATACGGGAAAGCCCACTTTTTTCAGAAAAGAAAGAATGAAATCAAGAATGGAGTTGGACATGACAGGCTCCTCAGACAGCGCTGCTGGCGCGGTCGCGCAGGGCGCTGAGATGTTTGAGGGTTTCGTTCAGCAGATAGCTGATATTCGCTTTCTTGTCGGAAGTGATGATGTCGTTGTAGTAGGACTTGAAAAAACGTATCCACTCGTCATTGACATTGTTGTTGCGGATGATGGAGTCCTCAAACTTTTCATAGGCAACCAGAAGAATGTTGAAAAGGTTGTTCCGCGTCTCTTCAATGATTTTGTTTCTGATATCGATAATGGTGCGCGTTCCCATGTCCACAAGATTGGTATAGAGATTCTCGCAGCGCTCTTCGAGGGTGTTGCCTTCTATCTTCATGACGTCGGCAATGTTTTTCAGACTGCGTATGGGATCATACGCACGGGGATAGAACTGGGCGTTATGTTCGATCTTGAGCGTAATGAGACCCTCAACGGCTTCGCGCATCTGAGGCACGGGGTGCTCCGTGTTGTCAAGATAACTCAGAAAGCTTTTCAGGTTCTTTTCCGCGGACTCTTCGTTGAGCATGTTGTTGAGCACTTTTGCATCGTTGAGCGCGGCGACGGTCTTTTCCAGAATTTCGTGTGTAATGTAGTCCTTGTATACGCTGTCGAGCTCCAGAGAGAAGCGCTGAGCAATCTGCACTCTCATCTGGTTGATCGTGTCGGTCTGCACCTTGTTGAGGGCGTTGTCCTGTGCATAGCGATCGTTGGCCATTTCAAGCCAGTTTTCCCGGCTGCCTTCCTGCATGCCGTTGTTGAAATATTCGAGTGTTTCGTCCTTGATGCGATCGAGGGAGTCGATGACTTCCGTAAGGTCGTCCTGCCTGACGGCACGCTTTTCTATGCTGTCGCGAATTTTGAAACTGAGCCTGGCGAATCTTCGCAAAGCCTGTTCCGCCGCGTGACGCCTGAGTTCTTCCGAGTCTTCTCCCTGACCGTACTGACGCAGCGTCCTTTTGGCTTCGTCGCAGAAATCAGTGATGATGCGGCTCAGACTGTTCAGAGACTCGGATATGCCGAGAAACAGTGCGTTGTCGGATTTGGGGAGCTTCTGGGAAAGATGATCCAGAGCCCGGCTCAGCACTTCGGCGGAAAGCCCCTGCGAATCGGACTTGTCCGTTGTCAGTATGGTATAGCGGTCGCCCAGTTTGTCTCGGGCATCCTTTTCCATGATGGTCACATAATCGGTTTTGCAGCCGCCGCCGTTGATGACAAGAATGACGAAGTCCGAAGGGTGCCCCGCAGGACAGTTGCGGGTGAGGGTGTCAAGCGCTCTCTGGGCTTCCTGGTCCCAGTCCGGTCTGTTGCCCGAGGGGCGACGGATGAAGAGGCACAGATCGACGTTGTCCTTGAAGCCTTCGGTATGGATGCTCTCCAGCGAGGGATCCAGTTCTCCAAGGCCGGGGAGGTCGATGAGCTTGAGATTCTTTACGGACGTCTGAGGAAATTCGCAGTAGATGGTCACGGTCGACACGGCGACATAGACGTGGTTGGGCACGGTGACCTTGTCGTCGTTGGGAGAAGGAAGCCTGTAGGTCACATAGGGGCGCAGTTCCGACAGGGCAATAGTTTTTTCCTTGCCCGTTAGCAGATCCCGGTATTCTGGAAGTGCTGACTGGTATTCCTTTATTTTATTGCAGCACTGAAAGCTGCGATCCGAGGAGTTCTGAGTTTCCGGGAGCTTTATGTCCTGAAATTCCTGCAGTGTGTGCGGAGGATTGATGGACAGATTCCGGCATAGAGGCCAGATGCGCTGCTGAAGAAAGCTTGCCGGGGTGTGGAAGACAACCTTGGCGCAGTTGTCGGGAGAGTTCTGGATAACGGAACGCACTGCCGTGACGGGCAGGCCGTCGGCCGAAGGAACTTCATTGTTCGTGAGTCCAGAGAGCTTTTGCAGCAGGAAACTTTTTCCCATGCCCTTGGGACCGCCGAAGCCGATGTTGACGGTATCCCGTGAAAAGCGCTTTCGGGCCAGGAGCGCCTGCTGTTCGATATCAGTAATCTTCTCCCCGTGATTGAGCAGCACCTCCAGACATTGCTGGCATGTGGCCGTGAGCATCTCATTTTCCGTGGAATTTTGCTGCAGCTGCTCGATGGATGAGCGAACGACGGTCATGGCTTTCTGCAGCGAGGAGCAGCGCTTCAGCACGCCTTCGACGAGCGGCAGACGTGTTTTTCTTTGACGAATAATTTCAGAAATTTGTCCGGCAACCTGTTCTTCAACGGACGACATGTCATGTTCTCCTTGGATTCAGCCTGGTTGTATAAAAACTGATGAGGTTTCGACATGAAGGCATCTAAATTTTTCTTCTATGTATGACAGGGAAAACGGCAGGTCAATATCCTGAAGAAAAAGGATACCGGATTGAAGCAGAGTGCAAGGTTGTGTTTCACAGACGCCTTATCAAGGAAAACAAGGTGAAATTCGAGCGTCGATTGTATGTGAATGGATGATCGGACTTTTCTGATTGCAGTCCATGGCAGTATGGATTCTTGAGGTACAGAGGTGCAAGAAATATGTCTTTTGGGCATGGTTCGTCATGAATCATAGGCATTTGCTCTTTTATGAGGCGTGCTTATAACTATGCACAGAACATTCATGGGAGAGCCGGTATGGACATCATAGAAAACAAGACCTTTGATGAAGAGAGGGCGCTGTACGGGCTTCGGCACGTGCTGGTCCGGGACTGTTCGTTCACCGGGCCTGCCGACGGCGAAAGTGCGCTTAAAGAATGCGAGGACGTGACGGCCGAGCGCTGTCTGTGCAATCTGCGCTATCCGTTCTGGCACGTGCACGGCCTTGCGATCAAGGACTGCAATATCACGGAAAACGGGCGCGCCGCGCTCTGGTATTCCGATCACATAGACATTGCGGACTCGAAGCTGCACGGCATCAAGGCGCTGCGCGAGTGCCGCGAGGTTGCCGTGAGAAACTGCGACGTCGTGTCCAACGAGTTCGGCTGGTTTTCGCGATTCTTCCGCATGGAAAACTGCACGGTGAAGAGCGATTATTTCATGCTGCACGCGGCGAATCTCGACTTTGCAGACGTGCGCTTCACGGGCAGGTACGCTCTTCAGTATCTGCACGACTGCACCTTCGAGCACTGCGACATCACGAGCCGCGACGCCTTCTGGCACGCGGAGAACGTGACGGTGCGCGACTGCGTTCTGAAAGGGGAGTTCCTCGGCTGGTATTCCGATCATCTCACGCTGGAGCGCTGCCGCATCATCAGTTCGCAGCCTCTTTGCTACTGCACGAATTTGAAGCTCGTGGACTGCGAGGTGGTGGACTCCGACCTCTGCTTTGAGAAGTCCGACGTGGACGCCGTGCTCACCGCCCCCGTGGACAGCATCAAGAATCCCCGGTCGGGGCGCATCGTGCTTCCGGCCGTGGACGAGCTCATTCAGGAGGGCGACTCCCGCGCCGAAATCGTCATCACGGGCGGCGCGGACAAAAACGCCCGCGCGTAAGCCTGCGCGTTTGCGCGAAAGGCTCCCGTCTGTCTGAACGGGCGGGGCGCGGATATCTGGCAAATCAGGCAGGGGCGCTGTCGGCATGACGTCGGCAGCGCCCTTTCCGTCGTTGCGGAACGCGGGAGACGGGAGCCTGAGACCGAAGAACAGCACCTAGGCCGCGGGCCGGGCGCTTGGGGAGCCTTTGATCACCAGCAGTCAGCAGATTGCCCTGCCGCGGGCGGGGAAGCGCGGGGAGCCTTTCCGGGGCGCTTTGCCTGTGTCGTGCCCCGGATTGCGGGGTACGGGAGCGTGGAGCCGTCATGCCCCGGCCTTTTTGCCGCCGGAGGCGCACGAAAGCCCGCCGCAGAAGAACCCGGCTTTTTCCGGCGAAAAAAGGGCCGGAGGAAAGCTCCTCCGGCCCGTGCGGAATGTTTTCCGCGTCAGGGACGATGTTCGTCCGTTACTTCACCCGCACGTTGCCTTCCCACACAAGGCCCGCTTCGGGCAGCACGGGGAGGTAGGTGAGCCACTTGTGGCTCTTCATGACTTCGGGATCCTGCTGCATCTTGCGGTTGAACTCGAGAATGGGCGGCACGATGTCCTTGATGTCGCCCGCAAGGTTCGCCGCGATGCCCGCGTTGGTGGCCTCGATGCACAGATCAATGGCCTTCTGGCTGTAGCCCATGGAGCTCATGAGCGTGTCGAGCGCCTTGGCGGGATTGTGGAATCCCACGCTGTTTTCCGCAGAAATGAGATCCCAGAAGAACTGGCCCTTGCGCACGTTTTCGCGGGCGGCGGCCATGAGGGATTCGTAGTTCGCGTTTCTTTCGCCCGTGAATTCGTTGGCCAGACGCACGGCTTCATGCGCCTTCACGCTGGTTTCCTGAGCCTTGAGAAGCTGCCGGTAGGTCTTTTCCTGAATGTCGTGCACGCGGGCGCGCAGGAATTCGGGCGTCTTGTCGGAATGGCAGGTGCGGCAGGCGGTAAGTTCGGGATCCTTGAGCGGCGAGGTCCACCAGTGGCTCGAATACTTCTTGCCGTCCTGCTTCACGTAGGGCATATGGCAGTCCGCGCAGGACACGCCCGCCGCGCCGTGCGGGCCGTTCTGCCAGGTCTCGTATTCGGGATGCTGGGCCTTGATGATGTTCACGCCCGACACGGCGTGCACGAAGTCCGTGAACGGTCCGTTGTTCGCGCCGTGGGTGTTGTAGTATTCGTACATGTCTTCGGGGTCGAAGCCGTTGTCCCACGGGAACACGGGCTTGCCCGCCGGACCGTTGTCCTTGTGGGTGAAGTAGTATTCCACGTGGCACTGGCCGCACACGAGACTGCGCTTTTCGTTGCGCGAGAGCGTGGCCCAGTCCTTGCCGCTTCTGGCCAGCCAGTCCTTGAGCGGAATGGAGTAGAGCTGCAGTTCCATGGTGGTGGTGTCGTGGCAGGTGGCGCAGCTTATGCTTTCGTTCATTACGTCCACCTTGGTGCGGTACTCGTTGAAGTCGCGGCTCCACACGCCGTCGCCCTCGGCCGCCACCCACTGCGAAATGGCCGGAACCTTGCAGTTCCAGCAGGTGGTGGGCATGTTGCCCTTGCCGTCCGGCGAGTAGCGGTTGATGCGGTCGATGTCGAGAATGTCCTTGACCGCGTAGGTGTGACCGCGCGCCTCGTTGTACTCGTACATGAACGGATAGCCGAGCCACAGGTTCTTGAGGTACGGCTGAGCCGCATGGAACCCCCTGGGCAGCGGATTCACGTTGTCGTTCTTGCGGAAGTTCACCGAACCCTTGTACTCCGTCATCACGGAACTTTCGTCGTTCTGCCGGTACGAGGCGTACTGGAGCGGGAACGCCTTTTCAAACTTGGAGGCATCCAGCGTGTTCGCCGGAAGACCGCTCTGGTAGACCGGGGTCTTCACTTCATAGGTGTCGTCCTGACAGCCTGCGCTGATGAGACAGCAGGCCAGCACCGCGCCTGTCATGATCATGTTCATCTTATTCATCTGCCGCCTCCCTGAAGCTGACGGGGGTTTTCTTCTGATGCGCCATGGCGCGGTGGCAGTCCACGCAGTAGGGTTTCGCCATCATGACATCCTCATTGGCGACCCTGTGGCAGGCGCGACAGTTGGCGTTGACCACGTCTCTGGTTTCCAGCCGCGCGAGAATCGGAGCCTCCTTCCCCTGAAGGTTGGCCACGAAGTCGCGCAGTCCTTCCTGAGCCTTGAAGGGCAGCTTCGCCAGCAGATTGTGGGGCGCATGACATTCGTTGCACGTCAGATCGGCGTGGGGCGAGCGGCTGTGCGTGAGCGCGGCCTCGCGCATGACGTGACAGGTGGAACAGAAGGGCCTTGTGTCGGAATACTGCATTCCGGCAGCCGCCAGAAGCACCAGTGCCGCTCCCAGCACCGTGCCCGCAAGCAGCAGTTTCCATGGACCGTGTCTTGATGCTTTCATTGTTCTCCTCCCTCGGTTATGAAAAAACACGGCCCCTCAGTCATACATGGCGCAGAAGAAAATAACTGTGACTTAAATCACAATTGACGGAAACTTGCAGAAGAAAGGCGGAAAAGCTGTCTCCATGCGGAAAAGCATGACGACAGTCACGGCAAAGCTGCGGAGATTTGCATACCTTCTGGCGCATGACCGGCCCGCAGCGGCGCGTTCTGCGAGGGCTGTACCTGCGGAAGCAGAGGCAAGACGAGTCATGGTTTTGCGCGTTTTCCGGGCAGGCGGGAGAAGAGGCGGATGAGCAGGCGCACCGTACCGGAGCAGGGGCGCGGCTTTCGCTCCGGCGCAGGAGCCGGGAAGAGACCGCATGCGCAGGCGCTGCGTTCAGGCCCGGGACGGACGCCGGTTTTCGGATTCGGCGTGCTGTCGGTTTTTCGCCGCCATGTCCGTGAAGGGAAGGCGGCGCGTGCCCGGTATGCCGTCACTCCCGGAGGGCGGCGCCAGCGGAGCTGAGCGGTGCGGGGCAGCCGCCTGCGTGCTTTCTTTTGCGATGCCGGACACGTTTGTGTCTGCGGAGCGGGGAAGCATACGCATGACCCATGAACGAAGAGGCCGGAACGCACGGCCCGGAAAAAAGGAGAAAGAAGCATGATGACGCCGGACAACACCGGAAAGCGCAGCGGCACGCGCGCCTTTTTCGTGCCCGTTTTTCTTGTGCCTGCCTTTGTGCTGGGAGCCGCGCACCTGTGGCGGGCGGGAGGCGCGGGAAGCGCGGTGGCGTGTCTTTTGTGGGCGCTTTCGTGCTTCGGGCGTCGGGCGTGGATGCGGCCCGTTTCTGCCGCCGCACTCACGGTTCTGGCCGGGGAATGGGTGCGCACGACGGAAGTGCTCATGCAGATACGCCTTGCCATGGGCGCGCCGTGGATGCGCCTTGTCGTCATTCTGCTTGCCGTGGCCGCATTCACGGTGACGGCTGCGGTTCTTGTCTGGACGGGGCCGGGCCGAGCATGGTTTTCCCGCTCGCGGGAGCGGGCGCATATGCAGGCGGCAGGCTTTCTTCTTGCGGCCCTGCCGCTTTGTGCCATGGCGCGCTTTGCCCCGCATCTTCTGCTTCTGGACAGGCTCCTTCCGGGCTTCGGCATGGTGCAGGGCCTTCTGGCCGGGTTCTGGGCCGCGTTCATCTGCGCCCGCCTTGCCGACAGAAAGGCCGCAGCACGCACGAGGCTGCGGGCGTGGCGTCTGTTTTCTCTGGTGTTCTTCGGGCAGTTCGCCCTGTCTGCGGCGGGCTGGTCCCTTTTTTCCATGACCGGAGAGCTGCACGTTCCCGTTCCCGGGGTCATTGTGGCCGGAATGCTCTACCGCGGCACGGCGGGCTTCATGCCGTTTCTTTTTGCGGTGTCGGTGCTGCTTGTCGGGGCCGC
>NZ_CALUWV010000082.1 GCF_944324575.1 uncultured Mailhella sp. | reverse complement strand
GCCGCCGACGGAGCTGGCTTCGTTGCTGCGGAATATGGATCCGTCGGAGACGGTCAGGGAAGTGCCGGTGCCGCCGTAGTTCAGAATGGCGCCGCCCTGGCTGGCCTTGTTGCCGGTGAAGGTGGCGCCTACGGTCATATTGCCCTGGTTGAAGATGGCGCCGCCCTGAGAGCTGGCCGTATTGCCGGTGAAGCTGGCATCACTCAGTTCCACCTGCCCCTTGTTCCATATGGCGCCGCCGCTTACGGCCGCATTGTTGTTGAACGCGACGTTGTCGATGGATGCCGATGCCGTTGAGGAATTTATCTTGATGGCACCGCCGTTTCCGGTAGTGCTCTGATTTGAGATGGCAGTATTTTTTAAAGTAATTTCATGAGTGCGACCGTCAGACCACGCAGTGCCGTCAGTCTCCATTTCAATTCTTCCGTTGATGGATGAGCCGTCAACGACAACGGAAACGTTTCCGTATCCGTTCTTGGGCCAGTCGTAGGCATCGAAGGCAAAGCCGTTCTTGGAAGCGTTGATGCCGGAACCATTGATGACCGTCGTCGTACCGTTGTTGTTGGAAAGCGTATAATCTGTCGTGCCTTCCCTGCCGTTCAATGTCACATTGTCCAGCGTGAGGTCGCAATATTTCTGAATAAGTATTTTTGCAGAGTCGGTGCCGGCAGTGATTGTTCCGTTCTTGATGGTGAGCTCTCCGCCTTTCAGGAGCTGGAAGCCGTTGGTTTCTGTTCCGGTAGAACCCACGGTAGGATTGACGACGGTGTATTCGTGTCCTCCCAGATCAATGGTAATGTCGTTTTTTTAGCGGTGTCTATTTTTACCCCGCTCCCCTGGAAATCCTGCAAGAGAACAATAGTGTCGCCGGACTGTGCGGCGTCGACGGCTGCCGCAAGGCTGTCATACTGATTGTTGCCGATTTGAGCGACGGCACCCATGGCCGCCCCTGCGGCTCCCATGACGAGCATGGACGCCACGGCAAGAGAGCCGAACGTGTTCATGAGATGGCATTTTTTCAGAACTGCCCGGTACCTGTTGATGAGATTGCCGATTGCCCCTTTGGTCAACATGTCAATAACCTCCATGATTGACTGTATCTTTTTATGCAGAAGACGGCTTTTTCAAGAATTTCTGCATGAAAAATTCTTAAAATGGACGTATTCTGTATGTATTTTAAGACAAAAGGAATAATGTCGAAAAATCATACTTTTTCGACATATTACTTTTACAAATTTGTCAATATCATTAAATTTTCTTTAATTCCAGAAAAATTTTACCTTTTTTAATCCTGTCGACATCTGTTTTAAAATCGTCGAAAAAGTATGATTTTCTGATATGTTATATATAAAAAGATACATGCATTATATATGGAAGAAAAAAGATTTTTTAATCGAAGATAAATTAAAAATTAAAGAAAAAATTTTTTATGCGATACTGTCAGTTTTATTTATATAGTTATGAGCGTCTGCATGAGGGTATGCTGCCGGGCGGGGAATTCGGGCGCGAAGACAAAAAAGCGCCGTCGCTCCAGAGAGGAGGACGGCGCTTTCAACATGGCGGATTATTTGATGATTGATGGTCTGATGGGCCGCGGGGCGAGAGGCGCGTCACGCACGGCGGCACGGCCCGCGCAGCGGCGTCTTGCAGGCGGGATACGGGGCGGAGCGGGAACGGCCTTCGCAGGGGCCGAAGGATCGGCTTCCCCCGGCGCGGTCAAAGCCTGCGGCCCGCGCTAGAACTTCCAGCGTATGCCCACGTTGACGCTCTGGTCGCTCTCGTGCTTCGAGGCCTGCACGCCGTAGTTGAGGCCGAGGGCAAAGCTGCCCTTTTCGGCCTGCACGCCGACGGTTCCCTCCCAGCTCATGGAATCCATGATGCGGGTGCTTACGCTGTCGGCAGCGTGCGTGCCCGCGTAGGAGACCTTCGTCGTGCTGCTTTTGTCCCCGGCGGCGGGAATGACCGACACGTCGAGCAGCGGCGTGACGTTCCAGCCGGAGACGTCCACGCTTTTGGAGAGGGTCACGCCCACGGGAAACTGCACGATGTCCTGCCTGTCGGAGGCCACGGCATTCACCGTGGCGTCGTTCGATCCCACCGTGTGGCTGTCGGTCGAGAGCGAGGCATAGCGCACGCCCGCGTGAGGCGTGATGTCCGCAACGCTCGTGGATATGCGGTACTCGCCGCGCAGGTCGGCCACGAACGCGCCGGTGTCCACGTCGGCGCGGAGCGGCCCCATCTGCATGGAGGAGGGCAGGTTCAGGGTCAGGTCGTGGGCGCCGACAAACCAGCCCGCCCCGGCCGTGACGTTCAGATTGCCCGGATTCCAGCCCGCGTACAGGTTCACCCCGCCGAAGCTGTAGGAATTGCCCGTGCTTGAGACTGTTCCGCGTGTTTCGGATCGGCCCCCGCCGCCGTTCACGGCAAGACCGGCGCGCACCGCGCCGCCGAGCACTTCGCCGACCTTCCTGTCCGCACCGAGGACGAGGCCGCCGTAGTTGCCGCGCACGGACGTGCCGGACACGCTCAGGCCGTGGCTGAACGTGTTGCCGTAGAGCGGCGCGGCCCACACGGTGACGCCGCTTTCGTCCATGGCGCTGCCCGCATCGGCAAAGCTCAGGGACAGATGACGGGCTGTCCGGGTCACGGCGGCGTCGGCAAGGCGCAGGGCGGTGTTCTGCACGCCTGCGGTCACGGCGGCGCGCGACACTTCGTTGACCACGGCCACGGCTGCGGCGTCGTCGGGCACATAGGTTTCGTCCATGGCCCGGCTCAGAAAGCGCAGACCGGCGGAAGGGGAGTCGATGTCGTTTTTGCCGCCGTCCATCATGGCGTTGAGGCCGCGGACGGGAATCACGCCGGGCAGGGTGCGCGCGGCGTCCTGCGCTTCGGTGTGTACGGTGATCGTGCCGCCGTCCGAGGATATTTCGGCTTCAATGAGGCGTCCGGCAAGAAGGCTGGCGCTCTTCCAGTAATCGCCGTCGGCCACGGAAAGGCCGGAGGTCACGGCATATGATTCCCCGGCCTGCGCGTTGGCAATGTAGAGCTTCGAGCCTTCGTCCACGACAAGGCTGCCGCTGCCCGTGAGCATGGGGCCGCTTTTGGCGGCATGGCCGTCCACCACGAGCAGAGAGTTTTTGCCGAACATGACCGAAGCTGGGCTTCTTGCGTTCGCGTCGCCCACGCGCAGGCTGCCGCCGCCGAGATTGAGCAGCTTGCCGAGGGCGAGCAGCGCTTCTTTGGGGGAGGCCGTCACGCCGCCCGAGTCGGGCAGGGCCACGGCGAGCGCCGCGCCCGTGTTCACCGCAAGGGAAGCATTCGCGCCTTTCTGGGTGTAGCCGCCGTCAAAGCGCGTCACGCCGCTTGCCACGGTGACGGCTCCGGCGTTGTGCACGTCGTTGGCCGCGCCTGCGGCCTGATTGCCGGAGAACACGTTGGTTCCGGCAAACACCACGCTGCCGCCCGCCGCATTGTGGAGGGCTCCGCCGGAGGCGGCGGCCCGGTTGCCCGCAAAGACGCCGTTCGTGATGGAAAGATGAGCGCCGTCGTTGTCTATCGCGCCGCCGCGGGAGCCCCCGGCGTTGACGGCGTTGTTGCTGAACTCGACATTTTGCAGCGTTACGGGAGCGTTGCCGCGCACGAAAAGCGCCGCACCGCCCGCGCCGCCGTTCTCCGTTACGAGGTTGTCCGAAAAGCGGGAATCTTTAATGATGAGGCTGCGCCCGTTCGAGAGGTCGGCGTGCACCACGCCGCCCGCGCCCGAGCTGAACTGATGACCGGCTGCCTTTGCGCCCGAAAGTTCCACGCGGTCCTTCTGCAGGACGGCGCGCGTCAGGGATGCCGTGCCGTCCGTGGCCGTGCCGCCGTTCAGGGTGACGGCATCGCCCGTGACGGACACAAGGGCCCTGTCCGGCGCGTTGCTGCCCCGGGTCAGGGTTACGTTGGCAAGCGCTGCGCTCGAAGTGGCGTCCACGGCGAGCGAACCGTCCAGCGCCACGGCGGAATTGTCGGTAAAGGCAACGTTGCTGTTGTTGCGTATGCTGCCCGAGAAGGAGCCTTTGACGTACAGGTTCTCCGCGCCCCTGGCCCCCATGCCGTCGATGACGAGGCGGTTGTTCGTGCCCTGCAGGCTGATGAGTCCCTCGACGCGGCTCCTGTCGCCTTTGAGGTGTATGGTGGCGCCGTCGGTGCCGGCTACGAGAATGGCCGTGCTCGCATCGTCGGCGGCTATCGTGCCGGTGCTGGTGAAATGTTTTTCGTTGTAGGAGGCGTCGTTTTTGTCGTTCGTGATGACGACGCCCGTGCCGCCGTTGGAAACGAGAATGGTGCCGTTGTTGGTCACTTCGCCGCGGGCCGCGTTTTCCTTGCGGTAGTAGATGCCCACGCCGCCGGTCTCTTCCACGGAAATGACGCCGTTGTTCACGATGGTCTTGGCGTCTGAGCCGGAATTGTCCGCCATGGCGCTGCCCTTGCGCACGGCGATGAGCCCTTCGTTGAAGGCCTTGCCGTCGGGGTTCACGCCCATGCCCTTGGTGGCGGAAGGCGTGGTGCCGTCCACATAGATGTAGCCGTGATTGGTCAGCGTGAAGGCCGTGCCGTACTGGCCGCCCATGGCTTCGGCATAGCCGCCTTTTTCCGAGGCCTTCACCCATACGGATCCGTGGTTTTCGGCAACGGGGTTGCTGGTGTCGGCATACACCAGCGCGGGAGTGTCGGCCCCGTTCGCCACGCCCCAGACGACGCCGGTCTGTTCCTTTTGGAGCGTATGGGTGACTTGCGCGGGAGGGCCGAGGTCCGGCACGCTGCCGGCCACGAAGTCGGGATGTTCGGGCACGTGGTCGGAGAACTGGCTTTCAAAGGCCGTGGCCGCCCCGGATGAGCCCGCGGCCAGCATGGCTGCCAGGGCAAGCGAGCCGAACACGTTCAGAAGACGGCATTTTTTCAGCACTGCGGCGTAGCGGTTGATGAGATTGCCGAGGGCGTTTCTGCTCAACATGATTGTCATGCCTCCATGAATGAGTTTTCCCTGTGCCGCGCTGCGCCCAACTTTCCGCAGGAGCAGGGGGAAGTCGCGGCGGGACTTTTGTTCCGAAAAACGACAGAACCGTGAAAATTCATGCTTTTCAGGTACCTGCGCCTTGTGAAAACAAGCGGATATCATGGGATTATATTAAAGACCAGAAAAAAATATGTTGTTTTAACAATTGGAAAGAAAATTTCATGCATTACAATAAAAAGAAAAGAAAAAACGCGGAAAAAATTTCGATATATGACCATGATTGTTTGCTGATGAACTTTTTTTGTGCACAACTGAACTTTTTTTTATCGCCGTTTTTTCTTCATAAAATAAAATTTACATGAGTTATGATTCCATAATGAATTTTTTATTATGCACTGTAAAAATGTTTTGAACGTTGCTGTGTAATTCATAAGTTCATGGTCATGCATTGTTGGAGCGCAGAGCAGACAACGGCAACGCATGGGACGGAGGCGCGGGACGTTTTCTTTTTTTGAGGGGACGCAGCCTGTCGGCAGGGCAGGGGAGAGCGGAGAAGGCGTAAAGAAGGAAGGCTTTTTTTGTTTCAGGGCTTGACGGGGGAGCCCGTTTTTTTCATGCTTGAATCATGCTGCTGTATGTTCATGTTCCGTTCTGTCGGCGCAAGTGCCGTTACTGTGCCTTTTATTCCGTGCCTGTCGATTCGGGAGACGCCTTGCGGCTGTGGGCCGACGCCGTGGAGGCGCAGCTGCGGCGTCGGGCGGAGGAGCTGGGGCATCCCGCCGTGGAAACCGTGTTTTTCGGCGGCGGAACGCCGAGCCTTGTGCCGCCTTCCGTCATGGGACGCCTGCTGGATACGGTGGCGGAATGTTTTGCTCTGGATGGCGGCGCGGAAATAAGCATGGAGGCCAATCCGGAATCCGTGGATGCCGACCGCGCGGCGGGCTTTCGCGCCGCCGGGGTGAACCGCATGTCGCTCGGGGTGCAGGCGCTCGACGATGCCCTCCTTGCCGCCGTGGGCCGCGTGCACGACAAAAAGGACGCGCTTTCCGCCTTCCGCGCGCTGCGCAGGGCGAAGTTCGACAACATAGGGCTCGACTTCATCTGGGCGCTGCCCGGCGAAACGCTCGAAAGCTGGAAGGCGCAGCTTGCCGAGGCCGCCGCCCTCGAGCCCGAACACTTTTCCTGCTACGGCCTTACCCTTGAGGAAGGAACCCCGCTTTATCAGGCCCGGCACACGCTTGTCCTGCCCGGAGAGAATGAGGCCGCCGCCATGTACGAGGAGGGCGGAGCCCTGCTGGAGAGCGCGGGCTATGCGCAGTATGAAATTTCCAATTTTTCCCGCCCGGGACGTCGGTGCCGTCACAACGAGGGCTACTGGCTGGGCAGAGAATATCTCGGCGTGGGCCCTTCGGCCGTGAGCTTCCTCTGCGGCAGACGCATAAGTCAGCCCGCTGATCTCAATACCTGGCTCGCTTCGGTGAAGGAAAACCGCGAGGCCGGAACCGTGGAGGAGCTCAGCTTTGGGGAACGCATGGAAGAGCTCGTCATGCTGCGCCTGCGCATGACCGACGGACTGGACACGGCGGAGTATCGCCGCGCCACGGGCCGCGACTTCGTGGCAGACAATCAGGGTCTCATTGAAGAGCTCAAATGGCGGGGCATGGCCCGTCTGGAAGGCGGACGCTTCGCCCTGACCCGCCGTGGAATGCTCGTGTCCAACGCCGTCATCGAACAGTGCTTTGAACGCATACCGCAACAACCGGAGACTACGGCATGATTCAGCATACTTCTTCCGGCGGAACCGTTACGGGCCGCTTCGCCCCGAGCCCTACCGGACTCATGCACCTCGGCAATGCCTGGTCGTTCTTTCTGGCCTGGCTCGGCGCCCGCGCCTCGGGCGGCCGCGTCATCCTGCGCCACGAAGACATAGACCCCGACCGCTCCCGCACCGAGTGGATGGACGCCATGGAACGCGATCTCTCCTGGCTCGGCCTCGACTGGGATGAAGGCTCCTCCCACGGCCTGCACGCGCCCTATCACCAGAGTATGTGCGGCCCCCTCTACGAACGCGCCCTCGATACCCTGAAGGCCAGAGGGCTCGTCTACCCCTGCTACTGCACCAGAAAGGAACTGCGCATCCTTGCCGGAGCGCCCCACGGCGCCTCGGACGGCCTCGGCGACGCCGGAGCCGCCTACCCCGGTACCTGCCGCCACCTTACCCCCGAACAGCGCGCACAGAAGGAGGCTGAAGGCCGACACCCCGCCCTGCGCCTGCTCTGTCCCGACGATGACGTGGAATCCTTCAACGACCTCGTCCTCGGCCCCCAGAACATCGCCCTCAAGGACTGCGGCGGCGACTTCGCCCTCCGACGCTCCGACGGCGTGTGGGCCTACCAGCTCGCCGTGGTCGTGGACGATATCCGCATGGGCGTTACCCAGATAGTCCGCGGCGAAGACATCCTCCTCTCCACCCCGCGGCAGCTTCTGCTCTACAGACTCCTTGACGCCATCCCCCCCACCTACGCCCATGTCCCCCTGCTCTGCGACGAAAACGGCGAACGCCTCGCCAAACGACACCACAGCCTCAGCATCGCCGCCCTCAGGGAAAAAGGCTGCTCCCCCACGTCCATCATAGGCTTCTTCGCCAGACTCGCAGGCCTCCAGCCCGATGCCTCCCCCGTCTCCCCCTCCAGACTCGCCGACAGCATCATGCGCGAAGGCCCCTTCCCCTGGCACGCCCTCCCCAAAGGCCCCCTCATCATCCCCCATGACGCCTCTGACGCCTGGCTGTAAAACGCAGGAAACGCAGGAAAGGCAGGAAAGGCAGGAGAGGCAGAGCAGGGGCGCCGCCCCTGACCCCGCCGGGGGACTCCCCCGGGCCCCCGAAAGGCATGCGGGGGAAATAATTCCCCCCGCACCCCCCTGTTTCTTTCAGCTTTTTAACAACGCTCGGGAAACTCAGAAGCCGGGCCCTGAACGGAAAGGGCAGGGGGGATGGCCAAAGGCCGGAAGGCTCGGCGGACGCGTTTCGGGCTGCGCAGTCAGTGCAGGCGTGCGCGGCTGCGCCCGCCTGCGGCTGCCGACCGATGTTCCCGCGAAGCGGTCACATCGGTGTGGTTGGAAGGATTTCCAGATTTGAGGGAGAGTGTCTGTCCGAAGCTCTGGGGAACCCGTCGCTGACACCGGACAGTCATTTTTAACTTTTTGCGGGCCCGTTGTTTTCCGCTCAGCGTTTTTCAACGCTCTGGGGAATGCGGGCCTCTGATTGCAGTCTTTCGGCGGCTGTGTTACCCGGGCAGAAAAAGGAGCAGGCATGGAACTTTCGGCAGTGCTTTTTGACCGTGACGGAACGCTTATTGTGGATAAGCACTATCTGGGCGACCCTGAGGGTGTGGAGCTCATACCCGGTACGGGAGAGGCTCTCGGCGCGCTTCATTCGTGGGGCGTGAAGACGTTTGTGGTGAGCAATCAGTCGGGCATAGGGCGGGGGTATTTTCCCGAGTCCGGCTGGCACGCCTGCGAAAAAAGGCTCGGCGAGCTGCTTGCGCCGTTCGGCGCGGCGGTGGATGACGAACGCTTCTGTCCGCACGGCCCCGAGGAAGGCTGCCGCTGCCGCAAGCCGGATACGGGAATGTGGGAGAGCCTGAAGACGGCGCACAATCTTGACGCCTCGCGCTGCGCCATGGTGGGCGACAAGGTGGAGGATCTCTTATTCGGGGCGAACGCCGGACTTGCCGTGGCCGTGCTGGTACTTTCAGGCAAGGGCGAAAAAAGCGCGGAAAAGCTCGGTCTCGACGCGGAAGAGGTGCGCAGGCAGGGCTTTCTTGCCGTATCGTGCCCTCTGCCCGGAAAAACGCAGAGCGGAACCCGCCTTTTTGCGGCGACAAACGTCCGCACCGCCGTGGAAGGCCTGCTTGCCATTGCTCTTTTTCCTTCCGAGGCCTGAGTGCCGCAACAGGCCGTCTGCCCCTGACACGCTGTACGGTCGCGGGAGTCGCACGAAATCCGCTGCGCTTGACGGCGGAAGTGATTTCGCCTGCTTGCGGTCGTTGGCC
>NZ_CALUWV010000081.1 GCF_944324575.1 uncultured Mailhella sp. | reverse complement strand
CCCTCACCTGCTCCCTGTGTGTCGGCTTCACCCTGACCTGCTGTCTCCTCAACGCGCTGTTTTCAGACAGAGGCGGGCGAACGTGGAAACTTTTGAAAAAGTTTTCCCCCTTCCCCCGTACCCCCATCCCCTTTCAAAACTTTTTATTTTTTGGGGGAGCGCTTTCCCTCCCGAACCGGCCCGACGTCTCTGTCCCGGAAGCTGAACGGCATGCGGCCCCCGACAAAGACCCGTTCCGCAAACATTACGGCCAGGCAAAACCCGCAGGATTCAAACGCCGCATCTTTCCGCGGCGGCTGAAACGCAAAAACGCCACACGAGGCACACCCCGCCTGCCCCTGTCCCGTTCACGGGAGCACGGCTCAAAACTCAGACATGAAGAGGTTATCATGATCATCAAAGTCTTCGGCCCCGGCTGCTCCAAGTGCAAGGAAACCGAACACATCGTCCGCGAGGCCGTGGAAGCCTCCGGCATTCCCGCCGACGTGGAAAAAGTCTCCGACCTGCGCGCCATGATGGCCGCGGGCATCCTGACCACCCCGGCCGTCGCCATCAACGACGCCCCTGTCTGCTCCGGACGCGTTCCCTCCAAAAACGAGGTCGTCTCCTGGATCATGACCGCAGCGGAAAAGGCGCAGGAAAAGTAGGAAGTCTGGCAGGGGAAGGGAGAAGCGTTTGAAAAAGTCTTCCCCCTTCCCCCTGCCGCCTCTGAACGGCGCGCGCCTCCCTCCGCAATCCGGCCCGTCGGCAGTCAGCCTGCGGCCGACTCCGCTTTCGGCAGAGGCAGACCTGCTCTTCAAAAAAATACGCCGTCGCTGCAAAGCGCCGTCGACGTTCCGACCGGCCTGTCGCCAGGCGGAAAAACCGGCAAGGCCATGCCGTCCGGCGGACGCCGTTTTCGCAGCCCGCCCACCATTCAGCACAGAACGCCGCATGAAAAAACGCATTCTCTTTCTCTGTACCGGCAACAGTTGCCGCAGTCAGATGGCCGAAGCCCTTGCCTGTCTTCTTCTGCCCTCGCTCGAGGCCTTTTCCGCCGGTTCCTCCCCGGCGCAGCGCATTGATCCGCTGGCTCTGGAAGTCATGGCGGAACTGGGAGCGGATCTTTCCCGCCGGCAGCCGAAGGGCATCGACGATTTGCCCGCTGCGGATTTCGACCTTGTCGTCACGCTCTGCGACAACGCCCGGGAAACCTGTCCCGTTTTTCCCGGAGGGGGCATGACCGTTCACCGGGGCTTCGACGATCCTCCCGCACTCGCCGTCAATGCCGGAAGCCGTGAGGAAAGGCTGGCCGTCTACCGCAGAGTACGCGACGAAATAGCCCTTTTTCTCCGCGCCTTCCCCGACGAGTTTCCCTTTCTTTTCCGCTGATGTTCCGAGGCTCCGGCAGCGCTTGCCCATTCAGACGCCGCTATCTCTCCGCTCTTTCCGTTTTTCTGCTGTCCGCTTCCTCCGCCTGCCCGGGGAAGTTCCCGTACCGCCCTGTCACCAGGAGCGACATGGGATCTGGCTTCTGCATTTTCTGCAAAGTGATGGTTCCGGTCTGAAAGGGGGAAGAGCCCTGACGAAGGTCGGGCCGAAGTCGATTTCATCAAAGGCGGAAGGATATGCCGGAAAGTTTCGGCATCAGCGCACGGCGAACGTCTTGTCCCCTTTGCCCCCGGGCGCGAAGCCTTCGGCGAACTCATGGGCCGGGGGGAAAAATCAGCGCCCCCGGCGGGGTCGGGGGCGGCGCCCCTGCGCGCTTCTCCCGCACTGCGCTTCCCTCGCCCTGCGCGCTTCACCGTTGCTTTAAAAAAGTCGCCCCGCTCTTCGGGCCGGCCTGTCAGGAGCAGGAGCCTTCGGAGCGGGGCTTTTTTCAAGGATGGCCACAGCCGCCCGCGTGCATGGCGTCGGCCGGGCTGACGCGCCTAGCGACGGTAGTCACGCAGGAACGCGGCCAGCTTGTCCACCGCTTCTTCCAGAATGGAGATGCGCGGCAGGTAGACGATACGGAAGTGGTCGGGCTTTTTCCAGTTGAAACCTGAGCCGGGCACGAAGAGAATGCGGGTCTGGCGCAGGCAGTCCAGAGCGAACTGGGTATCGTCGGTAATGTTGTATCGTTCCGTATCGATTTTGGGGAAGATGTAGAAGGCGGCCTTCGGCTTTTTGGCGGAAATGCCGGGCACGCTGTTGAGAGCCTCGTAAATGAAGTTGCGCTGCTCGTAGATGCGGCCTCCGGGCACGATGTACTCGTTCACGCTCTGATAGCCGCCGAGGGCGGTCTGAATGATGGCCTGACCGGGCACGTTGGAGCACAGGCGCATGTTGGAGAGCATGTTGATGCCCGCGATGTAGTCGGTGGCGAGGCTCTTGTTGCCGCTCAGGATCATCCAGCCCACGCGGAAGCCGCAGACCATATGCGACTTGGAAAGGCCGCTGAAGGTCACGCAGAACAGATCGGGGGCAAGGGAAGCAATGGACACGTGCTTTTCGCCGTCCATGACGAGGCGGTCGTAGATTTCATCGGAAAAGATGATGAGTTCGTGGCGTCTTGCGATTTCCACGATGCGCTCGAGCACCTCCACGGGGTAGAGCGCGCCCGTGGGGTTGTTGGGGTTGATGATGACGAGCGCCTTGGTTCTGTCGGTAATCTTGCTTTCCATGTCCTCGAGGTCCGGATACCAGTCGGACTCCTCGTCGCAGATGTAGTGCACGGCCTTGCCGCCGGCGAGGTTGGCGCAGGCCGTCCACAGCGGATAGTCGGGCGAGGGAATGAGGATTTCGTCACCGTTGTTGAGCAGCGCCTGCATGGAAAGCTGAATGAGCTCGCTCGCGCCGTTGCCCGTGTAGATGTCCTTCATGGTGACGTTGGGGATATTCTTTATCTGGGCATACTGCATGATGGCCTTGCGGGCGGAAAATATGCCGCGGGATTCGGAATAACCCTGCGACTGCACGATGGAATCGCGCATGTCGAAAATGACTTCTTCCGGCGCGGAAAAGCCGAACGGCGCGGGATTGCCGATGTTCAGCTTGAGGATTTTCATGCCGCTTTCTTCCATGCGGGCGGCTTCGTCCACCACAGGTCCGCGCACGTCGTAAAGCACGTTGTCGAGCTTGCTGGATTTTGAAAAGGTTCTCATCTGGGCTCCCGTATTGTATTCCTTTTTCCTTGTTTTCAATGCGCCGACCATGGAGTGCCGCCACAAAGGCAACCGTAGCACTATTCCCGCCGGACGCAAACAAAAACTCGCGCATTCCGAAAAAATTCTCGGTATTCCACATATTTTTTTCCTTCTCCGGGCAGTGAGAAAGGCCGCAGGCCATGCCGCCGGTCTTTACAAAAAATTACGGCGTACCATACCGAAATTACAGGGAAAACGTCCATTGTCCCGTCTGCCGTGCCGGGGCCGCGAGCGTCCCGCCGCGCCGAAAGCTCCGGGGACGCGCCCCCCATCCCCCGCGCTCTCCCGCGCCGGGCCCAGCTTCCGCCCTCCGCGTCTTTTCCCCGGCAGAGTCTCCCGGGGCCGCACGCCGCGCTTCTGTGCACGACGCATCTTTTCCGCAGCCGTACCCCCGGGCCATGCGATTTTGCGCCGCAGGAACACAGGAAAAAAGTTTCTCCCTTCCCATGGCTATGCAGAAGTCTTGTTGATTTGCCCTACCGTATTGACCGAAAGGCGTGAGTTTCGTATTCTGAAGCAAAGAACTGTCACCCTCTAGCGATGAAGGAGAACGTCCATATGCGGTACGTGTATCTGTTCCACGAAGGGAATGCACAGATGAAGAGTCTGCTGGGCGGCAAGGGAGCGAATCTGGCGGAAATGACCAATCTCGGCCTGCCCGTGCCCTACGGCATGACCATTTCCACCGACGCCTGCCGCGACTACTACGCGAGCGGGGGAACGCTGCCTGAAGGACTGGTGGATGAGGTGACGGCCGCCCTCGCCCGGGTGGAAGAAAAGGTGGGCAGAAAGTTCGGGGACGAACACGATCCGCTTCTGCTCTCGGTGCGCTCCGGCGCGGTGTTCTCCATGCCCGGCATGATGGACACCATCCTGAATCTCGGTCTGAACCGCGCCACCTTCCAGGCGCTGGCCAGACTCACGAACAACACCTGGTTCGCCTGCGACACCTACCGCCGCTTCATCCAGATGTTCTCCGACGTGGTCATGGAAGTGCCGAAGGAAAAGTTCGAGCACATCCTTTCGGAACAGAAGGCCGCGCAGGGCGTGACGCTCGATCAGGACCTTTCCGTGGAATCGCTGGAAACCGTCATTGAGCGCTACAGAGAGCTCTACCGGCAGGAAGTGGGCAGCGAATTTCCCGAAGACGTGCACAGTCAGCTTCTGCTTGCCGTCGAGGCGGTGTTCCGCTCATGGAACAACCACCGCGCCATCGTGTACCGCACCATCAACAAGATCGACCACAATCTCGGCACGGCCGTAAACATTCAGGCCATGGTGTTCGGCAACATGGGCGAGAACTCCGGCAGCGGCGTGGCCTTTACGCGCAATCCCTCCACGGGCGAAAAGAAGCTCTACGGCGAATATCTGTTCAATGCCCAGGGCGAAGACGTGGTGGCCGGCGTGCGCACGCCGAAGCCCATTGCCCGCCTTGCCGACGAAATGCCGGATATTTACAATCAGTTCAGTAAGATAGCCGAAACACTCGAAACGCATTACCGCGACATGCAGGACATTGAGCTTACCATTGAACGCGGCAGGCTCTTCATTCTGCAGACCAGAAACGGCAAGCGCACCGCTCAGGCCTCGCTCAAGATCGCCTGCGACATGGTGGAAGAAGGCCTCATCGACAAGAAGGAAGCCGTGCTTCGCATCGACCCCGAACACCTGGCCAACGTGCTGCATCGTCAGATCGACAGCTCGGCCAATCCCACCGTGCTCGCCACGGGCCTTGCGGCCTCGCCGGGTGCGGCCTTCGGCTCCGTGGTGTTCGACGCCAATGAGGCCGAACATCTCGGCCGCATGGGCGCCAAGGTCATTCTCGTGCGCGTGGAAACCACGCCCGACGACATCCACGGCATCGTGCAGGCGCAGGGCATTCTCACCAGCCGCGGCGGCATGACCAGCCACGCCGCCGTGGTGACGCGCGGCATGGGCAAGCCCTGCGTGTGCGGCTGCGAAGCCGTGAAGGTGGACTACGGCCGCCAGTGCTTCAGCGTGGGCGACACCGTGGTGAAGAAGGGCGACCTCATCTCCATCGACGGCACCACCGGCCGCGTCATTCTCGGCGCGGTTCCGCTGAAGGATCCCGAACTCTCCCATGAGTATCAGACCATTCTCGGCTGGGCCGACGAGTTCCGCGACCTTCAGGTGCGCGCCAACGCCGATACCCCGGAAGACGCCGAAAAGTCCCGCCGCTTCGGCGCGGAAGGCATAGGCCTCACCCGCACGGAACATATGTTCATGGCGCAGGAACGCCTGCCCTACGTGCAGAAGATGATACTTGCCGAAACCACCGAAGAACGCACCGCCGCCCTGCTGCCCCTGCAGATCATGCAGGAAAACGACTTCTACGGCATTCTCAAGGCCATGAACGGCCTGCCCGTGTGCATACGCCTGCTCGACCCGCCGCTTCACGAGTTTTTGCCGAGCCTCGACAGGCTGCTCGTGGAAACCACGGAACTGCGCGTGCGCGGCGACAATCCCGACCTGCTCGCCGAAAAGGAACGCCTGCTCGCCCAGGTGGAAAAGCTGCATGAAGTCAACCCCATGCTCGGTCACCGCGGCTGCCGCCTCGGCATCACCTACCCCGAAGTGTACGAAATGCAGATGTACGCCATCTTCAACGCGGCCTCGAGACTCGCAAGAGACGGCTACACCACCCTGCCGGAAATCGAGATTCCGCTCACCATCAGCCTTGCCGAAATGGCCATGCTCAAGGAGCGCTGCGACCGCATCGCCAGAGAATGCATGGAACTGCACAAGGTGGAATTCCCCTACCTGTGCGGCAGCATGATAGAACTGCCGAGAGCCGCCCTGCTCGCCGGTGAAATCGCCGAGTCCGCAGAATTCTTCAGCTTCGGCACCAACGACCTCACCCAGACCTGCTTCGGCTTCAGCCGCGACGACGCCGAAGGCAAGTTCCTGCCCGTCTACATCAATCAGCACATCCTCAAGGACAACCCCTTCGCCGTGCTCGACCGCAAGGGCGTGGGCAGACTCATGGAAATCGCCATAGACGAAGGCCGCAGAACAAGGCCCGGCCTCATGATAGGCATCTGCGGCGAACACGGCGGCGACCCGAGCTCCGTGGAATTCTGCCATCAGGCAGGCCTCGACCTCGTGAGCTGCTCCCCCTACCGCATACCCATAGCCCGCCTCGCCGCCGCTCAGGCCGCCATCAGGTACCCCAGAACCAAGGAATAGCTGCCGCTTTTCCCGCCATAATCACTGCCACCGAAAGGCCGCCCCGCAGGAAGAAGAGGAACCTGCCGGGCGGCCTCAACCCGTTCAAAGCTCAGGCTGCGCCGGTGCAGGTGAGGCTGGCGGGGAAGGCTGGAGAGGAAGGGGACAGGCAGAAGAGCGGGGCTCCGCCCCGGACCCCGGCGGGGGAGATAATCTCCCCCGGGCCCCCGAAAGGCATGCGGGGGAAATAATTCCCCCCGCACCCCCCTGTTTCGCCTTGCGGCTGCGCCGCGCGGCGGGGCTCGTGCGGATGCCGGAAGGCGGGCTTTGAAAGGGCGGGGTAAAAGACGTGTAACGCAAAGGCCGGAAGTCTCGGCAAGGCGCTTTCGGGCTGCAATCTCCGTGCAGGCGTGCGCCCTGCGCCCGCCTGCGGCTGCCGACCGATGTTCCCGCTGCGCGGTTCCATCGGTGTGGTTGGAAGGAATTTCCGGATTTTTACGGGAGAGTGTCGGCGCAACGCTCTGGGAAGCCTTCGCTGACAAAGAACAACCGTTTTTCAACGCTCTGGGGCCCCGGGCCGCTTTCGCGCGGCCCGGCCGACGGCCGCAGGCAGCCGCGATTCACTCGCGGCGTTAAACGCAGCGGACGTCGTACAAGTCCCGCGTTCGTACAGAGTGTCCAGAGCAGACGGGCAGTGGCGATACACGGGAGAAAGGAAAATGTCGGCCTCAGGCAGCCGGAATTCACTTCCGCCGTTACATGAAAAGGCCATATGAAGGCCGTGCATATACTTCTGCATGGCCTTTGCGCTTCCCCGACGCCCCGCATTGCCCGGAAAACTTTTCCCTCCCCCAAAATTAAAAAGTTTTGAAAGGAGGGATGGGGGCGCGGGGGAAGGGAGGGAACCTTTTGAAAAAGTTTCCCTCCCTTCCCCCGCAAACTCTCCACTCCCCCCTCTTCTTTACTTCACGTTTGACGGCTGGTATTCTGGGCGCGGCGAAAAGCCCGGGCGGGAGCGTTGTTCTGTCGTCCTTCATCTGAGATCACACAGGAAAAACCATGCTGCTTTCTACCATAGTCAAGGCGTACAGGAACGTCAGGGTTCTTTGTGTGGGCGACGTGATGCTCGACCATTTTCTTTACGGGAAGGTGGAGCGCATTTCGCCCGAGGCTCCCGTGCCGGTATTCAACTTTCAGAGCGAAAAAAAGATGCTCGGCGGGGCGGGCAACGTGGTGGCCAATCTGCACACGCTCGGCTGCACGGCCGACATTCTCTGCTTCATCGGCGACGACGAGGCGGGAAAGGAAGTGCGGAGGCTTCTTGAGCAGGTCTGCGATCATGCGGCTGCGCTGGTGGTGCCGGGCTTTCCCACCATTGAAAAGACCCGCGTGATTGCGGGCAACAGTCATCTTCTGCGCATCGACAACGAGCGGCGCTTCTGCTGCAACGACGACATTCTCGGCTCTGCGCTCGACGAGCGCGTGAAGGCCGCGGACATCGTGCTTCTTTCCGACTACGCCAAGGGCCTGCTTTCTCCCGAACGCTGTCAGCGCATCATTGCGGCCTGCCGTGCGGCGGGCAAGCCCGTCATCATCGACCCCAAGGGCGACGATTATTCAAAGTACTCCGGGGCCACCGTGGTCAAGCCAAATCTCAAGGAATTCAATCAGGCCACGGGACTTTCGTGTCATCCTTCCGACCCCGACTTCACGGACAGTCTGCGCCGGGGCGCAGCCAGACTGTTTGAGCGCTACGGCATTGAAAATCTGCTCGTCACGCTTTCCGAGCACGGCATGGCCTTTGTGGCCGCCGCCCGTCCCGACAAGGTGTTTCAGCTTCCCACCGAGGCGCGCGAAGTGTTCGACGTGTCCGGCGCGGGCGACACCTCTCTGGCCGCCTTCGGCGCGTCGCTTGCCGCCGGAGCCGACATTCAGGACGCCATGAAGCTCGCCAACATCGCGTCCGGCGTGGCCGTGGGCAAGCTCGGCACCTCCTGCGTCACGGCGCAGGAAATTCTCGACGCCCTTTCGCGCCGCCGCTCCGCCTCCGGCGCGGGCTGGAAGCAGAAAAACAAGATCGTCAGCCGCCGCGAGGCCGCAGCCATTGCCGCCCAGTGCCGCGAACAGGGCAGAAAGGTGGGCTTCACCAACGGCTGCTTCGACCTGCTGCATCAGGGGCATCTGCACTCGCTCATGCAGGCCCGCTCCCTGTGCGACGTGCTCATGGTGGGACTCAACACCGACGCCTCCATCAAAAGGCTCAAGGGCCCGGAACGCCCGATTCAGGACGAAAAGACCCGCGCGCTGCTGCTCGCCTCTCTGGAGTTCGTCGACTTCGTCATCATGTTCGACGACGACACCGCCCTGCCCCTCGTGGACGCCGTTCGCCCCGACCTTATCCTGAAGGAAGGCTACACCATCGACCGCTGGCCCGAGGCGCAGTTTGTGGAAAGCTACGGCGGCAGGGCCGTCACCCTCTCGCGGCTCGACGGCTACTCCACCACGCAGACCATTCAGAAAATGAAAAAGGGCGAAGCGACAGAGCAGCCGCAGTAAAGGCCGCGCTCTTTCCCCGTGCGACGCCACTACCTCTCCCCGTCTCTCTTTGCCTGCCGCAAAGGACGCACGAAGAGCCACGGCGCCGCCCGTAGTCGACCGCACTTCTCTTGCTGCCGCATGAAGAAATGGGGCCCCACCGGCATAGCCGGTGGTTCCTCTTATGCGCCTATAAGGCTTTCTTACCAGCCGCGCCCTAGCAGG
>NZ_CALUWV010000080.1 GCF_944324575.1 uncultured Mailhella sp. | reverse complement strand
CGGGACTGCCGCGCCCGGCGCCCACGCCCAGTCGCGGAGCGAACCCACGACCCCGACACGGCGGGGCCCGTTCTTCCGGGCAAGAGCCTTAGACCGAACCCGCCGGAAGCGTTCCCCGCGCGACGCGAAAACGACGATGCACCGCGTGCTCACGCGGACAAAAGCTCCCTTGAAAAAGAAAAATCATGAGCGCGACCTTGACGGATCACGCCCATGGAACTCCTTACGAAAACAAGGGACGCGGAAAAGGGAAGCGCCCGTAAAGACGCTCACCGGCTAGTGACCGCAGCTTGCGCAGTTTCCGCCGGAGCAGCCGGCGCAGCCGCCGCCCGAGGCCGGAGCGGACGGAAGATCGAAGGAATCGGGCGTGCCGTCCGCAAGGCGGCAGGAGCAGCGCGAGATCATCTTTTCCGTTTCCGTGGAATGGCACTTGGGGCAGGAAGGCTTTTCATCGCCGAAGACCAGGTCTTCAAACGTATGGTTGCAGGCCTTGCAGCGGTATTCGTAGATAGGCATGACATCAGACTCCTTTCGGGCTCTCATGGCTGAGAGCCTGGACATTTTCAAAAAGATAGTGGTCGACAAGCTGACACATGAGGTGCATGCACGCCTCATGCATTTCCTGAATGAGCGGCGTGTGCCGGTGAGGCACGTCGAGCAGGTAGTCGCACATGGCGGCCATGCGCCCTCCGCCCTTCCCTGTCAGGCCCACGACGATCATGTCCGCAGCGCGGGCCGCCTCTATGGCCCGGATGACGTTCTCGCTGCCGCCCGAGGTGGAAAAGGCCACCAGTACGTCTCCGGGACGACCGAGCCCGGAAACCTGACGGGAGAACACCTCATCATAGCCGTAGTCATTGCCCACGGCCGTAAGCGTGGATGAATCCACCGTAAGGGCCACGGCGGGCAGGGACGGACGCTCCATGAGAAAACGCCCCAGAAGTTCGCCGGTCATATGCTGAGCGTCGGCAGCGCTGCCGCCGTTGCCGCAGACGAGGATCTTGCCGCCTCCGGCAAGACAGCGGGCCATGCTGCGGGAAGCGGCATCAAGAACGGGGGCGGCATCCGCCAGAAAAAGACGGCGCAGCTTCGCGCCCTCTTCCGCGTGTTCATGTATGATTTCAAGAGCTGTTTTCATGATGCTCCATGACGCTTGACGTGAGCGGCCGCGGCCGCGAATTTCCAAACAAGGAACCATACCCCAAAGCCCGAGGGCTGACAATGGCCGGAATTGTTGCGGAACCGGCAGGAACGGGAAGCGCTCCACGCTCAGAAGATAACTCCGTCTCCGGCTTCGGCAAGGGGAAAGAGAGCCTTTCCCCGTCTTGCGCCCTTCCTCCCCGGCGTCGCGACCGCGACAGACTCTTCCGCCGGATCGCCTGCGGAACGCGCAACGTTCATCATCCGTTTCATTTTTCCGTTGCGCGGGTTTGTTCTTTAGAGTACAAGACTCCCATGCCCCGGACTGTCTTCATGCCGGCGCACGTTTTATCCCGCCTTCCGCCCTGCGGCGCACGCCGGGAGAGGCTTCCAAAGGACATTCCATGCATCCCATCTCGCGTCTTCTCATTCTTCATAAGGACAATCCGCAGCCGGAAAACGCCGGTCGGGAGCTGACAGGCTGGCTGAAGGCCCGTCACGTGGACAGCGCTCTTCTTTCCGCCGGAGCCGACGCCATCACCATGCGGGCCGAGGCCGCCGCGAGCGACGCCGTGCTCGTGCTCGGCGGCGACGGCACCATGGTGGGCGTGGCGCGCCGTCTGGCAGGCATACGCACGCCGCTTGCCGGCATGAATTTCGGTCGTGTGGGATTTCTGGCCTCCCTGCCTGCCGAGGGGTGGGAAAAGCCGCTTGCCGACATGCTGCTGGGCCGATGGGAGCTTGAACGCCATCTCACGCTGCGCTGGCGCATCCTGCGCCGGGAAGGAGACAGTCTGATCCCTCGAAATGAAGGCGTGGCCATCAACGACGTGGTTACCGCCCACGGCGTTGTGGCCCGCGCCGTATCTCTCAGTCTCACCATAGACGACGTGCACTTCAGCACGCTGCGCTGCGACGGCGTCATCGTGTCCACACCGCTCGGCTCCACCGCGTATACGGCCTCCGCGGGCGGTCCTCTTACCATGCCTTCCATGAACGCCCAGCTCGTCACCCCCATCTGTCCCTTTGCCGGTGGCTTTCCGCCCATAGCTCTGCCTGCCGCCTCGCGTATACGCCTGGAAGCCTGCCGTCAGGGCGATCAGGTGCTCCTGTCCGTGGACGGACAGGAAAATCTTCCGCTGGATTTCGGCGACGTTCTGGAGATACAGGGAGTCCCCGATCAGCTTTACATGCTGGTAAGCGACACAAGCTGGTATCTGCGCCGTCTCATCGACCGGGGCATCGTCACTTCAGGACCGGGCAGAAGAGAAAACCTCTGATCTTCCCAGGCGGATTCCAAACGCCCGGCCCGCCGTTTCATGACGGAAAAAGCATCGGCGCTTCTTTTCTTTCGTCATTGCCGCATTTCCAGAGCCGACAGATCCCTCCTTTGCCTGCCTCGCCTCCGCACTGCGGACGAACGTCCGGGTTTCTCTTGAGCCTCGAGGGTTTTAATGATAGGAGTACAGATTCCTCCGTCCGGGAGAATTTGTTTATCCGCTATCATCAGGGAGTACCCCATGTCCGCATACGAGGCTGTCATCGGCCTGGAAGTGCATGTGCACCTCGCCACTGCCAGCAAGCTTTTCTGTTCCTGCCCCAATTCCTTCGGCGACGAGCCCAACACCAATGTCTGCGAAGTGTGCTCCGGAATGCCCGGAGTTCTGCCCGTGCTCAACCGCAAGGCCGTGGAATACGCCTCGCGCATGGCCCTTGCCATCCATGCGACCATCAATCAGCGGTCCCAGTTTGCCCGGAAGAACTACTTTTACCCCGACATGCCCAAGGACTATCAGATTTCGCAGTTCGAGCTTCCCCTCTGCGAGCACGGCTGGCTCGACATCACGGTCAACGGGGAAAAGCGCCGCATCGGCATTACCCGCATCCATATGGAAGACGACGCGGGCAAGAACATCCATCCGCAGGGCGAAAACTTCAGCTACGTGGATCTGAACCGTGCCGGCACGCCGCTTATCGAAATCGTGAGTGAACCGGATCTGCGCAGCGCGGAAGAAGCCGTGGCCTACCTCAAGAAGCTGCACGCCATGGTGGTGAGCCTCGGCATCAGCAACGGCAACATGGAGGAAGGATGCTTCCGCTGCGACGCCAACGTATCCATACGCCCCCGCGGGGAAACGAAGCTCGGCACCCGTACGGAATTGAAGAACCTCAACTCCTTCCGCAACGTACAGCGCGCCATCGAATTTGAAATCGCAAGGCAGTCCGATCTGCTCGACGACGGCGAAGAGGTGATTCAGGAAACCCGCCTCTACGATGCCGCCCGCAATCTTACTGCGCCCATGCGCAGCAAGGAAGACGCGCAGGACTATCGCTATTTTCCCGATCCCGACCTGCTTCCCGTGGTCATCACCGACGAGGAGCTCGCCGAATGGGCGGCCACGCAGCCGGAGCTTCCCGAAGCCCGCATGGCCCGCTACATGGGCGACTTTCAGCTTCCCGAGCAGGACGCCGACCAGCTCTGCGCCGATCCGCATCTTGCCGCGCTCTTTGAAAAGGCCTGCGGAATCTGCTCCCAGCCCAAAAAGGTGGCCAACATCATGCTCGGCATGATGATGCGCGAGGTCAACCAGAGCGGCATAAGCACCGCCGACATCAAAATTTCTCCCGAAGCGCTGGCCGAACTTGTCACCATCATCGGCAACGGCACCATTTCCTCCAAGATTGCGGCCGACATCTTCCCCGAGCTCATGAAGGGCGAGGTCATGCCCGCCGAGCTCGTCAAGACCCGCGGGCTCGTGCAGGTATCCGACACCGGCGCCATCGACGCCGCCGTGCAGAAAGTGCTCGCCGCTCATCCCGCCGAGGCGGAAGCATACAAAGGCGGCAAAACCAAGCTCATCAGCTTCTTCGTGGGACAGGTCATGCGCGAAATGCGCGGCAAGGCCAACCCCGCCATGGTCAACGAAGCGCTCGCCCGCTTCCTCGGTCAGGCGTAAAAGACTCTCACGTCACGGCGCTCCCCCGGCGGAGCGCCTCAACCCGACACACGGTTTTCCCCATTGCCATGAGCAACAACGACTGGAACAACGATAACGGACTCGACAGGCTCGATTTAGGCACGCCCGCCCGCGGCAGAAGGAAAAACGCCTCCGAACCGGTCATGGAAGACGATTCGGACAGCGAACTTCTGTCACTGGACGCCGCTCCCCGGAAAGGCCGCAAAAAACGCCGCAGAAAGCGCGGCTTCTTCGGCACGCTTCTGTATCTTTTCGGCACGCTCGTGCTGCTCGGCGCTCTCGGAGCGGCGGCAGGCGGGTACATGATCTACCAGTGGGTTGCCGACGATCTTCCGAGTTTCAGCAAGATTGCCGACTACCGGCCGCCTCTCGTGACCACCGTCCTTGCCCGCGACGGCAGTCTCATCGGTCAGCTGTACCATGAACGGCGTTTCCTCGTCACGCTCGACCAGCTTCCCAAAGTGGTGCCTCAGGCCTTTCTCGCCGTGGAGGACGACCAGTTCTACAATCATCCCGGCGTGGACATCAAAGCCATCATCCGCGCGGCCATAGCCAACTTCCAGCACGGCTCCACGCGGCAGGGCGGCAGCACCATCACGCAGCAGGTCGTCAAGCGGCTCATGCTTACCCCGGAAAAGAGCTACGAGCGCAAAATCAAGGAAGCCATTCTTGCCTACCGTCTGGAAAAGCAGCTCAGCAAGGATGAAATTCTCACCCTCTACATCAATCAGATATTCCTCGGCAACAATGCCTACGGCGTCGAAGCCGCCGCTCGCGTGTACTTTGCCAAGAACGCCAGGGATCTCACCATAGCCGAAGCCGCGCTCATTGCCGGTCTCGGCCAGTCGCCTTCGGCCTACAATCCCTACCGCAATCCTGAAGCCGCCCAGAATCGTCAGCATCACGTGCTCCGCCGTCTGCGCGACCTCGGATGGATAAGCGACGCCGAATACGACGAGGCCATCAATCAGAAGCTCGAATACAAGGCCATGCCCTCATCCAACCCGGACGGCGCCTGGTACCTTGAAGAAGTGCGCCGCCTGCTTGTGGAGATGTTCTCGGAAGAAAACTGCAAGAAGAACGGTTACGACTTCGGCATCTACGGCGAGGACGCCGTGTATGAGCTCGGCCTCACCGTGCACACCGCCATGGACCCGCTGCAGCAGAAGGCTGCCAACGAAGGTCTGCGCCACGGCCTTGAAGATGCCACCAAGCGTCACGGATGGCTCGGTCCGGTGAAGCATCTCGAGCCTTCGGAGTACAAGGATTTTCTCAGGAAAAAGGACTTCCAGCTCTCCGATCTCGACGACGACGGATGGGCACTCGCCCTTGTGACAGGCGTGAACAAATCCGGCGCCGACGTGCTTCTTTCCGAAACGCAGCGCGGATACGTGAGCGTGCGGACCATGAACTGGGCGCGCAAGCCCAACAAACGCGTGGCCGGATCGGTTACGGCCGTGGTCATGCGCGACGCCACGCGTGTGGTCAAGCCGGGCGACGTCATCTGGGTTTCCCGCGACAACACGCCGGCCGCTTCGAAGCAGAAGAAAAACGCCAAGACCGCGACACAGGCCCCGAAAAATGCACAGAACGCCGCTTCCCGTACCAGCGAGCCGGTCATTGCCCTGCGCCTGCAGCAGTACCCCGACGTGCAGGGAGCCATGGTGTCCATCGAACCGGAAAACGGCGACGTGGTGGCCATGGTGGGCGGCTACGCCTTCGGCAGTTCCGGATCGCAGTTCAACCGTGTCACGCAGGCGCAGCGCCAGCCCGGCTCCTCGTTCAAGCCCATCGTGTACTCGGCCGCGCTGGACAACGGCTTTACGCCTGCGTCCATGCTGCTCGACGCGCCCATCATTCTCATCGACAAATGGACCAAAAAAGCCTGGCGACCCGGCAACGACGACGGCAAGTTCGACGGCCCCATGCCGCTGTACCGGGCTCTGGCCCGTTCGCGTAACCTCTGCACCGTCCGCGTGGCACAGCAGATGGGCGTGGAGCATATCATAGCCAGGGCCAAGGCCCTGCGCCTTACGCCGGACTTTCCCGCTACGCTTTCCATCAGCCTCGGCGCCGTGGCCGTTTCGCCGCTCAACCTCGCGCAGGCCTACACGGCCTTTGCCAACGGCGGCAAGGTGAGCTCTCCGCGCTTCATCACCAGCATTCAGGGTCCGTGGGGCAACACCATCTACGAAAGCCAGCCTGAATCCGTGCAGGCCATTACGCCGCAGAATGCCTATGTCATGTCCAAGCTGCTCGAAGGCGTGGTCAACTTCGGCACCGGCGGCAAGGCCCGCGTGCTGGGCCGGCCCCTCGGCGGCAAGACCGGCACCACCAATGACGAAAACGACGCGTGGTTCATCGGCATAACGCCCTACCTCGTTACCGCCACGTATATCGGCTACGATCAGCTTCAGCCCATGGGACGCGGCGAAACCGGCTCGGGCGCTGCGCTTCCCGCCTATCTTTACTATGCAAAGGAAGCCCTGAAAGCCTACCCGCCGGACGACTTTCCCAAACCCGACGGTATCGTGTTCGCCGATGCCGGAGGCATGCCCATGCCCTTCATTGAAGGAACGGAACCCGGAACCGGCTACGGCATCGACGCCCTTGACGGCGAAGTCGATCCCGAGCTCGTTCAGCAGGCTGCCGAACAGGCTCAGCAGGGTGAAGATCTTCTGAAGGATATGTTCTAACGGGAGACTTTGGGCGGAACCTGACCTGACAGGTTTCGCAGATCGAAATTCCGTCCGTCATGCGACCGGCCCCCCCGGAGCTTCCGGGGCCTGTCGCATGACGGATTCAAGTCAACATAAAAAGGCTGGGGGGTCCCCCTTCCCGTCTTTTTAACCCGCCCGGTTCCCAGCCGCGGTGGCCGGGGCCATTCCCCACAGGCGGGTTTTTTTGCCTTCAGCTTGCGGCACTGCCGCAGGAGCAGATATGGAAAAACTGGAACGCGAAATTATGCAGGTGAGCAAGGAAATTGCGGTGAAATTCATTGAGTCGCAACGCCTTTCCCCCAGCAATTTTGAAGAAATCTTCCCTTCCATCTACCGTGTGGTCATGGACACTGCCCTGAAGGGCAGAGAAAAGCTTGAACAGGAAGGAGACGCAGAATGAGCCAGAACGCTTCCGGAGACGAAAACCTCCGCAGGGAACCGGTATCCGAAAGTCCGGCCGACGTCTCACAGCCCGCTTCCTCCGGTGACGCTGCCGCATCCGAGCAGAGCGCCGGTACGGCAGGCGACGCTTCCGGCAAGGGGCCCGGTGACGAACATACCCGCAACGTGTCTGAAATGTTCGGTCGCATGACACCGTGGTATGACCTGCAGAACCGCGTGTTCAGCCTTTTTCTCGACTGCTGGTGGCGTCGCAATCTCGTACGCTCCGTGGTTCCCGGCCCCACAAACACGGTCATCGACATGGCGGCGGGGACGCTCGATGTCACGCTTGCGCTCATCCGTCGCTATCCCGGGCTGCACGTCTATGCCACGGACATCTGCGAACCCATGCTTCGCTACGGCGAAGAACGCAAAATGCGGGCCGGCGAACGCTCCCGCGTGACCACCATGGTGGCCGATGCCCGTAACATGCCCCTGCCCGACGGCTGCGCCGACGCCGTGACCATCGCCTTCGGCATACGCAACGTGCGTCCCCGCATGGATGCCCTGCGCGAAATGCATCGTCTGCTCGTGCCCGGAGGCAGAGCCTGCATACTGGAATTTGCCCCCGTATCCACGCCGCTGTTCGGTCCGTGCTACCACTGGTATCTGCGCCACGTCATGCCCAAGCTCGCCGGTCTCGTCAGTCACTCCACCTCGGCCTACGACTACTTTGCCGAGACCATCGAAAACTTTCCGAAACCCGCAGCGTTCAGCGAAGAACTGCGCGAGGCGGGCTTCGCCTTTGTTCAGCACATCCCCTTCACGCTGGGCGTCGCCAACCTCCACATAGCCGTGCGCGGCTGATGCGCGTCCCGTTTTTTCCTCGGAGTCTGTCATGTCATTAAGTCTGGGAATCGTCGGGCTGCCCAACGTGGGCAAGTCCACTCTTTTCAATGCGCTCACCAAGGCGCAGAACGCCGAAGCCGCCAACTACCCCTTCTGCACCATAGAACCCAACAAGGCCACCGTGGCCGTACCCGACAAAAGAGTCGACGCGCTTACCGATCTCGTGAAGCCCGCCAAGACCATCTACGCTACTGTGGACTTTGTGGACATCGCCGGTCTTGTGCGCGGAGCCAGCAAGGGTGAAGGTCTCGGCAACCAGTTTCTGGCCAACATCCGCGAGTGTGCCGCCATTGTGGAAGTGGTGCGCTGCTTCGATGATGAAAACATCGCCCATGTCGACGGCAGCGTCGACCCGCTGCGCGACGTGGACACCATTGAAACCGAACTTCTGCTTGCCGATCTCGACACTGCGGAAAAACGCCTCGACACGCTGAAAAAGAAGTCGAAATTCGACAAGGAAATGCAGAAGGCCCAGCCCGTGCTGGAAGCGCTGGTAGCCCATCTCGGCGAAGGCAAGAGCGGCTCAACCTTTGAAGTGCCCGAACTCAACGAGCCCTTCAAACAGGTCTGGCGCGAACTCTCCCTGCTTACGGCCAAAAAGTTCATCTACTGCGCCAACGTTGACGAGGCCGGTCTTGAAGAAGACAACGAACACGTAAAGGCTCTTCGTTCCCTGTCCGAATCCAGAGGATGCGGCATGGTGAAGATATGCGCCCGTCTCGAAGAGGAGCTTCAGGGGCTCTCCGATGCTGAACAGGCAGAAATGCTGGAATCCTATGGCATCACGGAAAGCGGTCTTGAAAATATCATCCGCATGGGCTACCACACGCTCGGCCTCGCCAGCTTCCTTACCGCCGGCCCCAAAGAAGTGCGCGCCTGGACATTCCGTCAGGGCTGGAAGGCTCCGCAGGCTGCGGGCGTCATTCATACCGACTTTGAAAAGGGGTTCATCCGCGCCGAAGTCATCAGCTACGAAGACTATATGAAATACAAATCTGAAGCGGCCTGCCGCGCTGCGGGCGTACTCCGCGTGGAAGGCAAGGATTATGTCGTTCAGGATGGCGACATGATGAACTTTTTGTTCAACGTGTAGGACTTCCTCTTCAACATATAACCATTCAGGAGGAAGTGATGCCTAGGTTCAGGACTCATTAAATATAAAAGATGACAATGGCAGCGAGACAAATGGCCGAAAAGAACGTGTGTGCACA
>NZ_CALUWV010000079.1 GCF_944324575.1 uncultured Mailhella sp. | reverse complement strand
CCTGCTAGGGCGCGGCTGGTAAGAAAGCCTTATAGGCGCATAAGAGGAACCACCGGCTATGCCGGTGGGGCCCCATTGGTTAAGGTCTTCAGGCAGTTGAGGGAGTGCGGGCCTCCGACATGACGGTGTCAGAACGCTCTGCCTGTTGGATGGAAGCACAGACAGAAGGTGCGGAAGAGGTGGGCGGTCATTTCTGTTTCTGCAGAAGTCGTGCGTCCATGGTGACAGGCTGTCTGCAAGTGGTTTCCGGCATGAGGAAGCATTTCTGCTGTCGCTTCACTGGGACATGTTTTTCTGGAGAGCATGCGAGTCCGGCGGCGGAATCCGTCGGATCGAAAGATGTTTTTCTCCGGAAACAGAAGCGAGAGCTGTCTGAAGTGAACACCGGGACTTCGGGAATCGTTGTATCCCGGCAGGATGGAGACATGGACCATGAAAAAGGTCACAGGTCTGTGCGGGACTCCGTACTTCTGAGGATACTGTCTTCGAAAGGTCAGGCGTCAATGAATGGATGGATGTGTTCTCCATACGTTCTGCAGAAATACGGACGGAGCGGCGGACGAATCATGCATGCAGGTGTCTGAAAGACTGGACGCCCGGGGTGAAGATGAAGAGGACCCGGGAGCGGCATGTCGGGACGGATAAGGAAAGGACGTGGCCGACAGGTACCCTGCTTACAGGGAGATCTTTCGAAGATGTCTGCTGCGGATTTTCTTCTGCTTCTGTACGGTAGAGTCAGGCGGGGAGCGCCCGGTCTGGTTTCGGACTGAGATACGTGGCGGACGGGAAGGCTTTCAGAGTCATGGACAGAGAAGTGTCGGAAAGACGTGACCTGTGCGGGGGAGAAGGGGGGCGGAACAGAAGAGAAGGAGGTTTGTGTCCTTTTCCTGGCCACGAAGAATACCGGGGCTGATCGTCTCCGGGAGTGGAGGGGGCGGCGCACTGATGTGAGGCAAAAGGAGCGTCCTCGAGCGCGTTGTTTTGAGGGACAGAGGATATGTCCGCCCGAGGGTTGCGGGGACAGGGCTCTCGGCAGGGCGGTCCATGCGTGTTCCCGGTGACGGAGGACGCGCGGAGAAGAATCTCCGTTATTTCAAAGAAAACGACGGTGAGCCTTACGGCCCGCCGTCGTAGGTGGGGAGGGAGAGCAGAGAAATGTTTTAAAGGCTACATGCCGAGAGCTTTCCTGCCTGCATTGATGACCGTTATGATCTTGTCCACATCATAGACGCTGCCTCCCCAGGTGCCGCCGCTGACGGCCTGAAGTGCCGCCCACAGACGGGTGTCGTCGGGCAGTTCTGGAGCTGGTTTCAGATCGGGATGAGGGGGACGTTCCGCCAGAATCCGGGCGCCTTCCTCGTAGGATAGAGGATGTTCGAGGTCCGTCCCGATGAAGTTTATGTGTCCTTCGAGTTTCTTGCAGTCCACGATCATTTCCACGATGTCACCGTCACGAAGCTTGGAGATGGGGCCGCCTACCAGAGCTTCCGGTCCTATGTGTCCGACGCATGCGCCCGTGGATACGCCGGAGAAGCGGGCATCGGTCAACAGGGCGACGTATTTGCCGTAGGAGAGATGCTTGAGCGAAGAGGTGAGCTGATAGGTTTCTTCCATGCCGGTGCCGGAAGGACCTCCGCCCATCATGACCATGAGGTCGCCCTTGTGGATTCTGCCCTCCTTGATGGCCTTGATGGCTTCGGTTTCCGAGGTGAAGACCTTGATGGGGGCGGTATGGCGGTATACGCCGTCGGAATCGAGAACGCCGGGATCAATGGCGGTGGACTTGATGACTGAGCCTTCAGGGGCGATGTTGCCCACGGGGAAGGTGATGGTCGAGGTTAGATTGCGCTCCCGGGCCCGTTCCGGAGACATGATGACATCGTCGGGATCGATGCCGTCCAGCTCCTTGAGCAGGCTGCGGAAGCGAGCACGGCGTTCACTGTGTTCCCACCAGTCCAGGTTTTCGCCGACGGTTGCGCCGGTGGCTGTGAGCGCGTCGAGGTTGAGGAGGCCGAGAGCCCGCAGGTGCAGCATGACTTCCGGAACCCCGCCCGCCATGAAGGCTCGCACGGTGGGGTGATACACGGGACCGTTGGGAAGTACGCTGACAAGGCGCGGGACGGCGTGGTTCACTCGGGACCAGTCTTCTACGGTGGGGACGCGGCAGCCCGCGGCGTGGGCGATGGCGGGCAGATGCAGCAGCAGGTTCGTGGAACCTCCGAAGGCCGCATGAACGGCCATGGCGTTTTCTATGGCCTTGTCGGTGAGAATGTCTCTGGTCGTGATGCCGAGTCTGTACAGGTTAAGGACGGCTCGAGCGGCCATGCGGCCGATTTCCACCCATACGTGTTCTCCGGACGGCGCGAGTGCGGTGTGCGGCAGCGCCAGTCCGAGTCCTTCGCTGACGACCTGCGAGGTTCCCGCCGTGCCGAGGAACTGACACCCTCCGCCGGAGGAGGCGCATGCGCAGCAGCCCAGGCGGGCGGCCTTTTCAAGACTGAGCTCGTTGTTGGCATAGCGTGCGCCTATGGTCTGCACGGTTCCCAGATCTTCTCCGTTTGTGGGCGGAAGTGTGGAGCCGCCGGGAACGAGCACGGAGGGCAGATCATGCATGGAGGCGAGGGCCATCATGGTGGCGGGCAGGCCCTTGTCGCAGCTCGCGATGCCGATGAGGGCCTTTGCCGTGGGCAGGGAGCGTATCTGACGACGGAAGACCATGGCCGCATCGTTGCGGAAGGGCAGGGAGTCGAACATGCCCGTGGTGCCCTGGGTCCGTCCGTCACAGGGGTCGGTGACGTAGCAGGCATAGGGCAGGCCTTTTTCTCTGGTGATTTCCTCGCCGGCTGCGGCTATCTGCAGTCCGAGTTCCCAGTGGCCCACATGCAGACCGAGTGCTTCGGGATGTCCGTCGGAGGCCCTCTGTCCGCCGAGTGTGCTGATGATGAGCACGTCCGGCCCGAGCAGATGTTCAGGGTTCCAGCCCATGCCGGCGTTCAGCGTCATGCCGAATATATCCCCGCTGGGACGTTTGCGGAGCATGTCGCCGCTGATGGGCAGGGAGCCTTCAGGGCCGTCGGCATGGGTCCTGACGTTGTAGATGTCCTGCCGGAGATCTTGATACAGAGAGTCAACTGTCATGTTTTCCTCCTTGTCAGACCGTGGGTTAGAAGTCTTTCAGAATGTCGCGGACGCGCTGCTTCTGGGACGCCGTGCTTTCCTGATAGGGAAAGCACACGGTGTCGCTGGTGAAGATGTCCATATCGACGAGCACGCTTTTCATGCCCGCCATGAAGGGGAAGGTGACACCGTAAATCGCCACAAGACGGTTGAAGATGATCTGATATTTCGCGGCGGCGTCATAGTCACCGTTCTTCATGGCGTCGCGCCAGGCGGAACACAGCTTCGGGCGGATGTTGGCCAGGGCGGCAATGCAGCCGTCTCCTCCTGCCATGACGTTGGCGGCGAAGTTGTAGTCGAAGCCGCTCAGTACTTCAAAGTGGGGAAGACGGCTCTTCACCGTCTGTATCAGGGCCACGGTGTGTGCCATGTCGGGAATGGTATCCTTGATGCCTGCGATGTTGGGATGCAGTTCAGCCAGTTTCAGGACCACTTCCGGGGAGACGGAATAGCCCGTGCGTTCAGGATAGTTGTAGATGTAAATTTTTCCCTTCACTGCCGAGGCAACACGGTCGTAGTAGCGGAAAACGCTTTCGTCGTTCAGGGCGAAGTAGTAGGGACCCACGATCATGACGCCGTCTGCGCCCTGCTCCAGAGCGAATTCGGAAAGACTGATGCAGTCTTCTACCTGCATTTCGCCGGTACCGATGAAGACTTGCATGCGATGGTCGATATGCTTCACCGCGGCGGAAATGAGCTTTTTGCGCTCCTCAAGAGGAAGATGGGGGAACTCGCCGGAGCTTCCGAAGATGGCTACGCCGTCGATGCCTCCTTCGATCAGAAAATCGTAGTGCCGGAGGCAGGATTCCACGTCGATTTCCGTGGAGCTTTTCAGGGCCGTGAGAGTTGGGGCGATGTACTTCATGTTGTCGGACTCCTTTCAGGAAAGAAATGGTACGCAGGGTTACAGGATAAAGGATGCAAAGTAGCAGATGATGACCGTGATGATGGAAACGATGCAGCCGGACAGCGTGAAGGACAGGTACATGTCCTTTACCGACATGTTCAGGAACTCGCGGAAGAACCAGAAGCCGGAGTCGGTCACATGGGACCAGCCTATGGCCCCTGCGCCGATGGCGATGCACATGAGTGCGGGGTCCACGGGATGCACGGTCAGCACGGGCGTGATGAAGCCTGCGGAAGTCATCATGGCCACGGTGGCACTGCCCAGGGCGAAGCGCAGGATGGAGGCGATGAGCCATGCCATGATGACAGGATGCATGTTGATGGAGATGAGGACCTTCTTGAGAACATCCCCCATGCCGCAGTCCATGATGACCTTGTTGAAGCTGCCCGCGGCGCCGATGACGAGCAGAATGGAAACCATGGGCAACAGGGATTTGCTGCAGAAGTCGCTCAGTTCATCGGAGGTGAAGCCGCGCTTCACGCCGAGAAAGAGAATGGAGGCCACGGCGGAGATGAAGAGCGCGATGACCGGATGTCCCAGAAATTCCACCAGGGGAAGATAGGCGGCATCCTTGCTGGAGGAAACCTCCACGATGGTCTTGCCGATCATGAGGATGAGCGGAAGCAGCGTGAGAAACAGCGTACAGCCGAAGGAAGGAAGAGGACGATCCTGTCTTGCTTCCTGAGCGTTGGCCGGAAGGGGAACATGAATGGCCTTGGAGATCTGTCTGGCAAAGAGCGGGCCGCCGATGATGGCGCCGGGGATGACGAAGACCAGACCGTAGAGAAAGACCCTGCCGACGTCGGCATGCAGGTCGTTGGCCACGGCCATGGCGGCGGGATGGGGCGGAACGACGCAGTGTACCACCAGAAGACCGGTATACAGAGAAAGCGCCACCAGCAGAATGGAGAGTTTTGCTTCTTTGGAAATGGAGAAGGCCAGAGGCATGAGCAGTACCATGCCCACCTGGGCGAATACGGGGATACCGCAGATGTAGCCTATGATGAGCATGGCCCAGTAGGCTTTTGTTTGCCCGAAAAGACTGATGAACGAATGAGCGAGACGCGATGCGCCTCCGGACACTTCAAGCATTTTTCCCATGAATGCCCCGAGGGCCAGAATGGGAGCGAGAAAGCCCAGCGTGCCGCCCATGCCTTTTTCTATGGAACCGCCTATGTCGCCGAGAGGCATTCCGCTGGCAAGCCCGAGGAAAATACATGCGGCCGTAAGGGCCAGAAAGGCATGCACCTTGAAGCGCACGCATAGAAGCACGATGCCCACGATGGTTATGGCCAGAATGATGAGAGCTCCGGTTGTACCCATACGTTCCCCCCTTTCAAGCATGAAGCTGAAGGTTTTTATAGTGTTTCTATATACGAACACAATTCGTAAAAACAAACTAATGCAAAAAATACTGTCCGGTCAAGGGGGGAGGGAGAACTTTGTGAACTTTTCTCGGGAAGGGAAAACAAGCAGATAGTCTGTGATGAAGCTTTCTTGAAAAGGGAACTGATTCCGTGTAGCATGGAGCCATGCCGACCAATATCTCTACCTCTTCCGACGTCCATATGCCGACGATGCGGGTCATCGCTCTGTTGAAGGCGCTTTCCGAAAGTCCGCAGGGACTTACGCTCACTCAGCTCGCCCGGACCATAGGCAGCAGCAAGGGGACCATATTCCCCATACTCGACACGCTTCTGCGTTACGAGTTCGTCCGCAGGGATCCTCGTTCCAATCAGTATGAGCTGGGCAGGGGACTGTATATGTTTTCCGAGGCCTTCCGCAGTCAGGATCCGCTCATGAGCAAGGCACAGTCCTGCATGCGCGACGTCGTGGACGCCTGCAATGAGATCTGCCAGCTCGGTGTGCTTTCAGGGCCGGAAGTGTTGTACATCGCCAAAGTGAACTGCAAGGAGCCCATACAGATTATTTCCCGGGTAGGATCACGCATGCCCGCCAACAGGACGGCGCTGGGCAAGGCGCTGCTGAGTCAATGGAGCCTGGAAGATCTGCACAGGCTTTTTCAGGAAAAGCTCGTTTCGAGCCCCTTTGATCTCGATGCTTTTTATCGTGAGCTTCAGCAGGTGCGGGAGAAGGGTATAGCCATGGATATTGGCGAGATCATTGCCGACCTTCATTGCCTTTCTGTTCCCGTCCATTTCGAGGGGCGCGTGGACTGTGCCATGAGCGTTTCGCTTCCCAGCTTTCGCGATACGCCGGAAAAACGGGCAATCGTGAGCCTGGCGCTTAAAAATGCGGCAGCCAAGCTGGAAGGCTTTATGCGCGAGAGCCAGGAGTGCTTCAGCAGCTGACGGAGAAGAACGTCCGGTCCGTCAGGCCTGAGCAGTGCATCTGACGGGCATGGTCCGCAAAGCGTCGCCTCCGGCCTGAAGGCGGAAAGAAAATATATGGCTGCATGAGGGCGCGACCTGTCTGCGCTCTTCAGCGGGAACTATGAGGGTGATGCAGCGTCGGAAAAATATGTATGACTGCGCCTGAAGAGGTATTGTTCCCTGCCTATGCGCGCCGGGAGCCTTGTGTGTTTTTTTCTTTGGAAGGCCACGAGCGTCTGCAATGCGTGCGGACGTCGCGCCGATGAGGAAAAGAATACGGCAAACACATCCGCAATATGGTGAGAAAGAAAGATAAAGAAAGATATTGCGGAAAAAGTCAGATCGTTTTCAGATGAATCATACGGGAAAAGAAGAAAATTTCTTTTGTCAACCGAAGGCGGGAATTGTTTTTTACAAAAAAATGGGCTATCCTGAAATATGGAAAATAGTGTGGGGAAAACACTTGCTATTTGCCTGATAAGGGGTTAGGCTGACTGACTCATTAGGATAATCTCTACGGACGGATATGCAGGCATCACACATTGAACGCTCCATATGATCAGATGCCATAAACCGCAGGCAACGCCCCTTCCGAGGTAAGGAAAGGGGGGCTTTGTTGTCTGTTTTTTCGCGTCTGCACTTTTGTGTCAAGGCTTTCTTCCGTACGTCAATTTTCCGGCGCAGGGCCGGACAACTGCCATTCTTGAGGTAAAGTAATGGGTCAGCTTACGAAGCAATTCGGCAAAATCAAAGTGTCCATTCCCATTCCGCACCTTTTGAATCTTCAGGTGGACTCTTACAGCGCCTTCCTTCAGGAAGGACGCAAGGAATCGGAACGCGATCCTCACGTGGGACTCGAAGGAGTCTTCCGGTCCGTGTTCCCCATCGAAGATTTTAATCGCACCGCCAGCCTGGAATATCTGGGCTATGAGATAAGCGAGCCAAAGTATGATCAGGCCGAGTGCATTTCCAAGGGTCTGACCTATGAAGCTCCCGTGCGCATCAAGGTACGTCTCGATATCTACGACGTCGATGAAGCCACAGGTACCCGTACCTACCGCGACGGCAAGGAACAGGACATCTATTTCGGCACGCTTCCGCTGATGACCGAAAAGGGCACCTTCATCGTCAACGGCACGGAACGCGTCATCGTCAATCAGCTGCAGCGTTCCCCCGGCATCATCTTCGAGCATGACGGCGGCAAGACGCATACGTCCCGCAAGGTGCTTTATTCCTGCCGCGTCATCCCCATGCGCGGCTCGTGGCTCGACTTCGACTTCGACCACAAGGACATCCTGTACGTGCGCATCGACCGTCGCCGCAAGATGCCCGCCACCATCCTTTTCAAGGCCATGGGCATGTCCAAGACCCAGATACTCGACACCTTCTACAAGAAGGAAGAGTATCGTCTTGACGGCGGTCGTCTGTTCATGCGTGCCGATGCCGATCTGTTCGGCAACGACAAGGACCGTCTTGCCTACAACGACATTCTCGACGCCGACGGCAACGTCGTGGTCAAGGCCGGCAAGAAGATGAACAAGCGCGACTGGAGAAAGATCTCCTCCGCGAACATCGAGTTCATCGAAGTGGCTCCCGACGCCCTGTACGGCCTCTTCCTCGGTGAGGACGTGGTGAACGCCGCCACCGGCGAAATCCTGGCCGAAGCCGCCGATGAGGTGACGCCTTCCCTGTTCGAGCAGATTCAGGAAGCGGGCGTTGCCAGCCTCTCCATTCTGCACACCAAGGGCGCCGACACTTCTTCCTCCATCCGCGACACGCTCATGCTCGACAAGACCACGAGCACCGAGAAGGCGCAGGAGGAAATCTACCGTCGTCTTCGTCCGAGCTCCCCGCCCACTCCCGAGATCGCGGCCAGCTACTTCGACAATCTGTTCCGCAATGCCGACTACTACGACCTGTCCGCCGTGGGCCGCTACAAGCTCAATCTGCGCCTCGGTCTCACCACCGACAAGGACGTGCTGACCCTCACCGACGAGGACATCATCACGGCCATCAAGGTGCTTGTGACCATGAAGGACTCCAACGGTGCGCCCGACGACATCGACCATCTGGGCAACCGTCGCGTGCGTCTCGTGGGCGAACTGGTGGAAAACCAGTACCGCATCGGCCTCGTGCGCATGGAACGCGCCATAAAGGAGCGCATGAGCATTCAGGAAGTGGCTTCGCTCATGCCCCACGACCTCATCAATCCCAAGCCCGTGGCGGCCGTGCTCAAGGAATTCTTCGGCACCTCCCAGCTGTCGCAGTTCATGGACCAGACCAACTCCCTCTCGGAAGTCACGCACAAGCGTCGTCTTTCCGCCCTGGGTCCCGGCGGTCTTACCCGTGAGCGCGCGGGCTTTGAAGTGCGAGACGTTCACACCTCCCACTACGGCCGCATCTGCCCCATTGAAACGCCTGAAGGTCCGAACATCGGTCTTATCGTTTCTCTGACCACCTACGCCAAGGTGAACGAATACGGCTTTATCGAAACGCCTTATCGCGTGATCCGCAACGGCTACCGCACCGACGAGATCGTGCACCTCGACGCTTCCTGCGAAAAGGATCAGATCATCGCTCAGGCCAATGCGCCCGTGGACGAAAACGGTCGTTTCACCGAAGAGAACATGACCGTCCGCTCCACCGGCGGCGACGTGCTCATGGCGAGCCGCGACGAAGTCACCCTGCAGGACATTTCTCCGAGCCAGATGGTGTCCATCTCCGCCGCGCTCATTCCCTTCCTTGAACACGACGACGCCAACCGAGCCCTCATGGGTTCGAACATGCAGCGTCAGGCCGTTCCGCTTCTGCGTTCCGAACGTCCTCTCGTGGGCACCGGCATGGAATACGACGTGGCCCGCGACTCCGGCGCCTGCCTTCTTGCCGAAGGTGACGGCGTGGTCCGTTATGCCGACGCCGAACGCGTCATCGTGGCCTACGACAACCTGTATCTCGAAG
>NZ_CALUWV010000078.1 GCF_944324575.1 uncultured Mailhella sp. | reverse complement strand
CCCTTCGGCTCGTTTGGCGGAAGCTACGGCCGGCGCTCGCGCCGCGGCTCCGACGTCGAGGCAGAAATCGAGATCACGCTGGAAGAGGCCCGCAGGGGCGGAACCAAGCAGGTCACGCTTTCCGGCGTCGGGGAGTCAAGCAATCTGCAGATTACCATTCCTGCCGGCATACGCGACGGGGGCAAGCTCCGTCTGCGCGGCAAGGGCAATCCCGGCAATCCTGCCGGCGACCTGTATCTGACCGTCCGCTACGCGAAGCACCCCGTGTTCCGTGTGGACGGACTGGATGTGACCTGCGACGTGACGTTGCAGCCCTGGGAAGCCGTGTTCGGAACGAAGAAGAGAGTGCCTACGCTGGACGGCGACGTGGAAATGAACATTCCCGCCGGAAGCTCCAGCGGACGCCGGCTGCGCATTCGCGGACGCGGACTTGGTCCGGCCACGGGACGAGGCGACGAATATGTGACCGTTGCCATCAGCGTGCCGAAGCCGGAAGACTTGAATGAAGAACAGCTGAAACTGTGGAAGGCGCTTGCCGGTCAGAAGTAAGCTGCCGGAGTGATGTAAGAGGTGGGATATGGCGATTAAAAAAGTAACCGCGTGTTCTCCCGCAGCCTCTGCGCTTGTTGCCTGGACCGAATTTCTGGAACAGACGGGCACGCCGGTGGAACGTGTCCGGGAGCTCATGGAACTCGGCTGGCTGGAACCGGCAAGCCGGGCCACCCATGCCGTCTTTTTCCGCCGTTCCGACATTTATCGAACCAGAAAGCTGACGCGACTGTGTGAGGACTTCGAGATGCCCTGCGTGGCAGGGACCATCATCGTGGATCTTCTGGACCGCATAGCGGATCTGGAAACGCGCCTGAGAGAACTGGAACGCCATTAGCGTTCCGGCCTGGCAAAGGCGCGAAGACGTTCGGGAATCTGCTCCCCCGAACGAATGATTTTCGAGCAAATCAACGGTTCCGGCCGGGCCGGAACCGATTTCTGAAGTGCGGAAGGCAGCGCCTCACGGCCATGCCTGTGAAGCGGGCAGGTCGCAAGGCCGCCCGGTTCGCGGCGTGAGCTGACGCGGCGACTGCACTCCGCAGGGAGGATTTTTTTATGGATATGAACAGACTGACCGTGAAGGCGCAGGAGGCTTTGGGCGAAGCTCAGAACATTGCCCTCATGCGCAATCATCAGGAAGTGGACGTCGAGCACCTTGCCCTCGCCCTCATCAGGCAGAAGGACGGACTTGTGCCCGGCATACTCGGTCGCATGAACGCGAAGCCCGAGGTTTTGGCTGCCGAACTGGAACAGGCTCTCGACAAGAAGCCTTCCGTCACCGGTTCCGGCGTCGATCAGCAGACCATACGCATCACGCAGCGTCTGGCCCGTGCTCTGGCTCAGTCCGAAGAACTGGCCCGTCGTCTGAAGGACGAATACATCAGCGTGGAGCATATCTTCGCCCAGCTCATTGAGGCGGGCGGAGCCATGGGCGACATCTGCCGCAAGAACGGCATTGATCAGGAAAAGTTCCTGCGTGCCACCGCCGAAGTGCGCGGCGGCCAGCGCGTGACTTCCGCCAGCCCTGAGGATACCTACGAGGCGCTTTCCAAGTACGGACGCGACCTTGTGGAGGCCGCAGGCAAGGGCAAGCTCGACCCCGTCATCGGTCGTGATCAGGAAATCCGCCGCACCATCCGCATCCTGTCCCGCCGCACCAAGAACAACCCTGTTCTCATCGGTGAGGCCGGCGTCGGCAAGACCGCCATTGTGGAAGGCCTTGCTCACCGTATCGTGAAGGGCGACGTGCCTGAAGGACTGAAGAACAAGAAGCTCATTGCTCTCGACATGGGCGCGCTCATCGCCGGCGCCAAGTACCGCGGCGAGTTTGAGGAACGGCTGAAGGCCGTGCTCAACGAGGTGCAGCGCGCGGAAGGCCGCATCATCCTGTTCATTGATGAGCTGCACACCATTGTGGGCGCGGGCAAGACCGACGGCGCCATGGACGCGAGCAACCTGCTCAAGCCCATGCTGGCGCGTGGTGAGCTGCACTGCATAGGCGCAACCACCATCGATGAGTACCGCAAGTACATTGAAAAGGATCCGGCTCTTGAGCGTCGCTTTCAGCCTGTGCTGGTGGACGAGCCCAATACCGAAGACGCCATTTCCATTCTGCGCGGCCTGAAGGAGCGCTTTGAAGTGCATCATGGCGTTCGCATCAGCGATTCCGCCATCGTGGAAGCCGTGGTGCTTTCTCAGCGCTACATCTCCGACCGTCAGCTCCCGGACAAGGCCATCGACATCATTGACGAAGCGGCGGCCATGATCCGCACGGAAATTGACTCGTTGCCTTCCGAGCTTGATGAAATCAACCGCAAGGTCATGCAGCTTGAGATCGAACGTGAGGCTTTGCGCCGCGAAACCGACGACGCCTCCCGCGAACGTCTGCAGAAGCTGGAAAACGAGCTTGCCGACCTGCGCGGCACGCAGACTACGCTGCGCACCCGCTGGGAAGAGGAAAAGAAGAGCATCAACGGCGTACGCAGGCTTAAGGAAGAAATCGAGCAGACTCGTCATCAGATTGAAGAAGCGGAGCGCTCCTACGATCTGGCCAAGGCTTCGCAGCTCAAGTACGCCACGCTTCCCGAGCTGGAAAAGCAGCTCAGGGAGACGGAGGCCAAGGCTGCGGCCGAAGGCGACGGCAAGGAAAACCGTCTTCTGCGTGAAGAAGTGGGCCCGGACGACGTGGCCGACATTGTGGCACGCTGGACCGGCATTCCCGTCACCCGTCTGCTTCAGTCGGAACGCGAGAAACTGCTGGAGCTGCCCGCGCGTCTGCATGAGCGCGTGATCGGTCAGGACGAGGCCGTGCAGGCCGTGTCCGACGCCGTGCTGAGGGCTCGCGCCGGTCTTTCCGATCCGAATCGTCCTCTTGGTTCCTTCATTTTCCTCGGACCTACCGGCGTGGGCAAGACGGAACTGTGCAAGGCTCTTGCCGAAGCCCTGTTCGACACCGAGGACAACATGGTTCGTCTCGACATGAGCGAGTACATGGAGAAGTTCTCGGTATCCCGCCTCATCGGTTCGCCGCCAGGATATGTCGGTTATGAGGAAGGCGGCCAGCTTACCGAGGCCGTTCGCCGCAAGCCCTACAGCGTAGTGCTCTTCGATGAAGTGGAAAAGGCTCATCCCGACGTGTTCAACACGCTCCTGCAGCTTCTGGACGACGGTCGTCTGACCGACAGCCAGGGCCGCACCGTGGACTTCCGCAACACCATCATCATCATGACGTCCAACATCGGTTCTCCCATCATGCTGGACGGCATCGACGACAAGGGCGAGTTCAGGCCCGGCGTGCGTGACGCGGTCATGAATGAACTCAAGAAGTTCTTCCGTCCCGAGTTCCTGAACCGCGTAGATGAAACCGTCATGTTCTATCCTCTGCGCTCGGACCAGATCGGCGCCATTGTCGATCTGCAGATCAAGAGCCTGCAGAAGAGACTCGACGAGCGCAAGATTACCCTTGAGCTCACCGACGACGCCCGCAAGTTCATTGCGGAAACCGCCTATGATCCCGCCTACGGCGCGCGTCCGCTCAAGCGTTGGATCCAGCACAATCTGGAAACTTCGCTGGCCAGGGCCGTCATCAGCGGCGAGATCCGCGACGGCTGGAAGGTTCGCGTGGTTGTCGACAGAACCGAGGACGGCGGCACCCTGAGATTCGAGAGAGTGGAAGGGTAAGGCCGACCATGAATCATAAAGCGGAGGAATGCTCTCATGCTCCGCTCAGGAGACGGAAGATCCTTCCGTCTCCGCCAGGATGCGCCTTGTTCTCCCTGAGGAGGGCGCCGCTTCTGAAAGGCGTGTGTCTTCGGAAGCCATGAGGTAAAAGCCGTTTCTCTGCCGGAACGGTCGACGAAAGCCCGCCATGCCGAAAGGCATGACGGGCTTTTTGTATGTACACGGGGGCCCGCCTGGACGTATCGTTCCGACGGGCCTTTTCTGTTCGCCGGAATCTACCGGCGAGCTGCCCGTATTCTCTGATGCCTGACGTCGAAGCTTGAGCAGTGTCTTGCTATGGTGTCTATGTAGTCCTCATGATTGTCCAGATAGAAGGAAAGGGCGCGGGAAAAATTCATGCCGAGCATGCCGTCCACAAAAAGCTGACAGACCTCCTGCACGTTGAGCAGAATGCCCTGGAAGCGTCCCAGAACGACGCGTTCCTCTCGCGTCATCTCCCGAAGCATGGCGAGAAGCGTCTGCTGCGCGCAGGGCTGGTAGTACCAGAAATACATGAGGTCCAGCGCGTTGATGATGCTTTCAACCTGCAGGGCGCGGGCTTTTTCCTGACTGGTGAAGCGTATGAACTCCCGGGGCTGAGCAAGCAGCGCCAGCATGTCTTTGTCGGGAAATGCGAGTTCGAGCCTGGTATAGCAGTCGAAGAGCTGCTTGAGCTTGGTGCGGTAATCCCAGGCTCTCAGACGGTAGTTGTTGCGTCTGTCGGCCGTGGCTTCTATGATGCCCGCCACGGTGTCGGAAGCAAACTTCGACACGATGGCCGCCGCGGGAATGAGAATCTGTTCCGGAGGCATGCTGATGATGAGCGGGAACAGGGCATAGAGCACGGAGTTGTAGAGCATGGCCACGGGAATGGCCAGTACGCTGCGGAAGAAGTTGCCGATGATGGCCGTTCGGGGAAAGCCTCGATAGATGTTGTGCGAGGAAATGTAGATGCCGTTGGCCAGGGCTATGATGGAAAACACCAGAAAAGAAGCGTTTTCCACGGTGAGTCCGAGCACCCGGCTGAGCAGCAGGTTTCGTGTGATGCCTTCCAGCAGAATGACGGAAATGCCCGTATACATGAGCGAGTCGCATACGCGGGACCAGTTCACGAATTTTTTCCACGACAGTAGCATGTTCTTGCGCACGCCGCCGCCGGCGATGACGGCCTGTATGACGTTGCGCACACCGGTGATGCCGAACCATATGGGGGCGCCGAACCATGCCAGAACCCACCATTCCTGAGTGTTCAGAAAGGTGAGCAGCGCGGGAATGAAGCCGAAGAGAACCTTGAGCACATTGGAAAATGTGGTGTTCAGGTAGGCGCGACCGCCCTTTTTTTCCTGTTCGGCTGTTTCTTCTCTGTGCTCCACGGACAGCCCGTTGGCTTTTTCCACGGTAATGCCGCCCATGGTGATCATGTTGCCGGGCTGTTCTATGCGCACGTCGTCATACAGAGGCTCCCACTCCCGGCTGCGTTTCATGCCGCAGGTGACAAGGCCGAGCGTGCGGCGCATCCATGAGACGAGGGGCGAGGCATGCCCCTGAGGATGGTACTCTTCCCGATAGCCGAGCTGTATGTGCAGAGGAAGCGTGACGGAACTTATGTATTTGTTGCCTTTCAGGCGTTTTCTTGCCGAACCGGGCAGCGTCTCCGGCACGGCCAGTCCCATGCCGTAGCGATTGCCGAGATGACTCGTGGAGTCCGTGCCCATATGGCTGGCCAGAGGCGCGTACTTGTAGAGTGCCTGAAGTGCGGGAATGTCGGCGAGAATGGTTCGGAACTTTTCGCAGCGTGCCTGCGTGTCGGGACAGCAGTCACAGTCGAATTTCTGCAGCATGCCGCGCAGCATTTTTTTGAGCAGCATGACGTCGCCCTTGTTGATGGCAACCTGAAGGTCGTTGATCTCTTTGAGGTGTGTCAGGTTGCCGTCGTGCCATTCCTTTACGTTGAAGAGCTCAAGATGGGTAATGAAGCCCTGACCGTCCCAGAGTATCTCGAGTACGTCTTCCGCGGTGAGTCCGGCAAGCTGCAGCGTGATGCGGTAGCCGCTGCGCAGGGAGCTCAGCCTTTCGAGAAGCTGAGGTACGCTGAGACGCAGAAGTTCTGGACGGGTGTCGTCCCCGGAGGTCGGCGGATCTTCCGGCGAGGGGAGTTCCGGATTGCATTCCGGGGCAAGACAGCTGTCGTGGATGACGGAAGGCGTGAATTCGTCCATGCGCCGTATGCGGCGCAGGATTTCCGCGCGACGGTCGTCGTCGGCTTCTTCCAGCTCCATGGTCAGATCTTCGGTCTTTGCCTGAAATTTCGGCAGAAGCGCCTTGTGCGCAAATTCGGCAAGATGCAGGGCAGAGGGCTGTCCGTTGCCTACGAAGGCAAGAAAGGCCTTGGGATCCAGCGTGGTGACGGGAATGCCGAGATCCCGCGTGAGCGCCGGGGCGTATTTGCTGTTCCACAGGTCGAGCGTGGCCATGACATGACCGCGAATCCACCAGGAGGCTCGTCGTCCTTCATCCATGAACGTGCGCATGGGCTCGGAACTCAAAAACTCAAGAAAGTCCTCAACGTCGGAGAAGCCGCGCGGAGCCCAGATGAAGTTTACGTATCTGCCCCGGAAGGCGGCGCGGAATTCAAGACCGATGCGCACGGAAATGCCCATGATGGCCGCCGCACTCAGAAGCTCCCGGGCCACCTCGAGGTCTACGTAGTTGTAGTAAACCACCGTAAGATACCGTATGCCTTTCACCCACGCGTCCATGATAAGAAAGGTGGCGTTCTTTCGCCCCTTGGTGTTGGCATCGTGAACATGGTGATCCATGGTAAGCTGGTTCCATTCTTCCGGCATTTCCATGAGATGGTGACGGGTAAGAAATTCCCTTACGATGCGCGGGTTGCCGGATACGGCCTTGCGGAAGTCGTGGATGAGCCTGAGCTGCGCATCCTCGTCGTGGCGCGAACGGATGATGGCCTTCATGATCTGTATGAGCACTCGTCCCGTGTTGTAACGGAACGTGGTCTGTGCACTGTGCAGCACTTCGTCGTGCAGCGTGCGCAGCGCTCCGAGACGATCTTCCGCGGGGCCGGCCTTGGTGAGACTGCCGAGAAGATTGATGACGGCCTGAGCCATGCGGAATTCATGGGAGGTGGAGAGATTGAGAATGCCGTGGGGATGGAGACGGGCATTGAAGATTTTGTGCTCAAGATCGGAAGACGGACCATAGTCGATGATGCCGTTGATCATCTTCATGATGGCCCGGTCCTGCTTGTCGAAAAAAAGCATGTCGGCCATGGGATTCCCGGAATAGAGCCCAGTGAGGGGAAAAGAATTATGACTATTCTGTCATATATAAGTTCATAAAATATCATTCGTCAACAACAGGAACTTTTTTATGACAGTTTCTTTATAATCTTGTGAAAAATATATGCTATAGTTCACAAGAAAGAAAAAAGTATTTTGTGACAGGTTTGTTATAATCTTGTACTTGTCTGTTGAAGAAGAACAAAGACAGCATTTCAGATTGTGGAGCAGAAACAGGGCAAAAGCGGGGAGGTTGGGCGGCGGATTCTTCAGTCATGCCGCATAAAGGGTGGTTCAAGCATCAACGCCCCTGCTGCTGATGAAGGCGAACGCGGGAGCGTGTTTTCGCGGAGGGGCGGAAGATCTTTGGGGAATGGCGAAACGCGGTCTTTCGTACATGTGTTGAGACCGAAGTGATGGGATATGAGCGGAAAAGGGGGGGAAGGGAGACTCTTGCCTTTCCCGGTGGCCTGTCGGCAGCATGCCGCAGGGGCAGCCCGGCGGAACGTTCGGATGTCGGGTGACGGGACGGGCCGGAACGAAGACATCCCCCTCCGAAATGGCTTCAGAAGGGGATGTCTTTGCGGGGAATATGCCGGATCAGATGCTTTGATAGGGCTTTTTGCCTTCTTCGTACAGGTCGCCGCCATAACAGTCGGCCACCACGGTCGCGGGAAAGTTTTCCACGGTCATGACGGCCAGCGCCTCGGGGCCGAGTTCTGGCCAGGCCAGCACGGTATAGGATGTGATGCAGCGGGAAATGAGTGCGGCGGCGCCGCCTGTGGCGGCGAAGTACACGCAGACGTTGTTGCGAATGGCGTCCATGACGGTTTTCGAGCGGTTGCCTTTTCCTATCATGCCGGCAAGGCCGAGCTCCATGAGGCGCGGGGCGTAGGCGTCCATGCGGCCGGACGTGGTGGGCCCGGCCGAGCCTATGGGTTTTCCGGGCTTTGCGGGCGTGGGGCCCACATAGTAGATGATTTGTCCGACCGGATCGAAGGGCAGGGATTCTCCTCTGTCGAGGGCTTCGATCATGCGCTTGTGGGCTGCGTCGCGCGCGGCATAGACGGTGCCCGTGATGAAGACAAGGTCGCCCGCGTGCAGTGTGCGGATGATGTCGCGGGAAAGGGGCGTGGTCAGATGATGGGTGGCGGGCATGGCATGGTCCTCACAGCACGGCTTCGGCATGACGCGCGGCATTGCAGTTGATGTTGACGGCTACGGGCAGACTGGCGATGTGGGTGGCGCAGAATTCCACGTTCACCTTGAAGGCGGTGACGCTGCCGCCGAGGCCGGCAGGGCCGGTACCGAGGCGGTTCACCAGCTCCAGAAGCTCGTCCTCCAGCTTTGCGTAGCGCGGGTCGGGGTTGCGGCTGTCCGCGTCTCTGGCACAGGCCTTTTTGGCGCACAGGCAGGCTGTTTCCATGTTGCCGCCGATGCCCACGCCGATGACCATGGGCGGGCAGGGACTGGCTCCGGCGTGGCGCACGGTTTCCACCACGGCCTTTTTCACGCCTTCGATGCCGTCGGCGGGAACGAGCATGTGCAGGGCTCCCTTGTTTTCGCTGCCTGCGCCCTTGGGCGCGAGGCGCAGCGTGATGCGGTCGCCCTCGACGAGCCGGATGTGGATGATGGCCGGTGTGTTGTCACCGGTGTTTTTGCGCTCGAAAAGCGGCTCTGCCACCGAGGACTTGCGCAGATACCCTTCCGTGTAGCCCTTGGCGATGCCGTCATTGACGGCGTCCTCAAAGAGTCCGCCGGTGATGTGCACGTCCTGTCCTATGTCGGCAAAGACCACGGCAAGTCCGGTGTCCTGACAGATGGGCACGTTTTCCGAGGCGGCTATGCCGGCGTTCTCGATGAGCTGGTCGAGAACGTCGCGTCCGGTGGGGGAAAGCTCGCTTTCTCTGGCGCGGCGCATGGCGTCAAGCGTGGACTTCGGCAGGCGGCAGCAGGCCTCCATGGCCAGTCTGGCCACGGTATCGCGTATGAGTTCGACGGAAATTTCTCTCATGTTGGCTCCTGGGGCGTGAATTCGTCCCGACCATAGGCCTTTTTCCCGGGAAAATAAACCGAGGAAGCGCGGCGCATCCACTGCCGGGCGTTCTTCCCCGCCGGAAAAAGGCATGAAAAAAAGCCCGCCGCGGCGCGAAGCCGGCGGGCCTGAAAAACGGATGTCCGGAATCGTTATTTGGTGATGACGGACTTGACGGACACGTGCTCGAGCTGGCCTATCTTTCCGGTCATGGCGGAGATGGCTTCATTGCTGCCGTCCACGGCAATGGAAATGATGGACACGCCCCTGTCGCGGTAGGGAATGCCCAGACGACCGACGATGATGTCGGAATACTGATGAAGAATGGCGTTCAGGGCGGAGGAAGCTTCAAGATTTTCCACGATGATGCCGACAATGCCGAGGCGGTTTTCTTCC
>NZ_CALUWV010000077.1 GCF_944324575.1 uncultured Mailhella sp. | reverse complement strand
GATCCGCGGCTGGCTGCTCTGCGTCAACTGAAAGTGAAACATCAGGGGTGATTCCCCCGTTTCCGAGATAAGGAGAAACAACATGGCCGTTCAGCAGAACAAAAAGTCCCACTCCAGAAAGTGCATGCGTCGTTCTCATGACCGCGTGGCCAAGCCCACCGTCATCTACTGCTCCTGCGGCGCTCCCACCAAGCCCCACAGCGTTTGCCCCTCCTGCGGCAAGTACGACGGTCGTCAGGTCGAACCTGTAGCCAGCGATGAGCAGTAATCGCGCAAGACTCGCCGTGGACGCCATGGGCGGGGACTTCGGTCCCTCCGTGGTTGTTCCCGGCGCGCTTCAGGCCGCTCGAAATACGGGGGCCAAAGTAATCCTCGTCGGTATCGAGGAAGAAATCCGCAAGACCATCGCAGGCCTTCCCGATGCAGGGGAGGAGGGTGATCTTTATGAGATCGTCAACGCCACGCAGCTGGTGGAGATGACCGACAAGCCTTCGGAAATTCTTCGTACCAAGAAGGATTCTTCCATGCAGGTGGCATGCAGGCTTGTCCGCCATGGAGAAGCCGACGCCTTCATAAGCGCCGGTCACTCCGGTGCGGCCTATGCCTGCGGCATGTTCATACTCGGGCGCATCCCGGGCGTGGAGAGGCCTGCTCTGGCTTCTGTGATTCCTACGGAAAAGTCTCCCATGCTCCTGCTTGACGTGGGCGCCAACGTGGAGTGCCGCCCGCATCATCTTTTTCAGTTCGGGCTCATGGGAGCCACCTTCGTCAAGGATATTCTCGGCTACGAGGACCCCAGAGTAGGCATCCTGAGCATCGGCGAGGAGGAAGGGAAGGGCAATTCTCTTGTGAAGAGCAGCTATGAGCTGCTCAAGCAGGCCTCCAACCTCAACTTCATCGGTAATGCCGAGGGCAGGGATCTGTTTACCGGCAATATCGACGTTGCGGTGTGCGACGGCTTTGTGGGCAACATCGCCCTCAAGCTGAGTGAAGGGCTGGCCTCTTCCCTGACGCATCTTCTGAAAAGGGAACTTCTGAACAACGGGGTTCTGCCCCGTCTGGGCGCGTTCCTTTCCATGAAGGCCTTCCAGAACTTCAAGAAGATGGTGGACTATGCGGAGTACGGGGGAGCGCCCCTGCTCGGACTGAAGGGCATTGCCATCGTGTGCCATGGCAAGTCCAACGTCAAGGCCATCACCAGCGCCGTGACCATGGCCAACACCTATGTGGTCAAGGGGACGCAGCAGCGTCTGGTGGAGACCATCAGCGCCAACGAGGAGCTGACAAGTTACGGCCGTACCGTATAGTTTTCTGCATCATGTTTTTCGTCATGCGGAAAGCCCTCATGAAAAGAGCTTTCCGCATGACGCACCATAACGACGACGCTCTGTCGTCCGACGTGTCAAGGTGCCTTGCCCCTGCGCACCTGCCGGCCGCTTCGTCCCTGTGAGGAAAATGCGCGGCTTCTCCCGGAAGGTGGGTCCGTAGGGACTTTCCTCCGTCTCAAAAGGAACGACTGCCGCCTGAGCGCGGCCGTGTTCGGACATCTCATGAATCATCCCTGCTATATTTGTGGACTCGGCTCCTGCATTCCTTCCCGCGTCATGACCAATCATGACCTGGAAAAGCTGGTGGAAACCTCAGACGAATGGATCACCACCAGAACGGGCATCAAGGAACGGCATGTTCTCGAAGATGGCGTCAATGCTTCCGACTGCGGCATGAGCGCCGCCCGTGCCGCTCTTGACGAGGCCGGGGTGTCTCCGGAAGAAATCACCCATATTTTTGTTGCCACCTGCACTCCCGACTATCTGTGCCCCAGCACGGCCTGTCTCATCGCCGGCAAGCTGGGCCTCAATGCTTCCTCGGGACGCATGGGGCGCGTGATGTGCCTGGACTTCAACGCCGCATGCACCGGCTTTGTCTACGGTCTGGAGCTGGCGCGCGATGTCGTGGCGGCTCATCCCGACGCCGTGGTGCTGCTTGTGGCCACCGAGGCTCTTTCCCGCCGTACCAACTTCACCGATCGCACGACATGCGTTCTTTTCGGTGATGCGGCCGGTGCCGTGGTTGTCCGCGGCTCCGACAAAGGCGCGCTCTGGCAGGTTCGCGACGCCGTATGTTCGTCCGACGGTTCCCTGCACGACCTCATCAAGATAGGCGGAGGCTCCGCCTGCAAGGTGAAGGAAGGAGACACGGTAGGCGCGGACTGGTTCATTTCCATGCAGGGCATGGCGGTGTTCAAGCACGCCGTGCGCAGCATGACCGAAGAGAGTCAGGGGATTCTTGCGCGCAACGGCATTTCACTCGACGAACTTGACCTTTTCATTCCTCATCAGGCCAATCTCAGAATCATCAAGGCCGTGGGCGAGCGTCTGGGCATAGACGAGAACAAGGTTTTCGCCAACGTGCAGCATTACGGCAACACCTCCGCCGCCACGCTCCCCGTCGCCATGGAAGACGCCAGACTTCTGGGAGTGCTTCGTCCCGGCATGAAGGTTCTGCTGACCAGCTTCGGCGGCGGCATGACCTGGGGTTCCGTGCTTCTGGCCTAGTTTCTCCGTTGTCATTTCCCCGGAAAACGCTTAGTATCCGTCCATCAGGAGCATGTGTATGAGCGAACTCACCCCTACCGCGCTTGTCACCGGCGGTTCCCGCGGCATCGGCCGCACCGTGGCGCTGACCCTCGCCGCCGCCGGCTACCAGATATACTTTACCTACGTGAGCCGTCCCGAGGCTGCGGAGCAGACCGTGGCCGACATTGAGGCCGCAGGCGGTCACGCCCGCGCCTTCCGTCTGGACTCCGGCGACTCCGAAGCCGTAACCCGCTTCTTTGCCGAGGAGATCAAGGGCAAGGTTCATCTTTCCGTTCTCGTAAACAATGCAGGCATCACCCGTGACGGTCTCGTCCTGCGCATGAAGGATGAGGACTTCGACGCCGTGCTCGACACCAATCTGCGCGGAGCCTTTCTTTTCCTGCGTGAGGCCGCCAAGATCATGACGCGTCAGCGCGAAGGCCGCATCATCAATATCTCTTCCGTCGTCGGACAGATGGGCAACGCCGGGCAGATCAACTATGCCTCGGCCAAGGCCGGGCTCATAGGCATGACCAAGTCCGCGGCCAAGGAGCTCGGCAGCCGCTCCGTCACCGTGAATGCCGTGGCTCCCGGATTCATCGAGACCGACATGACCGCCGCTCTTGCCGAAGATGTGAGAAAAGCCTATGTTTCCGCCATCCCGCTGGGCCGTCTCGGCTCCGCGCAGGACGTGGCCGACGCCGTGGCGTTTCTTGCGTCTGACAAGGCCTCGTACATCACCGGTCAGGTCATTGCCGTGAACGGCGGCCTGTACTGCTGAGGATATTTTCGGAAAAGTCCGGCATCGTCTCCGCGTCCCGAGGCCGGAGAGAGGGCTTTTCCCCCTTGTCGTTAGGTATGGCCGGAGGAAAAACTTCCGGCCGAATCTGGAAAACCTGAAACACCCCCTGGAGGGAAACATGGCCGCCGTTGAAGATAAAGTTAAGCAGATCATCGTGGAACAGCTTCAGCTTTCTGAAGAGGAAGTGACCCCCGAAGCTTCCTTCATCGAAGATCTGGGTGCCGACTCTCTCGACCTGACCGAGCTCATCATGGCCTTTGAAGAAGCCTTTGGCGTGGAAATCGCCGATGAAGACGCCCAGAAGATCCTGAAGGTCAAGGACGCCATCAACTATATTGAAAGCAAGCAGAAGTAAGTTCTTACTTCCTTTCATCTTGTTTTCACGAAGATGCCGGGGAGCTTCGGGTTCCCCGGCGTATTCGGGTTAAGAGCGGCTTCGCGCCAGCGCACGGCGTCCGTGGAAGCGGGCGACCGTACCCTGCAGGGGAAACGGTGTTTCATCATGCAGGGACGTGCGGCCCCGAAAGGGGCGTCGCTCTTCAGGCCCGCGATTTTCCGGGCCGGGAGCTGTTCCCTGCAGCTTGTTTCGCGGAAGGAGAGGTCCGCGGGACGGACGTTCGCTTTCGGGCCATGCCATGGATGTTTCGGGACGGTCTGGCCTGGGCGTTTTCCGGCATGATGCCGGCGTTTTTCTCAGGGAGCCTTGTCCCGTCACCTTTATATGGAGTTGTTTCGCGTGGATCGTAAGCGCATAGTCATCACCGGCCTTTCTGCCATCACTCCTCTGGGTACCGACCTTGAGAGCAGCTGGGAGGCCCTGCTTGCCGGCAAGTCCGGCATCGGTCGCATCACCCATTTTGATTCCACCGAATTTCCCACGCACATTGCGGGCGAAGTGAAGGATTTCAAGCCTGAAGAGGTCATTGCGGCCAAGCAGTGCCGCAAGATGGACCGTTTCTGTCAGCTGGCCGTATGCGCCGGCATGCAGCTCATGGCCGATTCCGGCCTCAAGATAGACGAGAACAACGCCGGACGAGTGGGCGTGGTGCTCGGCGTCGGTCTCGGCGGCCTCAAGACCATTGAGGATTTCCACGAAAAGCTGCGCACTTCCGGCCCCAACCGCGTTTCTCCCTTCTACATTCCCATGCTCATTTCCAACATGGCCCCCGGTCAGGTGGCCATATTCACGGGAGCTAAGGGCATCAACGTCGTGTCCACGAGCGCCTGTGCCTCGGCTCTGCACGCCATAGGCAGCGCCTATGATCAGCTTGTGCTCGGCCGTGCCGACGCCATCATCACGGGCGGCGCCGAATCCACCATCACGGAAATGGGCATTTCCGGATTTACATCCATGAAAGCGCTCTGCACGGCTCATCAGGACGAGCCTGAAAAGGCCTCCCGTCCCTTCGATGCCGGTCGCAGCGGCTTCATCATGGGCGAAGGCGCGGGCATGCTCATGCTCGAAACGCTTGAACACGCACAGGCCCGCGGCGCAAAGATCTATGCGGAAGTTGTCGGCTTCGGCGCTTCCGATGATGCGCATCATATGGTGGCTCCGCTGGAAACCGGCGAAGGCATGGCCGCGTGCATGCGCAACGCGCTTGCCGATGCCGGCGTTTCGCCTGACGTCATCGACCACGTGAGCGCGCACGGTACGTCCACTCATGCCAACGACGCGGCTGAAACCAAGGCCCTGCATGAGGTTTTCGGTGAACACGCCAAAGATCTGGCCGTCACGGGCGTGAAGTCGCAGATAGGCCATCTGCTCGGCGCCTCCGGCGGCGTGGCCAGTGTGTTTGCTTCCATGTCCCTGACTACGGGCATGGTGCCAGGAACCATCAATCAGGAAACACCCGATCCCGAGTGCGACCTCAATTATATGGGCGAGGGATCGAAAAAGCTCGATCCTTGCTATGTCATGATAAACTCCTTCGGTTTCGGCGGCACGAATGCCAGCCTTGTGCTGAAGAAGTTTACCGCGTAATCTGCAGGGCCGGAGCAACCGGCCCTCAATTTTCAGGAACGGAGAACCATGGACGAACTGATTCTGCGCGACCCCGAGGTCGCGGACGCCATCTGGAAGGAATCCCGCCGTCAGGTGAGCAAGCTTGAACTCATCGCATCGGAAAACTTTGTATCCTCTGCCGTGCGCGAGGCGCAGGGCTCCATCATGACGCACAAGTATGCTGAAGGATATCCTGGCAAGCGTTATTATGGCGGCTGTGAATTCGTCGACATCGTGGAAAATCTCGCCCGAGACAGAGCTATGAAGCTCTTTGACTGCGACTTTGCCAACGTGCAGCCCCATGCGGGCAGCCAGGCCAACATGGCGGCCTACCTCGCCCTCATCAAGAACGGCGACACCGTGATGGGCATGGATCTGACGCACGGCGGTCATCTGACCCACGGCAGCCCCGTCAACTTTTCCGGTCGCGAGTATCATTTCGTTCCCTACGGCGTGAATCGTGAAACGGGATGCATCGATTACGACGAGCTCGAAAAGAAGGCCGAGGAATGCCATCCGGCCCTTATCGTGGCCGGTGCGAGCGCCTATTCCCGCATCATCGACTTTGAGCGTTTCCGCAAGATAGCCGACAAGGTCGGCGCGAAGCTCATGGTGGACATGGCGCACATTGCCGGTCTCGTGGCCGCCGGACTTCATCCTTCTCCGCTTCCCTGGGCCGACATCACCACCACCACGACGCACAAGACCCTGCGCGGCCCCCGCGGCGGCATGATTCTTACCTGTCGCGGCGAGGAATACGGCAAGAGCATCAACAGCAAGGTTTTCCCCGGCATACAGGGCGGCCCGCTCATGCACGTCATTGCGGCCAAGGCTGTGGCCCTCGGAGAGGCACTGCGCCCCGAGTTCAAGGAATATCAGGAGCAGATCATCCGCAATGCCAAGGTGCTTGCCTCCTGTCTCGTCGACGCCGGTTACGACCTCGTGTCCGGCGGCACGGACAACCATCTCATGCTGCTTGATCTGACCCGTAAGGACATTACCGGCAAGGACGCCGAACACGCGCTCGATCTTGCCGGCATTACGGTGAACAAGAACACGGTTCCCTTTGAGACCCGTTCTCCCTTCGTCACTTCCGGCGTGCGCCTCGGCACGGCTGCGCTCACGACGCGCGGCATGAAGGAAAAGGACATGGAAAAGGTGGGCGGCTGGATTGTGGACGTGCTTTCCAACACCAGCAACGAAACTCGTCTTGCCGAGATTCGTCGTGACGTGGAAGCCTTTGCCCTCCAGTTCCCGCTGTTTGCCTGGTAAATGACGGAGCGGCCCTGCGCGCTCTCGCGCGCGGGGCCGCTTTTTTTCCTTGTTTTCAAACGGATTCTCACGTGATAGTTTCCGGAGATGAAACGGGAGGATTTATGGCGTAGGGCGGCAGAGCAAGCTGGCCACGATATTTCATGGATATCGCCTATCTTGTGGCGGAGCGTTCCACCTGTCTGAGAAGGAGAGTCGGAGCCGTAGCCGTGCTGGACAGGCGCATTCTTGCGACAGGCTACAACGGCGCGCCTTCCGGAGTGCCGCACTGTCTTGAGTCCGGTTGTCTGCGCGCGCAGCTCGGCATTCCTTCCGGGCAGCGTCATGAAATCTGCCGGGGCATACATGCCGAGCAGAACGTCATTATTCAGGCTGCGGTGCATGGTATTTCCCTGCGCGGCGCAGAGCTTTTCTGCACGACGTATCCGTGTTTTATCTGTGCGAAAATGCTTATTAATTGCGGTATCAAAAAAATATGGGTTTCTGAAAATTACCCGGATGAGCTGTCCAAGGCCATGCTGTCCGAGGCGGGAGTGGAGGTCCTGCACCTTCCTCACGACGCGGACAATGCCTGCCCTGCGGGGGGAGAGAAGCAGGGAGCAGCGACAGAAGAAAATGAAGGAGGCAGAGCGTGAATCAGCACGAAGCATTCATGCGGGCGGCTCTGGAACTGGCCGAAAGAGGTCGCTGGAGTACGGCTCCCAATCCTACGGTGGGCGCTGTGCTGGTGCAGGATGGAAAAATAGTCGCCGAGGGCTGGCATCAGGTATGCGGGCAGGCTCATGCCGAAGTCAACTGCCTGCGCGATGCCAGGGAAAAGGGCGTGGATGTTTCCCGCTGCACGCTGTATGTGACGCTTGAACCCTGCAATCATCAGGGCAAGACGCCTCCCTGTACGAAAGCCATTCTTGAGGCGGGCATTCCCCACGTGGTCGTCGGCATGCCCGACGTGAACGCTCAGGCTGCCGGCGGCGCGGAGTATCTTCGCTCCATGGGTGTGTCCGTGGAAATGGGCGTTCTTGAGGATGAATGCCGTGATCTCGTGGCGGACTTCAGCGTGTGGCAGACCACCCGTCGTCCGTATGTCATTTTGAAGATGGCCTCCACGCTCGATGGCCGCATCGCCACCCGGGCAGGCCGTTCCCAGCTTATTTCCAACCGGGCTTCCCATGAGGAGGTCATGCGTCTGCGTGAGAACATAGGGCGCGCGGGCGGTGCGGTTCTCGTGGGCGGCAACACGTTCATGCTGGACAATCCCAGGCTTACGGCACGTACGCAAAGCGCGCAGCGTCAGCCGCTGGCCGCAGTCATGACGTCCCGACTGCCTGCGGGAGACTCCTCGTATCATCTGCTCGACGAGCGTCCCGGCGACTGCGTGTTCTTCAGCACGGCGGCTCAGGCCGCCTCGCCTTCCGCTGCGGCGCTGCGCAACCGCGGAGCGCGGGTGTACGGCGTGGACTGTCCCGCCGGAAAGCATGCTCTGGATGCAGAGGAAGTACTCACGAGACTGCGGGAAGATGAACACTGTCTGTACGTGCTTTGCGAAGGCGGCGGCAGGCTGGCCCTTTCTCTTCTTGAACGCGGTCTGGTGGATGAATTTCATCTTCATCTTGCGCCGACCATTCTCGGCGATGCCGACGCGACACCTGTCTTTGCCGGACGCACGGTGGACAGCATGGAAGACGCCCTCAGAATGCGTGTGGTGAAGACTTCCGTGGTGGGCGGCGACATTCATCTTTATTTCCGTGCGGACAGAGGCTAGCCATGTTTACCGGACTTGTAGAAGGTCAGGGCCGCATTGATGCCGTGGAAAAGCGGGGAGAGGACATCCTTTTCCGCTTTCATCCTCTTTTTTCGTGGGACAGGCCGGAGATCGGTGAGTCCGTTGCCTGCAACGGCGTGTGTCTCACCATGGAGACCTGGATTCCTGCCGGACCTTCCTTTACGGCCTTCGCTTCGGCGGAAACGCTGTCCTGCTCCAATCTGGGCACTCTTGTTGTGGGCGGCCGCGTGAACATGGAGCGGGCCATGGCCATGGGCGAGCGTTTCGGCGGACACATCGTGAGCGGTCACGTGGATACCGTAGCCCATGTGGAAAGCGTGCGTCCCGTCGGGCAGTCGAGATGCATTCGTCTTGTCTTTGCGCCGGAGTGGAGTACGCAGATCGTTCCCAAGGGCTCGGTCACGCTGGACGGCATCAGTCTGACGGTGAACGACTGCGGCCCGGGCTTTCTTGAAGTGAACGTCATTCCCGAAACCTGGCGGGTGACCACCGTGGCCTTCTGGCGTCCGGGTTCTGCGGTGAATCTTGAAACGGACGTCATCGGCAAGTATGTGAAGCACCTCATGCAGCCCTATGTCGCTTCCGGCGACGGCAAGGCTCCCGAGGAGCGAGTGACCATGGACTTTCTGCGCCGTAACGGCTTTGGCTTTTGAGGATAGCGTATGCCCCTGTGCAGTGTGGAAACAGCCCTTGACGACCTGAAAAACGGTCGAATGATCATCCTTGTGGATGACGAGGACCGCGAGAATGAAGGCGACCTTGTGGCGGCCGCCGAGTTCGTCACGCCTGAAATCATTAATTTCATGTCCCGTGAGGGAAGGGGACTTATCTGTCTTTCTCTTTCCTCGGAACGCGCCGATGCGCTGGATCTGCCGCTCATGACGCGGCGTAACGGTTCTCGGTTCGGCACGAACTTCACCGTGTCCATAGACGCGAGAAAGAGCGAGTTCCCGCCCATTTCCGCCGCCGGACGAGCTCATACCGTGCGTACGGCCGTTGCCGACGGCGCAAAGCCGTCCGATCTTGTGACGCCCGGCTGCGTGTTCCCTCTGCGCGCGAAGAAGGGCGGCGTGCTCACCCGCGCGGGACAGACGGAAGGCAGTGTGGATCTGTGCCGCATGGCAGGCCTCAGGGAAGCGGCCGTCATCTGTGAAATCATGAATGATGACGGCACCATGGCACGTATGCC
>NZ_CALUWV010000076.1 GCF_944324575.1 uncultured Mailhella sp. | reverse complement strand
AAGCTCTTTGATCTCGACTACTTCATGAAGGATCAGCGCTACTATTACGAACACTCAAAGGACTTTCTCTACAACCTTGACGAGAAGGAACCCAACATCGTGCACAAGACGCTTGCCAGACTGGAGCAGAAAGGCGTCATCCATGCCGTGATTACGCAGAACATTGATCTCCTGCATCAGAAGGCCGGTTCCCGCAAGGTGCTCGAGCTGCACGGCTCCCCGCTTCTGCATCACTGCCTGCGCTGCGGCAAAAGCTGGACGTTCGAGGAAATCGCGCCCCGCGTGCGCGCCGGGGAAATTCCCGTGTGCGACAAGTGCGGCGGCATCGTCAAGCCGGACATCGTATTTTTCGGAGAAGGCCTGCCCGAATACGCCCTCACCGAGGCGGAACGCGAGGCCCGTGCTGCCGACCTCATGCTCGTGCTCGGAACCAGCCTTACCGTGTATCCGGCCGCAGCCGTGCCGGAAATCACGCTGCAAAGCGGCGGCAACATCGCCATCATCAACCGCGACCCCACGCATCTCGACCGCTATGCCGTCTGGACCGGCCGCGATCTGAAAAAGGAAATGGAAGCCCTCGAGATTTAAAAGCCCGAAAACGCGCCGCAAAACATGGCCCGCAACGCCCGGAAAAAAGAGCGCTCGGGGCTCTTCTCTGTCGCCTTTCTCCACCGCTCCGGAGGCGCTCATCCTTCGGCCTTCATGTCTGCCATGCGTACGCTCACCGGCACACCGTGCAAAAGCGGACGACACGCATCCTGCGCCTCATGGCTCCGAACACGAGTCTTGTGCGGCACGCGGCATATCCGGAAGACGCAAGGCTTCTCCTGACGCACAACACAAAGGGCGGCGGATTTCTCCGTCGCCCTCACAGTGTCATCGGCTCACGGCGCAGCGCTCAGCAGCGCGCGAGGCTCACGATGTTCATGGTTTCGGCAGATAGTCCGTCAGCGCCGTTTCCCCCGGCTTCGATGCGAGCGTCACGGGCAATGCATCGGGATTTATGGACGCAAGAGTAATGACCTCCATGAAATTCATGGGACGTTCCCGGGCAATGGTCATGACGAACTCGCCGGGATGTTCAAGCTGCTCGTAAAGAGCCGCGCCGCATTCCCGAACGGGTCTTTCCTTTTCCTGCGCCATCTTCTGCAGAAGGGCCGAAATTTCCTTCAGCTCATTTTCAACCGTCGAGTCGCTCCATCGGGCCGCAATTTCCACGCTCATGGGCAGGAATCCGGAATCCCGATAGACCACATTCATCCCCTTGAGACGCACGGACTGCATGAGCCTGTTCATCTCTCCCGAAGGATCGCCTTCCAGCACTACCCGCTGAAGCGCACGAATGTCGCCGACAAGATCGAGGCTTCCTTCCAGCTCACCGAGACCTTCCATCTCATAGCGGGCGCTGCCGGAAAACACATCATCCCCTATAAGACTGCTGCTGGTCATGTTCAGAACCAGCCCCTCGGGCGCGTAGCGGGAAAGTATGTCCGCCTCATCCATGGTGTCGGGGAAGTTCATCTTCAACCCGGAAAGCTTCGTAGCATCTTTGATCGCCCCTTCTTCCGTCAGAGACAGCCGATAATCGAAGCTCTTCAGGGCCATGGAAAAGACGGCAGGCTTCGCGCCCGTCTCTTCAGGCGAATCCTGCAAGCTGAAGGAGCCTTCTTCCGCGAGCACACGGCCGACCGGAACCCTGTTTTCGTAATTCTTCAACAGAAGATTCTCGATGTCCGAAATAAGCCTTTCTTCGGCAAGGTAGCGCTTTTCCTCGTCCTCAAGGTCGTCCACTGCTCCGAACAACTGACAGAATGCCGCCAGGATCTCAGGATCGGGAGCAAGCACATCGTAAAATTCCAGCTTCCGCAGACCACCGGAAAAGTCCCTGCCGGAAACATGAAAGCCGTCGAAACGCACGCGAACAGGCGCGACCTTTTCCCCGTCCCGGGGAGCGCGCACGCCGTCGGGAAACGAAATGCCTTCCACGGCAACGCTCACGGCAGGAGTATCGACTTCGGAAAGGGTCATGCTCACGTTGTCGATTTCCATGGCGTCGATGCGGCAGCGATACAGCTCCTCAAACAAGGAAGCATCGCCCCGGTGCTGCTCGTTCAGGGCAAGCAGGGTGCCGAGCCGCTGATGCCAGCCCGTGAGCTGCACCTTTTCCACTCGCTGCTCAACTTTTACCCCGTCCATCTGCGTGCTGTCGGTGATGCCCACAGCGGTAATGGCATCGGCCACCAGGGGAAGCGCATCGGGACTATACGGCGCATCGGAGCGCGTAAACACATACTTGCGGTTGAAGCCCTTCACTTCCACGCTTTCCAGGCTTCCCCTGCGCGAAACATCGTCACCGGACAATTCATAGGTTACGCCCTTGAGCGTGAGCCTGTTTTCAAGAAGGGAATACCGTATCTCGCTCGCCTGCGCAGACACGGAGGACAGGGCATCCGCCACGGCCTGCTCTGTTTGCCTTTCCACGGTATGAACGCCGAACCAGCCGGCCGCTCCGGCACAGATGACGACAAGGGCGGCTATCGCATACTTCTTATTCATGACTTATCCCCGGCAAGGTACTCTTTCATGGCCTTTGTTCCCGGCTTTGACATGAAGGTGACAGGCAGCGCGTCGGGATTCCCGGACGCGAGAGAAAGCGCCTCCGCGAAATTCATGGGCTGTTCCGGTGCAATGGTCATGGTGAATTCGCCCGGTGCAGCAAGCTGTTCCGTGAGCGCACGGCAAAGCTCCCGCACGGGTCTTTCCGGAGCCTGTTCGAGCATCTTCAGCAGAACGAGGGCTTCATTCAGCGTTTCTTCCGGCGTGTCGAAATGCCAGCGGGCCAGCAGCTCCACAGTCAGAGGAACCAGACCGGAATCCCTGTAGTCCAGATTCAGACGACGAAGCCGCACGCTCTGCATGAGCCCATCGAGACTCTTCTCCGGCAAATCCGCCAGGGCCGCCCGCAGAGCACGAATATCGCCCGTCAGGTCGAGTTTTCCCTCAAGTTCTCCGAGCCCCTCCATTTCATAGCCGACCTTGCCGGAAAGCACGTCGTCTCCCATGAGTGTGCTGCTCGTCGCGTTCAGGGTAAGACCGTCCGGTGCATAGCGGGAAAGCACATCCCTGAACATTCCCGGTTTGGGAAAGGAGAAGTGCAGACCGGAAAGCGTCACGTCGTCTCTGAGTCCGCCGTCAGCCGCCATGCCCATCGTGCAGTTCAGACTCTTCAGCGCCATGTTCAGAATGACGTCACCGCTCCCGCCTCCGGGGAGATTTTCCCTGACGGCAAAGGAACCGTCCTGCATCGCAAGTCCAGAAAGCGGACGCCTGTCCTGACCATGCTTTGCGAAGATTTCGAACATCCTGTCGATGAGCTTATCGGAAGAGCCCTCGTCCACCTGTTTTGGATCGCCCGCATCCAGCTCCCTGTTCAGACGCAGAAATTCCGCCATGGCCGCCGGTTCAAGCACACGGAGATCCTTGAGGGAAATCTGCTGAAAGCTCCCGGAAACGTTACTGCCGGCAACGCCCGCACCGGAAATGAGCAGACTGACGGAGGGAGCCTTTTCCGTGCCGCGCGGCGCGCGCATGCCTTCGGAAAGAGCTATTCTGGCCACGGAAATACGCATGGGCAGTCTGTAGGGGGCGGAAACGACGGACGTTACGTTGTTCAGCTCCAGGCCGTCCAGACGGCAGCGATACAGTTCCTCAAAAAAGGATGCCTCTCCGTTGTGCTGGCTGTGCTGATCCAGGAGCATGCCGAGACGCTGATACCAGCCGCGAAGATGCGCGCTCTCCACGCGCTGCTCCATCTTCGTATGTCCCGCATGCACGTTATCGACAATGCCAGTCGCCGTGATGGACTCAGCCACAATGGGAAGAGCATCGGGATCGTAGGCGGGCATATTGGGCTTCACGAACATGCACTTGCGATTGAAGCCCGTCACTTCCACGCTCTCTATCGTGCCCTTGTGCATGATCTTTTCGTCGGGGATCTCATATTCCACGCCCTTCAGTCTGAGCGTATTGTTCAAAAAGGAATACCGTATCTCCTGAGCCTGCGCGGGCACGGCGGAAAGCGCCGCAAATACGGCGTCCTCGGTATAGCTTTCCAGAATGCGCAGGCCCATGTAGCCGGAAAGACCGGCCCAGAAGACAAGACCGCCCACGATATACTTTTTGTTCATCCAAGCTCCTCTGGCATTAATGAAGGGATATGTCCCTTCCGGGAACTGCAGATCTGCCGGCAAGAGGCTTTCCCGGCAAAACGCGCTCACTCAAGTCCAAGCAGACTCCTCACGGCGTCTTCGCGGAATCCCACCACGCTCCGACCGTCCGGCACCACCAGCGTAGGGAAGGAGCCGCGGGGATTGTGAGAACGAAGCGTGGTCATGATTTCCCTTCTGGCAGGATCGGAGAAGTCGTCCACATAAATAAGCTTGTGGTCTATGCCGTTCTTGTCGAGGAAATCCTTGAGCCTCACGCAGTGACGACAGGTATGCAGCGTATACATGACGGGCACGCCGCAGCCGCAGGGATCCACGCCGCAGCGGTACTCCTCCTCCAGTCCCTGGGGAATGCCCGTCTCCGGCGAGGGAGAAAGGCGTTTTACCGGCTTTTTGCTGCCCTTGCGGATGAAGAACGCCAGCAGACATATGAGAACGAACACCACCACGAAAAGCGAAATTGAACCTGAACCAGCTTCCACGAAACGCTCCTGAAGTTCGACCCGCAAAGCGGGCCGTCTGTCCGTGTTTCCGCAGCCCGGCGGAAAGACAAAAAGAGCCGGCACAAAACCGGCTCTCCGTCACTGACGGTTATTCAAAACGACTGACGCGGGTAATGACGACCATGTCAAGAGGCACAGCCTCATGCTCACCCTGGGGCTTGACCTTGAGCTTTGCAATCTTGTCCACCACGTCCATGCCGTCTTCCACGCGACCGAACACGCAGTAGCCGAAACCTTCGGGCGTATCGTCCCGATGATCGAGCTCGTCGTTGTCCACCACGTTGATGAAGAACTGCGCCGCAGCGGAATGAGGCTCGGAAGTGCGGGCCATGGCCAGCGTTCCGCGCTTGTTGGAAAGGCCGTTGCCAGCCTCGTTGACCACGGGCTCATGCGTGGGCTTTTCGTCCATGCGCACACCGAGTCCGCCGCCCTGAATCATGAAGTCCTTGATGACTCGATGAAAAATGGTATTGTTGTAGAACTCCTCGTCCACGTAGCGCAGAAAGTTGGCCACCGTGGCGGGAGCCTTGTCTTCAAAAAGTTCCAGCAGGATGTCGCCGGAAGAAGTTTCCATGAGGATAAGGGGGTTGCTCATCATTATCTCCACAAAGGTAATTTTTTCTTTTGTGACGCAAAAAAGGGGAAAAGGCAAGGCAAACGGCCGCGACTAAACAGGACTTTCCATGAATGCCCGCACGTCTTCTGCACTGCCGCAGTAATAAAGCGCCTGCATGAGCCGCACGGTAAGGGTTTCCACGGTCTTGTCGCCGCCGGAAACGGCGCCGAGCCGCGCGGCAAGCACGCCTATGGGATAGCGGGAAAGATCCACGCCGTCAAAAACGCACTGCGAGGCGCACACGATGACCACGCCCTTTTCCACGGCGCGACGAATGGAAGGAAGAAAGCTGCCCCGGCTGTCGTTGGGCACGCCGCCGGCTCCGAACCCTTCTATGATGATGCCCCGGTATCCGGCCTCCACCATCATGTCAAGAAGCGCGGGAGAAGTACCGGGCACCAGCTTGAGCACGCATACCCGACATTCAAGACCGGTCAGAAGCTCCAGCGGCCCGTCCGGCAGCGGGCGGCGCTCCTTCCACAGAACGCCGTCCGGCGTGATTCTGGCAAGCGGCGCGTTCACGCTGGCGTAGGCGGCGAAACTTTCCGTGTGCATCTTCTTGGCCCTGGCGCCGTCGATGACGGCGCCGTGAAAGGTCACGAACACGCCGGGAACACCTTCGCAGGCCACGAAGAACGCGTCCCGCAGGTTGCGGGGGCCGTCGGACCCCTCCGCCGTGAACGGAAGCTGAGAACCTGTGATGATGACGGGCCTGGGCAGATTTTTCAGCATCTGATGCAGCGCCGCGGCCGTGTAGGCCATGGTGTCCGTGCCGTGCGTGATGACAAAGCCGTCGTATTCGTCGCACGCGTCGGCCACGGCCCCTGCCATGGTCTTCCAGTCCTCGGGCTGAAGGTTGCTGCTGTCGAGATTCATGAGCTCGCGAACCTCAACCCTGCAGGGCAGACCGGCTCCGCCGAGATATTGAAGCATGGTCTCCCCCGAAAGACGCGGCACAAGGCCGTCTTCCGAAGGTTCACAGGCAATGGTACCGCCCGTGGCCAGCATGAGAATGTTCTTCATCCTTTTTCCTCTTCCGTCAATAAAAGTTCGCTGGCGCCGTCCGTGGCTTCCCTGAGCGCCGCGCGACACGCTTCCGCCATGTCTTCGGGCAGTTCCAGGGTAAACAGAGCCCTTGAGCCGAAGTCATCCTCGACCACCCGGGCCTGAAAGCGGGGCAACAGCCGGTAAAAACGATCGGCATGAGCATAGTCCACTTCCGCAAGCGCCCGCACGAGCACCTTCTTTTCCGTCACCGGCAAAAGCTCGAGCGCCTGCTTCACGCCGTTCTGATACGCGCGCGTAAGGCCGCCCGTCCCGAGCTTTATGCCGCCGAAGTACCGCGTGGTCACGGCCACAAGCTCCCCCACGCCCCCGTACAGAAGCTGCGCAAGCATGGGCCGGCCCGCAGTGCCGTGCGGCTCGCCGTCGTCGCTCTGCCCCACCCTTGCCGTGTCGCCGGGTCTGCCCACGGCGTAGGCCCAGCAGTTGTGGCGCGCATCGGGAAACTCCCCGCGCACGCACTCCACAAAGGCAAGCGCCCGCTCCCGGCTGTCGGCCCGGGCAAGCGTGGTTATGAACCGGCTGCGCTTGATCTCCTCTTCAAAGCGAACCCGACATGTCGTTCCTTCCCCGCGGTGCAGAAGCGCTTCGTCAAACAGCGGCAAATCGGGAACCAGGTAGGAAGATGCCATAAAAAACCTTTTATTATCAAATGATTATAAGAAAAATAAAAAAACGCCGACAACCTTGAAAAAAATCCTTTACAAAGTCGGCAGACTGTTCTAAATAAGAATTGTTCCTAGTAAGGAACCAACCACACAAAGAAATACAACGTCAACGTTTTTCGCACAAGGAGTCATTATGAGCAAGACCTATGAAAACCTGATGGAAGCTTTCGCCGGTGAATCCCAGGCCAACCGCAAGTACCTCGCCTTTGCCGCTCAGGCTGACAAGGAAGGCTGCAAGCAGGCCGCCAAGCTGTTCCGTGCCGCTGCCGAAGCCGAAACCATCCACGCCCTCGCCCACTTCCGCAACGCCAAGGAAGTGAAGAGCACTGCTGAAAACATTCAGGCCGCCATCGCCGGCGAGACCCATGAATGCGTGAACATGTACCCCGGCATGATCCTCGACGCCAGAAATGAAGAGGAAATGGCCGTGGCCAAGTACCTCGACATGGTCTGCAAGGTGGAAGGCGTGCACGCCGAACTCTACAAGGACGTGGCCACCGATCCCACCACGGACGCCGAAGACTACTACATCTGCCCCGTGTGCGGCTTCATCAGCAAGGGCAAGTTTGACGGCAAGTGCCCCGTGTGCGGCGCTTCCGGCGACAAGTTCTACACCGTGAAGTAAAACTTCCGCCCCTGCTCCGCAGGCAGCGCACCGTTCAGGCCGCCGGAAATCCGGCGGCCTTTTTCGCGTCCTTTCGCCTCAATCCGCGAACATGAACGGCGACGGACACGAAAAGCCGTGCTTCTTGTGAGCTTTCACGCTCTTCCGTCCGTCGTGCGTGCCCTTTTTTCATTTACAAATGCCCGGCAGAAGCATAATAATCATGACTTATGCTTTTTTTCGAGGCAGTCATGGACACCGACATTCTCATCACGGCCGCGGCCTGGTTCATAGGTGCGTTCATCAACGGACTTACCGGCATGGGCGGCGCGCTCATCGCGCTTCCTCTGATATCACTCTTCGCGTCTTCCAAGGACGCCATCGTGGTCAGCATGCTGTCCGGTTTCATGGTCGGACTCATGAGCCTTCTGCTTTACTGGCGTTACATCAACGTACGCGACGTCGCGGGGTTCTGGCTGTCGGCCGTGCCCGGCATTCTGCTCGGCGTGTGGACCCTCAAAGTCGTAAACATCGCCTGGCTGGAACTTTTTCTCTGCATTCTTCTTGTCCTGCACATCATCGTGCAGCTCATTCAGGACTGGCTCGGCACCTGCATGGCGCCGCGCGCCGTCATGAAATACGTGTGCGGCTTCGGGGCGGGCTTTTTCAGCGGCTCGCTCGGCGTGAACGGTCCCGTCATGGCCATATACGCCTCGCTCATGTGCATGGAAAAAAACAGAGCCCGCGGGTTCTTCACCAGCGCCACGGCCGCCTCGTTCGTGAGTCTGTCCGTGCTTGTCGGCAACGGGCTCGTGACGGAACACGTCATTCATGCCGTGTCGTGGGTGGCTCCTGCCGCCGTAGCCGGCTTCGTCTGTGCCTGGCCGCTGGCCAGGCGCATCAAGCAGGAGACCTTTCATCATGCCCTGCTCATTCTGCTGGGCGTGGCCGCCGTTTCCCTGTTCTTCCAGCTTCTGCCCTACTTCACAAGGTAGCGTCTCTGCAAAGTACCCGGGCCTTCGGTCCCGGCTCTTTCCCGCCGGCCGTTTCTGCACGTCACGGCCCGGCGGGACTTTCGTCCTCATTGCTGCGGCGGGCAACACCACTCCCGTAATGCTCTTTTCCGTTTCACCTTCGTTCTGAGAATTTCATGGTCAACGATCTGTTCATCATCGGCGCGGCGTGGTTCATCGGCGCATTCATCAACGGTCTTACGGGCATGGGAGGCATGCTCATCGCCCTTCCTCTCATCACGCTGTTCGTTTCATCCAAAACGGTCATCCTCATCAGCATCATTACCTCGGTCCTGGTAAGCCTCATGTCCTTTGCGCTTTACTGGCGCTACATCAATGTGCGGGAGGTCATCGGCTTCTGGCTTCCGGCCATCCCCGGCATTCTGCTCGGCGTGTGGACGCTGAAAGTCGTGGATGTTGAAATACTGGAACTTCTGCTGTGCATCATCATCGTCCTGCACATCATCGTGCAGCTCATTCAGGACTGGCTCGGCACGTGCATGGCCCCCCGCGACTTCATGAAATGGGGATGCGGATTCTTTGCCGGATTCTTCGGCGGTTCCATAGGCATCAACGGTCCCATTATGGCCATGTACGCATCGCTCATCTGCATGGAAAAAAATAAGGCCAGAGGCTTCTTCAGCAGCTCCACCCCGGCATCCATCATCAGTCTCAGCGTCATCATAATCCACGGCCTCATCACCGAAGATGTCCTCCGGAGCGTTTCCTTCATCGTACCCGTCGCCGTAGCGGGCTTTCTCTGCGCCTGGCCGCTCGCAAAGCGCATCAAACAGGAAACCTTCCACAACGCCCTGCTCATTCTGCTTGGCGTGGCTGCGGTGTCGCTGTTCATGCGCGTCATGCCCTATTTTTCCCGCTAGCGCACCGTTTCGGCAAAGGGCCCAAGCCCGTACGCCTTCGACGCCTCTTCGCACAAAAGCTC
>NZ_CALUWV010000075.1 GCF_944324575.1 uncultured Mailhella sp. | reverse complement strand
TGGCGGTGTCGTGGTTTCTTTGCGCGATTCGGCGTTGTGGTCGCGCGGGAAAGATCCGCCTTTTCCGGCGAAGCGTCCGTGCCCGGCGCTTTCGTAATCTCGTTCATCATGCCGTTTCCCGACAAGGGAGCCTCGAGCCTCTCAGGGCGACGAAAAGGTCCGGCGGGGCGCTCATGCCCGCCGGTTCCGGCAACTCTGGAGTTACTATGAAAAAAATCATCATCGCCACGCGGGGAAGCAAACTTGCGCTGTGGCAGGCGGAACATATCAGGGAACGCCTTCTGGCGCAGCATGCCGGTCTTGAGGTCGAGCTGCTCGTGCTCAAGACCAAGGGCGACGTCATTCTCGACGTGCCGCTGGCCAAGGTGGGCGGCAAGGGGCTGTTCGTCAAGGAAATCGAGGAAGCGCTGCTTTCCGGCGCGGCGGACATTGCGGTGCACAGCATGAAGGATGTGCCCATGGTGCTGCCCGAGGGGCTCGTGCTCGGAGCCGTGCCGGAACGGGAAATCTGCACCGATCTTTTTCTTTCTGAACGGTATGTCTCGCTTTCCGCTCTTCCTGCCGGGGCCGTGCTGGGAACAAGCTCCCTGCGCAGGCAGGCGCAGGTGCTGGCCCTGCGCCCCGACATTCGCGTGGACATGCTGCGCGGCAACGTGGAAACCCGTCTGCGCAAGATGAAGGAAGGGCAGTACGACGCCATCATTCTGGCCCGTGCCGGCGTGAAGCGCCTCGGTCTTTCGGCAACGTGGCAGGAAGATCTTGTGCCGCCTGCCATGCTGCCCGCCGTGGGACAGGGGGCTCTCGGCGTGGAGATGCGGGAGGATCGGGAAGATTTGCATGAGCTCCTTGCCTTTCTGGAACATCGCCCCACGCGTCTGTGCGTTTCCGCCGAGCGCGCGTTTCTTCGCCGCCTTGACGGAGGATGTCAGGTCCCCATTGCGGCGCACGCCGAGCTTTGCGGCGATGAGCTGAGCCTTGACGCGCTGGTGGCCGGCGTTGACGGCAAAACGGTGATACGCGGCTCTCGACGTTCGGCAGCCTCGCCGGAGGAGGCGGAGCGCATGGGATGCGCCCTTGCGGAAGAGCTTCTCGGCAGAGGGGCCGACCGTATTCTTGCCGAGCTTTACGACGGAGAAGAGGAGAAGGCATGAGTCCCGCGCTGCATCTCGTTGCGCCGCTTTCTGCGGAAAAGCTGCATCCGTCCTGGCCTGCGGAGCGCATTCCGTGGGAGGACAGCCGCGCCATTCCCCGCGGAGGGCGACGCCGTCCTGCCCAGCCCCGGGCTCTGGCCGCGCTGGAACTGGCCGTGCACATACGCAATTCCGGCTACAACGTTTACCTGTCCGGTTCTCCTGATCTCGGCAGGACCTATATGCTGTGCGACTTCCTGGAGCCTCTGGCCCGCAGGGAGGCCACGCCGCCGGACGTCATCTACGTCAACAACTTCAAGGACGAAGATCGGCCCGTGCTCATTCAGCTCCCGGCCGGGCAGGGCGGAGTGCTGCGCGATTCTCTGGCGGACGCCCTGCGGCAGATGCGCGAGGAGCTTCCCGCGAGACTGGATTCCGACGCCTTTTTGCGCAAGCGCCGCGCCGGTCGTGAGGAGTTCCGCGAAAAGCGCTCGGGCATGGTGAAGGAGCTTGAGCGCATGGCCGAGGAGAAGGGCTTTGCCCTTGAGGCCGAGGAGCAGGGTTCGCTTTCGCTTTTCCCCATGAAGGAAGGCAAGCGCCTGAGCGACGAGGAGGTCGCGCTTCTGGATGCGCTGGAAAGGCGGGAGTTCAAGCGCCGTGCCGATCAGCTTCTGCAAAGCATGGCGCCCTTTGTCCGCAAGATGGGCGAGCTTGAGAAAAGCTTTCAGAAGAAGGAGCAGCAGCTTGAACGCGACGCTGCGGAATATCTGCTGAACAGGCTGGTCGAGCCCGTTGCTGCAAAAGCCTGTCGCGTGTGCGGATGCGAAGAGAAGACCGATGCGCTGCGCGCCTTTTTCGACGATCTCCGGGCCGACGTACTGGATCATCTGGAACTGTTTCTGCCCAAGGACGGACCTGCCGTCCTTCCCCATGGAGAGAGCTCGTCTCCGCAGGAACCGGATCTGTACCGCTACAGCGTCAACGTTCTGGTGGACAACGGAGAAATGCACGGCGCACCCGTGGTGGTGGAGGATCACCCTACCTACGGCAACCTGCTCGGCTGCGTGGAGCGGGAATCGGAAATGGGCGCTCTGGTCACGGATTTCACGCTCATCAAGGCCGGATCCCTGCACCGCGCCAACGGCGGCTATCTGATCCTGCACGTCAATGATCTGCTGGCAAACGGTCCTGCATGGGAAGGCCTCATGCGCGCGCTGCGTTCCGGCGTTGCCCGCATTGAGGACCCGGACTTCAACGACACCTCCCGCGTGAAGGGCATAGAGCCCGAACCCATGCCGCTCAATCTCAAGGTGGTGCTCGTGGGCGAAGATGAGCTCTATGATCTGCTTCTTGAGCGGGATGAACGCTTTGCCAAGCAGTTCAAGATCAAGGCTCAGATGGCCTCGGAAACCGAGCGCACGGCCCCCTCCGTTCGCTCCTGGCTCTGCCAGCTTGCCCGCATCATGGACGAGGCCGACCTCCTCCCCTTCGACCGCGAGGCTCTGGCCGGTCTGGTGGATCACGGCTCGGAACTGTGCGAGGATCATCGCAAGCTTTCTCTGCGGTTCCCTCTCATGCGCGAGACGCTCATCGAGGCATCGGCCACGGCGGCCATGGCCGGAAAGGCCATGGTGGACAGGGCCAGTCTCAACGAGGCTCTGCGTGCACGGCGTCATCGTTCCGACCTTGTCGAGGAACTCTTCATGGAGGAATACGACAGGGATGTCATCAAGCTGCGTACCTCGGGAGCGGAAGTCGGCTGCGTCAACGGCCTTGCCGTCACCACAAGCGGTGATTACGAGTTCGGGCTGCCGCATCAGATTTCCTGCACCGTGGGCGTGGGACACGGCGGCATCATAGACCTTGAGCGCGAGGCGGAGCTCGGCGGCCCCATCCACACCAAGGCCATGATGATACTTAAAAGCTACCTCGCCTCGCAGTTTGCGCACAACAAGCCTCTGGTGCTTTCCGGCAGCCTCTGCTTCGAGCAGAGCTACAACGGCATTGAAGGGGATTCCGCATCGGGAGCAGAGCTTGCGGCGCTGCTTTCCGCCATTTCCGAGGTGCCCATCCGGCTTTCCCTGGCATTTACCGGCGCGGTGAGCCAGTCCGGGCAGATCATGGCCGTGGGCGGCGTGACGCGCAAGATCGAGGGCTTTTTCGAGCTGTGCTCCCGCAGAGGACTCACGGGCGAGCAGGGCGTCATTCTGCCCCGCGACAACGTGGAACATCTCATGCTGGATGAAAAGGTGGTCAATGCCGTGCGTGACGGAAAGTTTTCCATCTATCCCGTGACGCACATTGCCGAGGCCATGGAACTTCTGACCGGCATTCCCGCAGGACGTCGCCACAAGGACGGCTCCTTCCCGAAGGACACGCTGTTCTTCAAGGTCGACGAGCGTCTGAGCGAGTTCGGCTGGCTGGCCGAACACAGTTTCAAGACGAGAAGGCGCAAGGCCCGGGCCTGAGCGCAAGGCGTTTTTTCGCGTCGCCCGGGAAATGCGGAAGCGTCGTGCCGGCTCTGCCGGTCGGCGTCGTCCGATGCGTCTTTGTCCTGTATGTCCAATATCCGGCAGGCTGCAAAAAGCCCGTCCGTTGTTCTTCTAAGGAGAGCACGGACGGGCTTTTTTCGTGCATTGCGAAAAGAAGCCGGAAGCTTCATGAAGCGCAAGGACGTTTTTGTTTTCAGACGTTCTTCGGTTCCCTGAGAAGGCACGCGCACACCGCACCCACGACGGCGAGAGGCGTGAGAAGGTGCATGGCCGGGGAAAGCCCGCCCCATGCGTCGGCGGCCCAGCCGAGAACAGGCGCGAACATTCCGCCAACGCTCACGGCCACGCCGAGCGTGATGCCTGAGGCAAAGCCCATGTTTTTGGAGAGATAGCGCTGTCCGAGAACCACCATGGAGCTGAACGGGGCGAACAGGGCTATGGCCAGCGGTGCGAGCAGAAGAGCGGCCAGCCACGGACTCGTCACCAGAGGGAAGACTGCAAGAATGGGCAGGGAAAGAAAGGACGCCCAGCGTATGACGCGGCGGAAGCCCCAGCGGTCGGCGGCTGCGCCTCCGGTGAGATTGCTGGCTACGCCGAACACGGAAAAGAGAACGAGCATGAGATTGCCGGTGGAGGCGGAGGCATGAAACACGCCCTGCCAGTAGAGCGGCAGATAGGTGGTGAATGCCACGGTGAGGCCCATGCGGGTGAGAAGACAGCCGGACAGTATGCCGAACGAGCCCCACTCATTGGCAGCACCGGCGCCGCCGCTTCGAGCTGTGGACGTTCTGGCCGCCATGTCCCAGGCACGGACGCGCCAGAAGAGCAGAGTGGCCATGACGAGGCCGAGCAGGCAGAATGCCGCCGTGCCGTGCAGGCCGAAGCCTCCGAGGGTGAAGCTGCCCAGGGGCAGGCCGCCCACGGCCAGCATGACGATGACCGGTCCCATGAGCATGCCGCCGTTGCCGCCCACGGAAAAGATGCTGAGCCCCACGCCCTTGTGGTCGCCGGAAACGATGTTGGCGTAGCGTGCCGCCTCGGGATGGAAGACCGCGGCGCCTATGCCTCCGATGACCAGAGATGCGAACATGGCGTATTCACTGGAAAGGAAGCCGGTGGCTCCTATGCCTGCGGCGGCCATGAGAATGCCGAGCGGAATGAACCATCCCCGGGCTATCTTGTCGGCCAAGAGTCCGAGACCGGGCTGAACGAGGGAGGCGACTGCGGAATAGGCGAAAGCCAGAAAGCCGCAGGTCTGATAGTCGAAGCCGTGTGCCGCCGCCAGATAGGGCAGCAGGGCGGGCAGGGCGTGGGAATTGAGATCGCAGGACAGATGACCGAGAGAAAGAAGCAGAATTTTTCTGTAGTTCATGGCAATGCGGGGAAACAGGGTGAATGCGTACGGCGACACAAGGTGCGGCAAGCCATGTTAGTCCACGGCCTTTCTCATGGCAAGATGCGGCATGACGGCTTTTCCTGCACCAGATTGCGGAACGGGGGAAGAGAGTCGGTCGGCGCGGTGTTCCGCATTCTTCCATGCGAGCCGTGCTCTCTTTGCAAGGTGAATCCTCCGGCGCAGAATGAGCGCAGGGAAAGCGCCGTTCGCGCAGGCCGGGGGAAAATGTCCTGCTCTGGGCGGCGGAAACCATAAAAAGACCGTCCGCGTTTTTATGCGGACGGTCGGACATTGTTTTCAGATGTTACCGGCGTCAGACGGCGGTGCTACCTGAACAGCTTGAGACCTTCCTTCAGCAGATTCTTTGCTTTGTCTCCGGCCTTGTCGCCATCTTTGAGCAATGTAGAGCCCAGGTGCTTCGTCTGTTCTTCCGCTGCCTTGGCCAGTGTGCGGGAAACTTCTGCTGCCACGAGAAGGGCGGCCCTTGCGAAGCTGGCGCCGGATTCCTTGCGGCCGATGTCGGTCAGCCGGATTTCAGGCAGCGGAACATGGACGGTGAACTTGAGAAGAGGCACGGTGAGCATGGCCTTTGCGTTGCGTATGACAAGCTCGTCGATGATGACCTTCTTTTTGGAAGCATTGTCGTCGGTCCTGACGGCAGAGGCGGAGGAAGCGGATTCTTTGTGTTCGTTTCTGTCGGCGTATTCCCGGACGTTTTTCAGAATGACGTCGAAGTTGCTGGTGTCCTTGCCGAGCTCATAGACAAGTTCCGGGCCGTCGACGGTTACGTTGCGCACGATGACGACGTCCTTGAACACGGAGCCGGTGTCAAGAGCCACGGAAATGGAGGCCACCGTTGCGGCATGGCTTCCGCTGAAGCCCGCAGGATTGCCCAGGGTAAATCCGCTGAACACGCCCTTGCCGGAGAAGAGGGAAAGATCGGCCTTGTCCAGATGCACGGCGGTGCCTGTTATTTTCGGGCCTTCCGTGTTTACGGCCTTTTCCACGATGGAATTGAGGGAGAAGAAGAGAATGATGACGCCTGCAACCAGCAGGATGACCAGAGTCGCCAGAGCGATGAGCCATTTTTTCATGGACTGCCTCCATGAGGAAAGAGAGTTGAACCGGGACCGCGCCGTTAATGTCGTACGGCGCTGCCGGACTGCGGATGACGTTTTCGTGCCGTTTTCCTGCCGTAGAGAGCGGAAGCAACACGATGTTCAGGGTCCGCAGCAGGGACTTTTTGTGCTGAGTGTAGGAAAAGCGGGAAAAGAAATCCATGATGTCTGAAAGACCGTTGAGGAAAAATAAGGAAGAAGAGCATCGTCATGCCCCGGTCGGAACATTTCTACAGCCTGGCCTGCCGGGGCATAAGCAGACAGGCATGAAGGGAGAGCTCCGTTTCCGCCCAGTGCGTCTTGTAAGCCATGGAAGGATGATCGCTCATGCCCATGTCGTAACGGACGGCTCCCTCCTCGCAGAGCCAGTCGAGCTGTTCCATTTGAAGCAGATCACCTATGGAAAAGGCTTTCCAGTCCGTATCATAGCTGAATTGCTGTCCGCGGTAGCAGGAACCGGCCATGCCTCCGAAAATGAAGCCGATGTCTCTGCCCTCATGCATGGCGAACATGACCCTGCCGCCTCGATACAGGGAGAGACGTCGTATCATGGCATGGTAGAACTCCAGAGAGGGAGGTTCCGTCATGCCGCAGTGCCCCTTTCCTTTCCAGCTTTTTTCTTCCACGGCCACCATGCGCGCGTAGACGGCGTCGGCTTCCTTCAGACCTGAGGGTACGACGCGTTCAAAGAGAATGCCGCTTTCTGCGGCCTTTCTGCGGGCCTTTTTCATTTTTGAGCGGAAGTTGCCCGAACGTCTGGAAAGATAACCGTCCATTCCTCCCAGCAGAGAGGCGCTGCGCTGCAGGGAGACAGGCTGTTTCAGAAACCGGAACTGCGGGGAAAGGCGGAGAAAGAGGCGATGGAAGAGTTCACAGCCCCTTTCCATGCCGCTGAGAAGAAAGCAGGGGGCGTGTCCTTCGTATTCCTGGGAGATGAAGGGCAGTGCTTCGGCAAAAAGATCGTCGGCGTCCGGCCCCAGCAGGGGACTTGCCGAAATCCAGTGCGATTCTATGGGAGCGAGAATGACGTGCCCGGACAGCAGCGTGAGCTCAGCAAAGGCCAGAACGTTGTTGTCTTTCGCATGGATAAAAAGTCTTCTGGCGGGCGCAAAGGCATCGTGAAAGGCAAGTTGCCATGCCGGGGTGCAGCTGAAGGGTTCCGGCCTGCCGGAACTGGCGGCCGCATCCGTCCAACGGGCGGTCAGCTCAGGGTTCCAGCCAAGGGAGCCGTGGGAAAGATTGAGGAATTTCATGAACCGTGCCTGCATGAGGTGCTGTGTCGCAGAGAATCGGTGAGAGTGCGCGTCAAGCAGAAAATGTGGGGCGTCGGCAACGAAGCCGCCGTCAGGGATGCACTCGCCTTTTATGAAAGCGAAAAACGACGGTCATTTTTTGTCCTGGGCTTGCGGGAGCGGAGACGGTATTTCCACAAAAAGCGGAGGACATCCGTTTTCTTCCTCACGGGGAGAGGAGGGCAGGGGCATTGTCGTCATGCCGTTTTCGTTCATCCATGCGAGAACCGTCGGCTGAACGTTTTCCATGAGTTCGTCCATGGTATCCCCTTCCGGAGTGCAGCCGGGAAAGTCGGGCAGTTCTCCCGCAAGAGAACCGAAGAGCTGATGCCGTATGAACATGGGGTAAAGCAAGGGGAGCCCTCCTTGTCGAGAGAAGAACGGTGAACAGAGCGACTGCATTTTTTACAAGGGTACGTTTTCCTTGCCGGGAATGCAATGGAGATGGATTTGTTGCGATTGGAAGGAGATGGAGAATCCAGAAAGGACTATAAAAAGCGAAACACCGAGATTGCCGAGATGGAGATAGGACGGAAAGAAAAACTCAGGATATTTTTCACTGAAATGCACGCCTGCATGAAAAACAATGACTCAGAAAAGCGCGCTGACCCTTATCATGTCGAGGGCCATGATTCTTTCCGCGGGTTTGAGTGAGGTGTCGCCCATGCCTTTCTCCCATTATAGGGGGGCAGAAGAAATGAGAATGACGGTATGGCGTCATCCAGTCGGCTAGATGTCGGCTATATGTAGGCCAGGCGCGGGCTTATGGTGGTCCGGCGTCTAAAAAAGGCCGCGAAAAAAGACTTGAGAACGGAAGGCTATTTCAAGAGCGTTTCCGCACGACAAATGAGAATACAACAGCCCTGCCGTGTGTCGTTTTTGACACAAAAGCAGGGCTGTTTTTTTGTCTTTTCTGATTATGCAACGCCGCTATGTTGCGCAGGCTGATCCGAAGCAACAGCGAGTCGATTTTTACGCTCCTCCAGTCGGGCAACTTTTTCTCGTAGTTCCCCGATTTCGCGGAGTAGCTCTTCCTTTTCCTTATAGAGCGTTTCTTTTTCTCGGTAGAGCTTGCGATTTTCCATTGTCAACTCTCGGCGTTCCTCTTCTGATATATTTAATTTTTTCTCAATGTTAGAATAGTCTTGAGATGTTTTTTCCTGGTTCTCTTTGCATACAGAGGAAGCCGAAGTAGCTCCAATGTGCATGGAGCCTTCCCCCTTGAGAAGCCATTCGGATGAAATATCATACGAAAGACAAATTTTCAGAATAACATCTGCACTGGGTGAATTTCTGCCATTTTCATAGCCACCTATAGAACCTTTTGCAATTCCAACACGTTCTGCAAATTCGGCTTGGCTTTCTTCCCCACGTATGAATCGGATGCGTTCTCCCAGTGTTTTCATTGGGTAAAAGTTCCCTACGCCAAAGTTTTACCGCAACTTTTACCTAGCTAATTGCGTAACTAGCTATAAAAATTGACAAATAAAATTTCAGGCGTTTTTAAGTTTTACCCAAAATTTCAGTTTACTTGTCTGAAATTTTGTCCTAAATATGGACTTACGGGCGGTTGAAGTTTTCAACAGTAGCAAAAGGGACTTTATCCGGCCCGCCCCATTAAATCAACGTCCGGGCGCGAACCGCGTTTGGACAGGGAGCAGGTCATGAAGCAGCTATCCTTACTTGACGACGCCATCCGGCTTTCCGGCGTCATGGCGGCCATCAAGACCGCCATGCGCGATGCCGCCGGAGCGCCGGAAGGCGAAGGAAGAAAGATGCTTGCCGACCGCCTGAATGAAATAGCACAGCGGGCTGGCATCAAGCTGACAGGCGGCAATACCCTGTCCATCAGCAAAGCCACTCTGGACAAGTGGCTGGCCCCCTCCGACACGTCGCATCCTCCCTCCATTCTGGCCCTGCTGGCCTTCTGCCGCGCCACCGGCAATGTGGAACCATTCCGCGTTGCGGCGCGTGCGTTGGGATTGGATTTGATGACGGAAGAAGACAGGAAGCTCCGAGACTATGGGGCTGCGGTTCTGGAGATGAAGGCGGCGCGTCAACGCAAGCGCAAGCTGGAGGAAGACTTATGACCCGCGAAGAATGCGGACGCCTACGCTATGAGGCTCGCTATGCAATCCGGGCCGTCCTTGTCGAGCGAGGCTTGAGCATGTCGGAACTTGGACGGCGCATAGGCGTCACGGCGGAGCTGGTTTCCGCCACAGT
>NZ_CALUWV010000074.1 GCF_944324575.1 uncultured Mailhella sp. | reverse complement strand
GTTGCGCGAAGCGGAACATCGGTCGGCCAGCCGCAGGCGGGCGCAGCCGCGCACGCCTGCACTGAGTTTGCAGCCCGAACAGAGTCCGCCGAGCCTTCCGGTCTTTGCGTCTCCCCCCTGCCCTTCCCGTTCAGAGCACCTCGCCCGCGTTCCCCCGAGCGTTGTCAACAAGCTGAAAGGAATGAGGGGGCCCGGGGGGAATCATTCCCCCCGGCGGGGTCAGGGGCAGCGCCCCTGATGCCTTTCCTGCGTTTTCTGTCTTTTCTGCGTTTTCTGTCTTTTCTATCGTTTCTCGTCCGGGTCGCCGGCGGCTGCGGGGGTACGGTTTCTGCCTTCGCCGAGGCTGTCGATGACGGTGATGACGAGGCCGCGGATGCTGTTTTCCGTGGTACGGTAGGGAGCGATGCGCATGGTATAGAAGCGGCCGTTCATGCCGGTGACTTCGCGGTCGACGGGGGTCAGGGTTCTGAGCACGTTGTCGGCGTCTTGTATGATGTCCTCGCCGGGGAAGCTGTGGGCGAATATTTTAAGGGATCTTCCCACGTCCTGGCTCACGAGCTGGAACTCTCTTCCTATGTACTCGGTAAACTTGCGGATATTGAGCTCGCTGTCCACGAAGAGTATGCCTATCATGGTGGAGGAGAGGAAGTTGGACAGGTCGTTGGTCATGGTGGTGAGCTCGTCAAGCTTCTGCTGGAACTCGGAATTCACGGTATAGAGTTCCTCGTTGACGGACTGGAGTTCTTCGTTGGAGCTCTGCAGTTCCTCATTGGCGGTAAGCAGTTCTTCGTTGGCGGCCTGAAGTTCCTCGTTGACGGTTTCGAGTTCGCCTATGGTGGAGCGCAGTTCGCTCTGCGAGACCTGCAGTTCGTGTTCCAGGTCGGTGATGCGCTGGGCGGCGGTGGTATTGATGTCGTATTTTTCCAGAACGCCTTCCAGGGGCAGGTCGCGCTGTTCCACGAAGAGCACGGCCAGAAGACCTGTCATGACGCCCGACTCGTCCTCGACGGGCTGCACGGAAAGGTCGATGACCCTGTGGCCCGAAGGGGTGTCCACGGCAATGCCGGTGTAGGTGACGGGACAGCGTTCCGTGCGGCAGCGGCTGATGGCCGTGGAGGAAACGAGATTCACGTCACTGTTCACGAGCGAGAAGAAGTTGAAGGTGGCCTTGCCGGGAGCGATGTTCAGGTAATCGGCGTAGTTGCCGAAGAAGTGAATGACGTTGTTCTGATCGTCGATGACCACGGAGGCGGGCAGGAACTTCTCGAGGAAGCGGCTGTAGACGCCTTCCATGGTGAAGGAGCTGTCCTGCTGCGGCGAGAGGCCCTGAACGCTGCGGCTTGCGGTGTGGATTCTCGGGATGTTGAAGGCGGGGGGCATGAAGTCTTCCATCTTCCCCTCGCTTCTGTGCACGTATATTTTCTCTGCGGCGGAAAGGGGCGTGAACACCTTGCTGTACTCGCTGGCGGTTTCGCTTCTGCCGAGGAAGAGGAAGCCGCCGTTTTTGAGCGCGGTGTGGAAAATGGCGAAGAGCCCCTTCTGAAGGACGGGCTGAAAATAGATGAGCACGTTGCGGCAGCTTATGAGCGAGAGCCTGCCGAAGGGGGATCGGAAAGCATGTTGTGCGGCGCAAAGATGATCATTTTCCGGATGTCCTTGTTCACCTGATACTGATCATTGTGCCGGACGAAGAAACGGGCGAGCCGTTCGGGGGACACGTCTTCGGCGATGCTTTCGGGGAACACGCCCTTTCCGGCCTGCTCTATGGCCCGGGTGTCGACGTCGGTGGCGAAGATCTTGACGTCCCGGCGCAGATGCCTTTCCTCGAGCACCTCGCGGAAGAGCATGGCCAGGGAATAGGCCTCCTCGCCGGTGGAACATCCGGCGCTCCACACGCGCACGGGGGTATTTTCGTCGCTCTGCTCGACAATGGCGGCAACGGCGGTTGCCTTGAGCTTTTCAAAGAACTCCGCGTCGCGGAAAAAGCGCGTGACGCCTATGAGTATGTCCTTGACGAGCTGGGAGGCCTCTGCGGAGTTTTCCTCGATGAGCCTTGCGAAGTCGGCGGGGGTGGCGCTGTGGGTGACCACCATGCGCCGCTCGATGCGGCGCAGCACGGTGTTTCTCTTGTAGTGGGTGAAGTCTATGCCGCTCACGCGCTTGAGAATCATGTAGATGCGCGCAAGGATGTCCTCGTCCTCGGAAAGGAAGGGTTCCGAGGCTTCGGCCATGACGGGATAGTGCGAAAAGTTGAGCAGTTCCGCGGCGATTTCGGAAGGAGGCAGGACGAAGTCGGCAAGGCCGGTGCCGATGGCGCTTTTGGGCATGCCGTCGAAGCGGGCGCTTCCGGGGTCCTGCACGAAAACGAGACCGCCGTGCTCCTTGATGGCCTTGACGCCGCCCGTGCCGTCGGAACCCGTACCGGAAAACACCACGGCAAGCGCCAGTTCCCGCTTTTCCGCGGCGAGGGAGGAAAAGAAGACGTCTATGGGATGATTGACCGCGCCGTGCACCTGTTCCGCGAGCAGGAGCCTGCCGTTCTTCACGGTCATGTTCTTTCCCGGGGGGATGAGAAAGACGACGTTGGGCTGCACGGGCATGTCGTTTTCGGCCTGCACGACCTTCATGCCGGTATGCTTGCCGAGTATTTCGGCCATGAGGCTTTTGTAGTCCGGCGAAAGATGCTGAATGACGACAAAGGCAAGATTGCTGTTGTCGGGCATTCTGGCAAAGAACTGCTGGAGCGCCTCAAGTCCCCCGGCGGAAGCACCCATGCCCACGATAAGCAGAGGCCCGCTGTTTTCCTTCACGGTTACGGTCATTTCGTCGTCAGTCATGAACTCTCTCCTTGCCGCTGATCGGCAGCGATCAGGCAGCGTCGTTCAAATTCCTCTGCGGGCATGGGGCGTCCGTAATGGAAGCCCTGTCCGAACACGCAGCCTTCGTTGAGCAGCGCGTCCGTCTGTGTCTGATTTTCCACGCCTTCGGCCACGCATACCATGTTTCTGGCCCGGCAGAGGCGCACGATGTCGCCCACGAGCGCGCGCCCCACGCTGTTGTGGGCAAGGTCGCGAATGAGGCTTCTGTCGAGCTTCACGGTGTCGAAGGGCACGCTCGTGAACAGCGACAGGTTGGCGTATCGCGTGCCGAAGTCGTCAAGTCCGAAGCGCACGCCGAAAGGACGGAAGCCTGCCATGGCTCTTTCAAGGGTGCGGCTTTCGACGTCGCCCGCGTTTTCGGAAACCTCGATTTCCAGCAGCGAGGGGGCAAGCATGGGATAGCGGCTGAACAGGGCCAGCACCGAGCCGGGCGCCGAAGGACTGAACAGCGTGGCGCGCGAGAAGTTCACGGAAACGGGAATGCTGCGGAGCCCCCTGCGACGCCAGCCCTCCATGAGGGCGAGGGTCATGCCGAGCACGTGCAGATCAAGCTCGCGGATGGCGCCGGTACGCTCCATGGCCTCGATGAAGCGCGCGGGCATGACGACACGCCCCGAGCCGTCGAGACCGCGCACCAGGGCTTCGGCGCCGATGACGACGCCTGAACGCATGTCGACCTTGGGCTGCAGGTAAATGGCAAAGCTCTCAAGTCCGCCCGTGCCCGCCATGCCCGGGCCGCGCACGCCGAGCTCGGGCTGAGCCGTGCCGCCTGCCGACGTTTCAAGCTGCCCGCAGAGCATGATGGTGCGGGCCTCCTTGACCAGCTTGTCGCCGGAAAAAAGTCCTTCGGACCAGGTGTAGCCGAAGCGGAGCTGACCGGGATAGCGGCGCTGCAGCATGGACTGAGCGCGGAGCACGCGGGCCAGAAAGACGTTCTGCGTGCAGTTGGCGCAAAGGGCCACGAACTCGTCGCTGCGCGTGCGGAACAGCAGATCGCGCCCGAACACCGCGCCCAGGGTTTCGGCAAGATAGAGCAGCACGAGGCGCGAACTCTGACCACGCCCCTGCGCACCGGTGAGGGGGGCAAGATGCGGCACGTCAAGGGTGAAGGCACCCAGGGAGGTGCAGGTGTCGGAGGTGAGCTGACACACTCTGTCCATGTAGGCGCGCAGATTCTGCAGGCCGGTGAGCGAATCCCGAAGAGCGGCCATGCCGCGTCCGGAGCCCGCCGCGCCGGAAAAGCGAAGCACGCGGGCAAGATGGGGCAGCAGCACGGCGGAAAGGGCGTCGACGCGGATGGGCCGACGCGGATTTTCCACGCACAGCACGCCGTCGGGTCCGCCTTCCGCGGGGGCGAGGGGAAGAGCCATGAAGCGCCAGTCCTCGCTTCTTCTGCCCGGCTCCGCCCTGCGCTCAAGAAAGACCGGACGATTCTCCCGCAGACAGCGCCACAGAAGAGGAAGCCTGTCCAGCGCCATGCCCGAAACCCGCCGTTTCAGACTGCAGCGGCCCTCGGTCACCCACTCGTGGGAAGCGCGCACGGTGCGGCCGTCTTCGGCCAGGGAAAGCGTATAGGCCCGGTCGGCCTCATAATAGGTTCCCAGGTGGCGGAGCACCTCGCTCATGGCCACGTCGGAAGAATCCTCCCGGAGCAGCGCGTCGAGGCAGGCAATGGCCACGTCCTTTTCCTCGTCGGTGAGGGACGAAACCGTTGTCGGCACGGCAGGTTTCGCAGCGGAGGCCTGTGCGGCGTCGTCCGTCCGGCTTCGGATTTCCGCGCCGGAATCTTCGCCGTTCTCAAGGCATTCCAGACCGGTTTCCGGCTCTCCGGCCTGACGGGGCAGCAGCGGCGCAAGGTCGTCCATGAAGACCACGGCATCGGCAGGAGCGTTTTTCCACCGCGCACAGCAGCGTTCGGCCTGCCGCAGGATGTCGTCGTAATCCATGCCGCCGAGATCGGCGCAGGCCACGGCGGTCACAAAGCGCGGTCCCGGCACGAGTCCGTCGGCGGAAAGGGCCTGCCGCACGAAGGCGAAGGCGTCGTCTATGCGCTGTCTCGTCACGGCGCGGGAAGCCGCATCGGGCCGGAACACGGTGAAGGATGTCTCGTCGTACTCGCCCATGACGCAGTCGGCCCCGATGAGCATGGAAAGCGCCATGATGATGAATTCACGCCTGCCGGCCTCCTGCGGGCCGGAAACGCCGCACATCTGCACGAGCGCCAGCAGATGCCTCGGGGAAGACCCGCTTTCAAGGGCCTTTTCGGCGAGCTTTCTGGCCATGTCCCGACTGTAGATGCCGTGCACGGGCAGATCTCCGGAACTTCCGGCGAGGGCGGCTTCTCTCTCGTGCCTGCGTTCGGTGTCCTGCAGGAAGCCGAAGACCTGCACGTTGCCGGTGAGCGGATGCCGCGCCAGATGCGCCACATATGAGAGCCAGCGCACGGTTCCGCCGAAGTCGACGCAGCGAAACTCTCTGGCAATCCATTCCCGGCCCCGGGCAAAGGCGTCGAGCAGCGCCCTGCGGTTGAACACGGCAAAAAATTCCTCGCCGTCCTCCCTGCGGAAAAGACGCTTCTTCTCCCAGGCCACGAGACTCTGAAACGTTGCGCCGCGCAAATGCCGGGTAAGGGTTCTGCCCTCTATCCAGAGTTCCTCCATGAGGTCTTCGGTAAGGTCGCCGCGCACGTAGCAGAAAAGATTGGGACGCAGATGTTCCCAGAGACGTTCCCTGGCGGAAATGCTCCAGGCTATGCCCACGCTGATGGGCTCGGCAATGCCCACGATTCTGAGCGGCCCGCGGTCCATGTCGGGCAGGAGGCGGTACTGCACGGAAAACCAGTCGAAACGGCGGCTCATGGTATGCCGCAGCACGAAGGCTCCGCCGCCGGCGGGCCGTCCGCTCAACATGGCGCGGGCAAAGGCGCGGAACCTGTCCACGGAATCGGGATGCACCCAGCCCTTGCGGATGAGCCCTTCAGGAAAGTCATCCATCATGGCGCCGGAGGAACGCAGCCGCCTGCCGTTGAAGAGACGGAACCTGCGGGAAGCCACGTCCACTTCCCAGAGCAGGCACGCGCCCCGGTCGAGGGCCAGCTTCAAATACTCCCCTTCCATCAGAATGTCACCCTGACTCCTGCGCGCGCCGGAAATGTCCCGCACGAGCACCATCATCACGTTGTCGCTGCACGGCATGGGGGAACGCACAGCTCTTGCGCGGCACCAGCGCCAGCCGCAGCCCCAGGCGAAACGATGCTCATACTCCACGGCCTTGCCTGCGGCAAGACCGTCGCGCAGACGCCGTTCAAATTCCCCGAGATCCTCGGGATGCACGCCCCCGAACACCGAAAGCTCGCAGGGCAGGGAAAGGGCCGAGCTGTCCGTGCCCAGCATGCGGAACACGGCAGGAGAAGCGTAAAGCACGTTGACGGCGTTCTTTTCCACTTCCAGAAGCGCCACGCCCTCTTCCATGTTCTCGAGAAGCAGGGGAACCTGCAGGGGCACGTGGGGCATGGGGACGAGCGTGCTCTTGTGCGGCATCTCGCCTTCGCCGGTGCTGATGTGATATCTGTTGCGGCCCTCGGCCTTGGCTTCGTACAGGGCGGCGTCGGCGCGTTCATAGAGCTTTTCAAAGGCGCGCGTCTCGCCGGTGGCGATGTAGACGCCCACGCTTGAGCTCACGTGCAGCGTGGGATTCACGCCTATGGAAAACTGCAGCGCCTCGCAGATGCTGCGGGCCTTGTCTCTGGCCGCGCTCTCGGTGATGTTGCCGGAAAGCAGCGCGAAGAACTCGTCGCCGCCGAGACGCCCCACAATGTCCGTAGCGCGAAAGCAGCCCGCAAGCGCCTTGGCCGCAAGCCGTATGACCTCGTCGCCTGCCTGATGGCCGAGGGTATCGTTGACCTGCTTGAAGTTGTCAAGATCAATGATGAAAAGCGCGCAGGAGTCGCCCGGATGCATATGCTTGAGACACTGCTCTATGTAATCCGTGGCCGTTTCGCGGTTAAGCAGACCGGAAAGCACATCCCTCGACGCACGCTCCGCCAGAATTTTCAGTTCCCGCCAGTACTGAAGATCCGACAGATGGAAACCGTTGCTGCCTGTCATGAAGCCGACTCTTTGCCCAAAAGGATTATATCCTCACTCGTCAGCTCTCCGGTCGTCCAGTTTCCCCGGAAAGGACGAATGCCGTCCGCGACGACACGCCGCAGGCTATCGCCTCTTTGTATACCTGCACAATCTCATGTCAAGATTGACGTTGTCGGCTTTACCGGCGCAGGAGTGCGACATTTTCCTTCTCCCGAGTACCGCCACTTCCCGTCTGCTCCGGACACGCTGTACGGGCACGGGGCTTGCACGACGCCCGCGCGCTTAACGGCGGAAGTGAATTCCGCCTGCTTGCGGGCGTCGGCCGGGCTTCTCAGGTCGCCCGGGGCCCCAGAGCGCTGAGAGAAAGATTTGTTTCCCTGCCGGCAAAGGTTTCCGGAGCTTCGGAAGGCGGCTGTCCGTTGCAGACGAAGCGGCTACGGAGCGGTGAAAAAAGAATGTTCGTGGGGCATGACCCCGCATGAGCGATGAGAGCCTTCTTCCCGCTGCAAGCAAAGGTTTCCGGAGCTTCGGGCACGTGCGCGGCATACGTCTTTCTGTCCCCGTTGTCCTGCCGAACCGGCGAAGCCGGAAGGCAGAAACAAGGGGAAGCGGAGGAGCGCTGCACCGTTGACGCAAAGCGCCTTACGGATGGCGAAAGCAGCGCTCCCCCGCAATGCCTTTCCTGCGTTTTTAAAACGCCGAGAGGGCGTAGAGGAAAAGATCCATGACGGAAGAATAGCGGGTAAAATCTTCGGGGATATTGAACATGGACTGGGAGGCCTGTTCAGCGACGATGTTGGTAAGCCAGGCGCTGCCGCCGTGGGTAGCGGACGTTTCGTCGGCCATGGCGTGCATGGGGAAGGGAGAAAACGCCTCGTTTTCCCACACTTCGAGGGTAAAGCGGCGGACGGAGCCCATGAAACCGGCCTCGTAGACGTTGCGGGTCTTATGGACGGGGTAGCCCTGCCAGTTGTCCTTCCCGAGGGGGGAGCATTCCTTTTCCTGAAGGCTGATCATGCCCATGCTCTGGGGCATGACGGCGGCGGCTGCGCTTTTGACGAGGCTGCGCCAGTCTCTGGGGTCACCGGCAACGGGGATTTCCACGTAGGCTCTGAGGCGCTGGGAGAGCACGCGGAGCATATGTTCTCTGGAGTCGACAAGGAGCGTGAACACGCCTGCGCTGCCGAGGTCGAGATCCATGCGGGCGCAGGGGCCGGACGAGATGGCCGTACCGCAGTTCTTCACGGTTTTTCCGTCGATGCGGTACTGAATGTCGGCGCGGAAGTCCGCGTAGGCGGCCGCCTGAGCCAGAGAGGCGAAAAGGCACATCACAAGACCGAGACACAGGGCGCAGAGGATGCGCGCCGAACGTTGAAGAACAACCATGGTCACTCTCCGTTTTCCGGCATGGACACGGCTTCGTAGGGGGAGCCTGCCATAAAGACGGTCTGCATGGGGCTCACCACAGGGGGAAGCCCGGAATAGAGGTTGTAGCCCGTCAGACGCCAGCGGTAGGCGCTGCCGGGAAAGACGGGACGGTACACGAAGCTGAAGGACGAGCCGCTTTCGCTCTCCCAGGCGTCGCGGGAATCCACGCGGTGCACGTCCTGCGCGAGGAAGGGACAGCCTTCGCACAGCTCGCCGTCCACGGCCTGCATTTCGAGCACCATGTATTCCATGTTCTGCGTCGCGCCGGACAGCGTGCCCTGAAAGGTGATGGTGCCGTCGGCTGCGGCTTCCGCGCCGAGCGAGGCAAAGGCAAATTCGTCACGGGAGAAGTCCGGCACGGGATCGCCCTTGCGGCCGCATCCGGCGACGGCAAGCGCCGCGCACAGCACAAGAAGCGCAAGGCACGCGCTCCAGCAGGCTGAACTACGTTTCATACCATTCCTTAAGGCATGCGCGCGGCATGCCGGTCTGCCGCGCCGGACGGGATCCGGTGCGGTCGTTTTCTGGCTGCGAGGCGGCGTCGGAGGCCTTTTTCCGGCCCCTGCGCGCGGGCTTTCTTTCGGGCGTGGGCGCGTCCGAAGCGGCCGTTGACGCGTTAGAAAGCGCGTCATTCTGCACGTCATTCTGCGCGTCCGTTGCCGCCCTGTCCGCGCCGGGCGCGGAATCATCCCTGTTTTCGGGCATGCCCCAGAGCATTTTCCAGTCGGAAAGCAGGCGCAGGGCCTCCATGGGGGTCATGGCGTCGGGATTGACGCGGCGCAGGGCCTCCAGCACGGGGGGCTCGGGCTGCGGGGCGGGCTCGGGCTGCGGAGCGGAGACAGCGTCGGCAGAAGCCGCCTTCACGGTTTTAGCCTTTGCGGGAACAATGTCCAGTCCCGGCAGAACGGCGGCTTCCAGCTTTGCCACGCGGGCCTTGCCGCGCGCGGCCTCAAGCTGGGCGAGAATGTCGCGGGCCCGCTGCACCACGGGCGCGGGCACGCCGGCAAGACGCGCCACCTCAATGCCGTAGCTGCGGTCGGCCGGGCCGGGAATGAGCCTGCGCAGAAACACGATGTCGCCGTTCCATTCCTTGACGGCAATATTCATGTTGCACACGCCGGGGAGCGATCCGGCAAGAGAGGTCAGTTCGTGATAATGCGTGGCAAAAAGCGTGCGGATGGTTCCTGCGGCGCGGCGCGCGAGCTCCTCCACCACGGCCCAGGCCAGGGCCAGCCCGTCGAAGGTGCTGGTGCCGCGGCCTATTTCATCGAGAATGACGAGGCTCCGGCTGTCGGCCTG
>NZ_CALUWV010000073.1 GCF_944324575.1 uncultured Mailhella sp. | reverse complement strand
GGCGCCCTTAAGGCGCGAGTAAGTAACAAGCCCTTACAGGGCTGAACAAGCCACCCGTTTTACGGGTGGTCCTGACTCCGTTCTGTTTTTGCCCAGCAGACAGGTCACTTCGTAGGGAATGGTCCCCCACCATCCGGCAAGTTCCTGCGCGCTGACGCCGTTTCCCGGTCCACCGAGCACGTAGACCGTGTCTCCGGGGACGGGAGGCGTGGGAAGATCTGTAAGGTCCACGCAGGTCATCTGCATGGCCACCCTGCCGATGACGGGCACGCGCGTGCCGTTTATGCTCATGCAGGTTCCCGGCGCTGGGTTGCGGCGGTAGCCGTCGGCATAGCCTATGGCCACCCAGCCGACGAGCCGCTCCGAGTCCGCCTTGTAGGTTCGTCCGTATCCCACGCTCTCGCCCTTGTGGAGAGGATGAACGCTGATGAGGGGCGCGGATACTTCCATGACGGGAAGAAGAGAGCCGCAATGTCCTTCGTGTTCAGTTCCGTAAAGAGGATCGTAGCCGTACAGGGCAATGCCGGGCCGGCAGAGATCGTCATCGTGCGTCACGCCTTCCAGAAGGCCGGCCGTATTGCCGAGAGAGCAGCGCATGGAGGGAAAGACCCGGTGCAGGATGTCGGTCGCCCGGTAGAAGATGTCACATTGACGGCTGGTATAGGCGCTCTCCGCGGGATCGTCGGCCACGGCGAGATGCGAAACCTGCACGATGGGGGAAAGCTCGGGGGCGTCGGCAAGAAAGGCAGCAACCTTTTCGATGTCCTCCAGAGCAAAGCCGAGGCGCCCCATGCCGGTGTTCACCTTGACGGCGATGGTAAGGGGCGTCACGGCGCCTTGTCTGCGCATGGCCTCTTTTGAGGCAACAAGGCCTTCCCTGTTGTGGATGAGCGGAGTCAGATTCTTTTCGCGGGCAAGGCGTATGTCGTCGTCGCCGGGAGCAAGGCAGAGCAGGGATACGATGTTGCCGGAAAAGCCCGCGTCGCGTATCGCTGCGGCTTCCTCAAGCGTGCCTGCCGCGGCCCAGGCAATGCCGCACTCTTCCAGAATTTTTGCGGCACGTGTCACGCCGTGTCCGTAGGCGTCCGCCTTGATGACGGGCATGAGGTCGTGCCCCTTCTGCATGAGGGTGACGACGTTGTGGCGAAAGTGTTCCCAGTTGATGCGGACATGGCATGAAGGCTCTGTCATGATGGATATCCTTTCCGGCGAGACGGTCGACGTTAAGGCCCGTGCGGGGGCTTTTTTTCGGTCAAGTTGTATGCTATGGAAAATCAGCTTCGTGCTGAAAAGCCGGCCGGTACGTCCGGCGGTTGTCTTTTTCACGTTCCGTTTCTGCCTCTACCGCCTCTTTCCCTGTCTTGCAACCCGGAATATGCCGTGTTTTTTCCTTTCGCTTCCTTATCTTCGTTGTGTCGTACGCTTGTGACCGTGTTCGCGGTGCTGACGTGCCTTTTCTCCTCCTCCCAGGCTGCACAGAGCCAGGGAGGGCAGAAGTCTCTGACCACTCGCGGAGAAGTTCCCTGGACGCTCAATGCCGACAATCTCGTCAGTCTTGACGATGGCGTCATTGTTGAGGCTACCGGCAATGTGCTGCTCCAGCGCGGCGAAGACTACATGAAAGCCGATTTCGCCAGGTACTACACCACCACAAACTGGATTTTCGTCAAGGGGAAGGTTGAGGCCCGCATGGGGCGCGACATGCTGAATGCCTCGGAGGCGGAATTTGATCTCACTTCCCGCACGGGCTGGCTCAAGGACGGTTCCATATTCATTGCCGGGCCGCATATGTACGTGACCGGACAGAAGGTGGACAAGCTCTTCGGCGATCGCTACCGCTTCAAGAACGCCAGAGTCACGGCCTGCGACGGCGAGGTTCCGGCCTGGTCTCTTGATGCTGATCAGGCCGACATAGAAATAGACGGCTACGCCAGGCTCAAACATACCACGCTCAACATTCTGGACGTGCCGCTCATGGATGCGCCTTATCTGGTGCTTCCGGCCAAGACTACGAGACAGTCCGGGCTTCTCATGCCCGACTTCGGCTACAGCAGCCTGAACGGTACCTTTTTTTCTCAGCCGTATTTTCAGGTCATAGACGAAAGCCGTGATCTTACCTTCTACGGCACTTACATGAGCAAGGCGGGCTTCATGCCGGGCATTGAATACCGCGCGCATACCCGCGATCAGGACAAGACCTGGCTGGCCTTTGACGCTCTGTACGACAAGCACACCTTCCGGAGGGATTCCAGCGACCCCGTCAACGATACCGACGGCAAGGTGAACACCAATGAAGAGAGATTCTGGCTGCGAGGCATGGGCGACGGATTCGTCGGCGATTCCGGCTGGCGCTATCGCTACAACCTCGACTATACTTCGGATCAGAACTTCCTGCGGCAGTTCCGCGACATGCGTACGGGCTTCAACCGTTCCCGCGACGCTCTTTACGATATGTTCGGCCGCGACCTGCAGGAAGTGGACAAAAACCGCGTGAGCGAAGGCTTTCTGTATCGCGACTGGGACCGCTTCATGGTGTCCGTGGGCTTCCGCTATGAGCAGGATCCTTCCTTCGGGCACGGTAATCAGCCGCACAGTCAGGATACCACGGTGCAGCGCATTCCTGTGAATGCCTACCTCTTCAAGGGCGCTTTTCTGGAAAATCTGCCGCTGGAACTGCAGGGTGAGGTGTCGAGCACCTATGAATATCGTGCCCGCGGCGTGCGCGGCCTGCGTACGGAAATTCATCCAGAGCTGACGTTGCCCGTGAATCTGCCCGGCGCTTCTCTGCTCGTGACGGGCGGCGTGCGGCAGACCTACTACAACAGCAATCACGTGCCCTTCAACGATTCTCTGCGCTGGACGCGCGGCGGCGGCACCAAGGACCGGTTCATTCCCGACATGAGCGCGGAAACCTTTACGCAGTTTTCACGTATCTGGGACATGCCGGAAAATCATCTGGAAGCCGTAGCCGAAAATGTGGGCAAGACAAGCTGGACCGGCGTCCGTCACCGGGTGCAGCCCCGTCTGACCTACGAATGGACGCCCGACAGGGATCAGGCCGACAATCCCATTTTTGAGGAAATGGATCGTCTCAAGCCTTCGCAGAGAGTACGTCTTTCCGTGACCAACATCGTGACGGCCAGGCGGGAGACCGTTTCCGGGGCGCAGGGCAAGTACAACACCCGCGAGACGTATTTCGATCCTCTGCGCTGGGAACTGGCCACGGGATACGACATCGACGAAGCCAACCGCAACGAGTTCCGCGATCTTTATGAGCGCAAGCCGGTCATGGACGCGTATTCCTATCTGGAACTTCGGCCGGTCAACTGGTTCAGCGTGTGGAACCGCCTTTACGTGTCCATGTATGGTGACGGCATCACCCGCAGCGACACCGGTACCACGCTTTCCAATGCCCGCTGGGGTTCCTGGAGCCTGTCCTACAGTACCAGAAACAAATATTATAACTATCTCGATGAGATGAAGCGAGACAACCTGAGCGATATCCGGTTCACCAGAGCGCAGCGTCTTCTGACCAATACGTTCACCTTCCGCCCCACGAGCAGCATATCGCTGTACTATCGCACGCAGGACAACATCGAGACCGGCAAGAACTACGAGCGGCAGTTCATCATCGGCTATTATCATCAGTGCTTCCATATTCTGGGGGCTGTCCAGAGCAAGGCGAGGGACAATTCCTACCGGCTCATTCTCGAACTGCCGGGCCTGAGCTTCTGAGGTTCCCATGGTGGTTCATCTCTCCTGCGGAGCCGTTCTGGGAGTGGATGCCTTTCGTGTCGATCTTGAGGTGGATTACGGCAGGCAGGGCATGCCTTCGTTCGTCATGGTCGGGCTGGCCGAGGGGGCGGTTCGGGAATCCCGCGAACGAGTGCTCAAGGCGCTGCAGAATTCTTCCTTCCGCATTCCTCCGGGGCGCATTACGGTGAACCTCGCCCCGGCCGACCGTCGAAAGGAGGGGTCTGCCTATGATCTGCCTCTAGCGCTCGGTCTTCTGGGCGCGTCGGGGATACTCCCTGCAGAATCTTTGAAAGGCTGGTTCTTTGCCGCCGAGCTTTCTCTCGACGGACGTCTCAAGCCCGTGCCCGGCGTTCTGGCCGTGGCCATGCTGGCGCGCTCGGAAGGCGCGCGCGGCATGCTGGTGGCTCCGGACAATGCTCAGGAAGCTGCCATGGCCGAGGGGCTCGACGTGTTTGCGCCGCAAACGCTTGCTGAGGCCGCGGCCTTTCTTGCCGGTCGCGCGGATCTTGCTCCCGTGTCGGCGTGCCCCCCTGACCGGACTGCAGAGGAGTTTCTCGACCTTGCGGATGTGAAGGGGCAGGAAAAGGCCAAGCGCGCCATGGAAGTGGCGGCGGCCGGCGCGCACAATCTGCTGTTCATCGGACCTCCCGGCAGCGGAAAGACCATGCTCGCAAGACGCATGCCGGGTATTCTTCCTCCGCTTGACCTGGAAGAGGCGCTGGAAGTGACCAAGATTTACAGCGTGGCGCGCATGCTTGACGGACGGGGGCTTGTGACGAGTCGTCCGTTTCGCACGCCGCATCACAGCGACTCGAGCGTGTCCATCATTGGCGGCGGCGTGCCTCCGCATCCGGGAGAGGTCAGCCTTGCTCACAGAGGCGTGCTGTTTCTGGACGAGCTGCCTGAATTTCAGCGGCAGGCGCTTGAGGTGCTGCGTCAGCCTCTGGAGCAGGGGCGAGTGTTCATTTCCCGCGCTACCTACGCGGTTTCCTATCCCGCCGATTTCATGCTGCTTGCGGCCATGAATCCCTGTCCCTGCGGCTACCGCACCGATCCCCGCCATGAATGCACCTGTTCCGCGCAGGCCGTGGCCAGATACCGGGCCAGACTTTCCGGTCCGCTGCTGGATCGCATCGACCTTCATGTTGAGGTGCCCGCTGTTTCCTATGAAGACATCCGGTCCGAGAAGACCGGACCGTCGTCCGCCGAAGTGCGGGAGCGGGTCATTCGTGCGCGGGAGGTGCAGCGCGAGCGGTACCGGGGGACGAAGTGCCGCACCAACGCTGACCTGTCCGGCAGAATGCTCGACGAGCACTGCAGGCTCGGACGGGAAGAACATGAGTTTCTGGGGAATGCCGTGAACGCCCTTGCGCTGTCCGCGAGGGCGTATACCCGCATTCTTCGTGTGGCGAGAACCATCGCCGATCTTGAAGGCGCGGCGGATCTTTCGCTCGCGCACATCGCGGAGGCCATAAGCTGCCGCGTGCTCGACAGGGGGCAGTCATGAGCTTTTCCCTGCGAACCGGTGTCGTGCTTGTCGCGGTCGGCTCGTTGTCCGTTTTTCTGGGTACTCCCAATCCCGTGGTCCATCTGCCGCTGATCATCCTGCTCTACCCGGCAGTGCTCTGTCTTGCCTCGCGCACGACCGCTCCCTTCCGCATGGGCTGGTGTGCGGGGATTCCCGGCGCGGCGGCGGCGCTGTACTGGATTGCCGTGGCCGCGCATATGTACGGTGGCTTTCCCTGGATTCTGGCGGCGCCGTGCTCCATTCTGCTCGGCATGTACGTGGCGCTGTGGGGCGGACTGTTCTCCTGGCTTATGGCCCGGACGCTTTCGCTCTCTCCCTGGCGGCGCTGCGCGCTGGCAGGCGTTCTGTGGTTTCTGCTCGAGTGGACTCGCGGCTGGTTCGGTACCGGTTTTTCCTGGCTTACGCTCTCCTCGGGACTTGCGGCGTGGCCGGCGCTCATTCAGCCTCTGAGTCTGCTTGGGGAGTACGGCTATTCGGGCGTGCTCGCCTTTGCGGCCTGTCTTGCCTGCGAGGGCGTCATGCTTCTTTGCACAAAGGCCTCCCGAAGAGGGGGAGCCACTCTGATGGCCTGCGCCGCAGGACTGCTTGTCGTCATCGCCGCGTTCGGCTCATGGCGTCTTTCCGTCATGCCAAAGAGACTTGCGGAAAAAAGCATTCCCGTGACCGTCACCATGGTGCAGGGAAGCGTGCGGCAGGACGTGAAATGGTCGAAGGAGTATCAGCAGCACACGCTTGAGCGCTACGTCCGTCTCAGCATGGACGGCGTGCGCGGGAATGTGAACGCTCTTGCCGGAGCGGAAAAGCCCCGGCCGTCTTCTTCGGAACTGGCCGCATTCATGGGCCGTACGGAACTTCCCGGAGACGTCACGCTCGCTCCGGCTCTTCCCGATTTTCTGCTCTGGCCGGAAACGGCCATGCCGTTTGCCTATCCTTCCGGCCCTCTTTCCGCGTCTCTGCGCGACTTCGTGCAGGAGCTCGGCCTTCCGCTTGTTTTCGGCGCTCCCGGCGTGGAGCGCTCGGCGGACGGAAAAACGCTCCTTTACAACCGGGCCTTTCTGCTTATGCCGCAGGGGGACGCCGGGCATTACGACAAGGAGCATCTTGTTCCCTTCGGGGAGTACCTCCCTCCCGTTCTGGACTGGGACATATTCCAGAGTCTTCTTCAGGGGCTCGGCGGCTTTGAGCCCGGAACGCAGGAAATGCTTTTTCCTCTGCATCTTCAGGGCCGTGGCGAGCTGGACATGGGGATGCTCATCTGCTATGAGGCCATTTTTCCCGAACTGGCCCGCAAGCGGGTGGCGGAGGGCGCAGGACTGCTTTTGAACATCAGCAACGACGCCTGGTACGATTATACCTCCGCTCCCATGCAGCATCTTCAGCTTGCGCTCATGCGAGCGGTGGAGGAGGGGCGCTATGTGCTGCGAGCCACCAACAGCGGCATCACGGCCGTTCTCGATCCTCTGGGCGGCATCCACGCCATGGGGGGAGCAGAGAACGACTACGCGCTTTTCGTGCCAGGCTCCCTTACGGGCACGGCGCTTGCCTTGCAGGGGCATACGCCTTACTTTTATCTGCATCCGTGGCTTCCTGCCGCGGGCTTCATGATACTGCTTCTGCTGGGGCTGCCCCTTGTGCGGCGCGGCCGCGCGTAAGGCAGATCCGTTTCGACATTCTCCGCTTCGGCGGACATACCGCAACAAAGGATACCGTCATGCTTCAGTTGGCCGAACTTCGTTCCCGCTGCCATAATCTTGCCGAACAATTCACTTCCCTCTGGGGGCGTCTTTGACCTGCCCACGCGGGAGGCGCGACTTGAGGAAATAGAAGGCATCATTTCCAGTCCCGACGCGTGGGCCGATCAGGAAAAGCTCACGCCCGTGCTCAGGGAAAAAAGCCGTCTTGAGGCCGAGGTGGCCCGTTTTCGCGAACTGAAGGCCAGCTATGATGAAATGGAAGAATGGCTCGATTTCGTGTCCGACGGCGAAGAAGACGCCCTTGAAACGCTGAACGAGCAGGCCGATACGCTGGAAAAGCTCTTGACGGAAACGGAAATGACCGTGCTGCTCAGCGGCGAGTCCGATCATATGGACGCGCTTTTGGACATTCATCCCGGCGCTGGCGGCACCGAGGCCCAGGACTGGGCGGAAATGCTGGAACGCATGTATCTGCGCTGGGCGGAGTCTCATCACGTCAAGGCTGAAATCGTGGACTTACTGCCTGGTGAAGAGGCGGGCATCAAGGCCGTGACCATACGGCTTCAGGGGCAAAACGCCTACGGGCTGCTCAAGGGCGAAAAGGGCATTCACCGCCTTATCCGTATTTCCCCTTATGATGCTTCCGGTCGCAGGCATACGTCGTTCGCTTCCGTGGATCTCATTCCCGACGCGGGCGAAATATCGAGCATCGAGATCAAGGAATGCGATCTGCGCATTGACGTGTATCGTGCCTCCGGTGCGGGCGGTCAGCACGTCAACAAGACCGAGTCCGCCGTACGCATCACGCACATTCCCACCGGAATCGTGGCGCAGTGTCAGAACGAGCGCTCGCAGCAGAGCAACAGGGAAAGCGCCATGCGAGTTCTCAAGGCTCGTCTGTATGCCTTTGAGCAGAGCAAGCGCGATGCTGCCCGTCAGGCCGACTACGCCGGAAAGGATGCCATTGCCTTCGGCAGTCAGATTCGTACCTACACGCTGCAGCCGTATCGTCTGGTGAAGGATCACCGCACCGGTTCCGAGTGCGGCGACGTGGACGCCGTGCTCGACGGACGCATCGATTCTTTCCTGAGGGATTACCTTCTCTGGCAGCATGAGCACAGTCACGGATAGGTGGCTGATTTCCCTTGCAAGGCAACGGGTTTAGGGTTATAGATGTCTTACTTGACACCAAGTGAGCTTTCAGGGGAGAGCCCCCGCGCGCAGTAATCCTTCTCCCTGCCGGCAGGGCAGGTTAATACCGTATGACGGAGATGTCATGAACAAGAGTGAACTGATCAAGAATCTTGCCGAACAGTCCAATGTGTCGCTGGATGAAGCCACCCTTGTGGTCAATACTTTCGTGGACTGCATGAAGGAAGCACTTCTTGCGGGCGATCGTGTTGAGATCCGCGGTTTCGGCAGTTTCAAGGTTAAAGAATACGGTTCCTATGCCGGGCGCAACCCCCGTACCGGAGACCGCGTGGAAGTCAGCCCCAAAAGGCTGCCCTTCTTCCGGGCCGGTAAGGAACTCAAGGAATTCCTCAACGATTAGCGATATCTCCGGTATTTTGAACGGATTTTAAAGGCAGGTTCTCTGAACCTGCCTTTTTTTATGGTCGAAAATCGACATTGCGTACAATCCTCCGTTTCGGGCGGAGTGCCTGTGACCTGACGGAGAAGAGCGCTGGCAGGGATTTTTGGTGCATGTATTTTTCGGCATCGTCCGGGCAGAAATACTGCCGGACGCGGTTTTGTTTTCCGCCGTCTGCTTCGGGAGCTCCGAGGGTGCGCAGCGATGAAGCCGGGGACGAGTTGCGGCTTTTTTTCTTGAGATTGCGGGCATTGTCGCGTAGATTCTCCCAACGGAAGAAGGACGGATAGTATGTCACTCATGCGCTTTGTGTCGTGGAACGTCAACGGCTTTCGCGCCGTCAGCAAAAAGGCGGACTGGGAATGGTTTTCCAGAACTCAGGCCGATGTGGTGGGACTGCAGGAAACCAAAGCTGCCCCGGAACAGATTCCGCAACATCAGCGGGAGCCAGAGGGCTGGAATTCCTGGTGGTCTGCCTCCACGGTCAAAAAAGGGTATTCCGGTGTGGCGGTGTTCAGTCGCAGAACGCCTTTGAACGTTGAGCATGAGCTGCCCGATCCCGATTATCACGGCGAAGGTCGCGTACTGCATCTGGAGTTTCCCGAGCTGCACTTCTTCAACATCTACTTCCCCAACGGGGGCGAGGAGATCTCGAAGGGCGTGTTCCGCCGCGTACCGTACAAGATGGGCTTTTTCAACGCCTTTCTGGACTATGCTGAGGAACTGCGCCAGGACAAGCCCATCGTAGTGTGCGGAGACTTCAATATTTCCCACAGGGACATTGATCTGGCGAGACCCCGGGAAAACGAGTGCAACACCGGTTTTCTGCCTGAGGAGCGTGCCTGGATGGACGGTTTTGTTCAGGCCGGATATGTGGATACCTTTCGGCTCGTGCACGGCGATGAGGCGGGCGCCTATACATGGTGGTCGTACAAGACCCGTGCTCGGGAACGCAATGTCGGGTGGCGGCTGGATTATTTCTTCGTTTCGTCCGAGCTTCGGAACAACGTTCGGGATGCGTGGATAGAAAACGACGTGTACGGTTCCGATCACTGTCCTGTAGGACTGGCGCTGGAGCTGTAGGCAAAGCGGTCTTTTTGTAAGGCCTGGGAAGAAGAACGGCAGTTTTTCCCGCTCGGGAAAAAGACGTGTCGGCAAGGGGCAAGGAGCGGGTCGAAAGATTTTCCGCACGTTTCCGAGCCCGTTTCTTATGTGGAAAGGAATATGTGCGAAAACGGCAGCAGAATGACGGGCACAAAAAAAGCCCCGATGAAATCGGGGCAAAATATGGGGCGAATAACAGGGTTTGAACCTGCGACCCCCTGGGCCACAA
>NZ_CALUWV010000072.1 GCF_944324575.1 uncultured Mailhella sp. | reverse complement strand
ATCCATCTGAGCGGAAGAAAGGTAAAAAAGAGTGGACATAGAAACCTCCATATCCATACTTATCCTTTTTTGACGTCATTGGAAATAATGAGTCCTGAGCCTAGCGGTTGTATCCGCGGCCCATGCCCTGACCCATGCCCATGCCGTGGCCGCGATGGCCGTATCCGTCATGATGACGGAACTGGGGGAGGGGCAGGCCGGCCTTGTCCATCTTGGCATAGAAGTCGTCGTTCACGGTGCGGATCTGGGTCTGAATCTTGGAGATGTCGGAGGCAAGCTGACGCAGTTCCGTGGGGGTGGCGTTGGGATTGCGGGAAAGAGCGTTCAGGGTCATGCGCTTTTCCATGAGGCTGTCGCGCAGAGGCGCAAGGGCGGCGTAGTGTTCTTCGTGCAGCTTGGTGAACTGAGCCTTCTGCTCATCGGTGAGGTTGGGCAGAGCCGGGCAGGAAGCGGGCACCTGACCGTTGTAGCCGTGTCCCTGGAAACCGGGGTAGGCCATGGCGGCAACGGGAAGGGAGGCGGCAAACATGACGGCGGCGAGAGCGGCGGCGATGGTCTTTCTGGTCATGGAGAGTTCCTTTTGAATGAATGATGAAGTGAGGAAGGAATGATTGTGAAACATGATGTGGACCACGGGTTCAGTATATAGGCAGCGGTGCGATTTCTGTCACGTTTCAAACTCTTTCGCGTTTTGTTGCCGGCGGAAACGCGGGAGAGGCTATTCGGCAACAGTGCGTAAGACTGGAGCGCTGAACGGCGATTTTGGGGCAACTGGCGAAGGCGGCAAGGCGGGTCTCCGCTCTTCGCATCCTGGTCCGTCATCGTCCTGCCGGGCGGATGCTGTGCCGAGCCTCAATGTAATGACGCGGAAGAAAAGGAGCTTTGGGGAAGGTCTGGCCGGTGGGCGTTTTTTGCCGTCATGTTTCCTTATCTTTCCGCACGGTCTCAGAAAAGGTTTGAGACGGAGAAAAAAAAGCGGATTTTTTTGCGAGAGGCGGGAAAACGGCGGAAGCGTCCGTCATTTTGAGGCTTGCAGACGGCCTTTTTTGAGCCGTTGCACGAGCTGGGGGCCGGCCATGACGAGCAGTACGGCAAGGCAGATGACGGCCACGCCTGCGAAAACGCCCGCGGTGGCGGGCTCGTCGAAGACGAGAATGCCCACGGTGACGGCGGTGAGGGGCTCCATGACGCCGAGTATCGACGTCATGGTCGAGCCTATGCGCTGAATGGCCAGAACGAGGGTGAGATTGGACACGGCGGCGGTGACCACGGCGAGCAGCACGGCGAGCGCGGCTTCGCTCCAGGAGTGCAGCCATACGAACGTGTCGGAGACAAGCGCGTTCACAAGAGATGCCAGCATGCCGAAGAACAGCACCCAGAAGGTGATGCTGAGTCCGGAAATGCTGCGTATGCGGGCGACGTGCAGCCCGGAGATGTAAACGGCGTTGCACAGGGCGGAAACAAGCAGCAGCGTTATGCCCCTTGCGCTGACGGCGCCCTCTCCTTCGCCGCCGCTCAGAAGGAACACGCCCAGAATGGCGAGCGCCACGGAAGAGGCGGTGATGAGGGAGGGCTTTTCGTGAAAGAACACGATCATGATGATCATGACCATGAGCGGGTAGAGAAACTGCAGCGTGGAGGCCACGCCGCTCGGCAGGTAATGGAAGCCCTGAAACATGAGCAGCGCGGCAAGAGCGTACATGACGCTGAGCACGGCCAGACGCACGAGTTCCCGCGCGGGCGCGGCCAGTCGTTCGTGACGGAGCACGGGAATGGGAAAAATGGCCAGCGCACCGAAAAGAAAGCGATAGAACAGCACGCATTCCGCAGCCATGCCGTCGTGCATGAGCGGCAGGCTGAACAGGGGAATGAGGCCGAACGCGGCGGAAGAGACAAGCGCGAGAAGAAAGCCCATGGCGGCCTCCGTGGTCATGGTCGTCGGAGAGACACGGAACAGGCCTGCGGAAAACGCTGCCGAAAAGGCCTGCCCGGCTGCGGCCCTGCCGCGTGATGCCGGCCCCGGGCGACGCAGATGATGCCGGCGCAGAGCATATATCATGGAAGACGGACGCCGTGAAGAGCGGCGCATCTCTTTTCAGAAGGAGAGCATGAGTGCCGAATTCCCGGAAGGCGGGCGATGCCGGGCCGGAGGGCTCGGCCCGGGAGATATTTCTGACCGTGCTAGAGCTTTTTAAGGGCGTCCATGATGGCTTCGGCCTTCTTGTTCCCTATGCCCGGCAGCTCCATGAGCCGGGAGAGGGACGCGGCCTTCATGTCGGCAACCGAGTCGAAGTGTTCCCAGAGAAGCTGGGCGGTCTTCATGCCTATGCCGGGAAGCTGCCGAAGCTCACCGCTGAAGGCCTGTCTGGCACGGGCCTGCCGGTGCCTGCCGATGGAAAAGTCGTGCGCCGCGTCGCGCACCACCTGAAGAAACAGCAGTTCCGGACAGCCTTCGCGCAGCGGCAGCGGGTTGCTTCTGCCCGGCACGAAGATGCGGTCGGCCACGTTGCCCGCACGGCGGTCGGCATGGCCGCGCTCGTCTCTGGCCTTGGCTATGCCCGCAAGAAGAAAGGGCAGACGACCGTCCTCGTCCGCGGCAAGCTCTTCGCCGAGAATCCTGTGCACGGCGGCAAGCTGGCCGCGTCCGCCGTCGATGAGCAGAAGGTCGGGCCAGGGTTCGCCGTGCTCAAGGCGCTTTTTCGCCCAGATGGAAAGCGCGGCGTAGTCGTCGCCGCCCGCGCCTTCGATGTTCCAGACGCGATAATCTTCCTTGAGGGGGCGACCGTCCTCGTAGATCACCGCGCCCACCTTGGTGGACTCGCCGCCGGTGTGGGACACGTCGGCGCATTCCACGCGGACCACGGGTCTGTCGAAGTGGAAGACGGCGGCCAGCTTGTCCGCCAGCGAGGCGTCCCTTCTGTTTTTGGCGGATTCGCGGGCGTTGCTGCGCGCCATGTCCAGAAGATGGCGTTCCTCCTCGTTCCTCGGCACGGTCAGGCGTACCGGTCCTCCGCGAAGCTCGGTGAGCACGGCTTCCAGCGCTTCCTGTCCTGTTTCGCCGTCTTCCCCGCTGTCCGGGGAGGCGTTGCGCCTGTCCTGTTCGGCAAGCAGCGCCGCGGCCTGTTCCATGAGCGAGGGAGCGCGGACGGGCTTTGCGCCGGAATCGGCGCTTTTTGCCGCGTCAAGGGTGTCTTCGCCCAGAAAGCAGGGCGTGACGCCGCCGCCCACGAGAAAGGGCGAACCCATGCTTGCCGAGGCGTGCGGTGCGACGAGCGCGCTTTCCGAATCCACGGCAAGCGCGCTTTTTGAAAGACCGGCTTCCCAGGGAAGATAGGGCAGCACGATGCGGGGAGGAATGGAGCGTTCCGCCTGATAGAACTGGCCGAGAAAGCTCCACAGAAGTTCCGAGGCGTCCTCCAGACCGAGCCCCGGCCAGAAAAAGGCGCTGCGGTCCTGCACGAGGCCGTGGCGCACGAACACCACGCCGAGGGCGAGACCGTCGGGCATGCTCACGAGACCGAGCACGTCCATGTCGCCTCCGCTCTGAAGCACGATGGCCTGCTTTTCCACGGTTTTTTCTATGGCGCGTATCTGGTCGCGCAGCGAGGCCGCCCGCTCGAACTCCAGATTCTCGGAAGCCTCTTCCATGGCCTTTTTCAGCATGTCCACAAGTTCCGTGGACTTGCCGGAGAGCAGGAGCGTGACGCGCCTTGTCAGGTCGGCATAGGCCTCGGCCGTGATTTCTCCGGTGCAGGGGGCCGAGCAGAGATGAATGTGATGGTAGAGACAGGGCGTCTGTCTGTTCTTCATGGCCCTGTCGGAACAGCGGCGCAGAGGAAAGATGCGGTGGATGGTCTTCCACGTTTCGCGCGCGGCAAGTCCGGCGGTGAAGGGACCGAAATATCGAGCGCCGTCGCGTTTTTTCATGCGACGGACGATTTCCAGCCGCGGAAAGGGCTCCCTTTCCGAAAGGCGGAACATGACGTACTGCTTGTCGTCGCGCAGGCAGATGTTGTAGTGCGGCCGATGCTTCTTGATGAGGCTGGCTTCGAGAAGAAGCGCCTCCTTTTCCGTGGTGGTGGTAAGAAATTCTATGCCCGCCGCGCGGCCTATCATGGCTGCGGTCTTGGCCGTGAGCTGATCGGCGGGGCGGAAGTAGGAGAGCACGCGCCTGCGCAGGTTGCGGGCCTTGCCCACATAGATGATGCGCCCCCCGGCGTCCTTATAAATATAGACGCCGGGGGTCGCGGGAATGGCGGAAGGGGCGGGACGCTCCATCACGGCTTTTATCCCTGGAAGCGGACGTCGCCCTTGCGGTGATATTCCAGGGACATCTTGTCCCGTACCTCAGGCAGGGGCGTGGGGTAGTCGCCGGTGAAGCAGGCCGTGCAGTAGTGCTCGGGGTGCGACACGGAAGAGAGCAGCCCTTCAAGGGACAGATAGTGCAGGGAGTCGAGTCCCAGCATTTCCGCTATCTGCTCGGGCGAGTACTTCGTGGCGATGAGATCGTTCGGCGAAGGAAAGTCGATGCCGTAGAAGCAGGGGAACTTGATGGGCGGGCTGCTCACGCGAAAATGCACGGCCTTCGCGCCGAGTTCGCGCAGCTTGGCCACGCGGGTGCGTATGGTCGTGCCGCGCACTATGGAGTCGTCCACCACATAGAGGCTCCTGTTTTCTATCATGGAGCGCACGGGGTTGATCTTCACGCGAACGCTGAACTGACGCATGCTCTGCGAGGGCTGAATGAAGGTACGGCCCACATAGTGGTTTCGTATGAGGGCGTGCTCGTAGGGGACGCCCGCTTCCTGCGCCACGCCGAGAGAGGCGTAGATGCCGGAGTCCGGGAAGGGAATGACGCATTCGGCGTCGGCCATGGACTCGCGTATGAGGTGACGGCCCATGCACTTGCGGCACTGGTAGGCGTCTTCTCCGAAGATGCGCGAGTCGGGACGGGCGAAGTACACAAGCTCGAAGATGCACTGACGTATGGGCATTTCTTCCTCGCGCAGACGCACGCTGCGATACTCGAGCGCTCCGGGCTCCACGATGATCATTTCTCCCGGATTCACCTCTCTCACATATTCCGCTTCGAGCAGGTCAAAGGCGCAGCTTTCCGAGGCGAACACCCATGAGCTGCCGAGCCTTGCCATGCTGAGAGGATGAAAACCGTGCGGATCGCGCACGGCATAGATGCGCCCCTCGCTCAGAATGAGCAGACTGTAGGCGCCCTCCACCTTGCGGCAGGCCGTGATGATGGCCTCTTCAAGGGAGCCGCAGGTCAGCGCCCTTGCGATGAGATGCACGAAAATTTCACTGTCGATGGTGGTCTGAAAGATGCAGCCGTCGTTTTCCAGCTCGCGGCGCAGGGCCGCGGCGTTGGTGAGATTGCCGTTATGGGCCAGAGCCAGCTGAACGCCGTTTCTCACGCGCACGAGCAGAGGCTGCGCGTTGCGCAGTTGCGGCTTGCCCGTGGTGGAGTAGCGGACGTGCCCGATGGCCGTTTCGCCGGTGAGATGCCGGAGATCTTCTTCCCTGAACACGTCAGGCACGAGTCCCATGCCGACGTGCAGATGGGAGGAGCCTTCACGCTCGTCCCACGAAACGATACCCGCGCTTTCCTGGCCGCGATGCTGCAGCGCATACAGACCGAAGTAGGCGAGCCGGGCGGCGTCTTCATGACCGGTGATGCCGAAAATACCGCACATGTGCCCTCCTTGAGGCAGAAATCAGAACGGCCTGCCCGTAGTCCGGGCAGGCCGCAGTGGTTTTATTCTTCGTGTTCCGTGCCCTCGTGCGCTTCAGGCTCGGGGCAGGGATTGTATTCCTTGGGGTCGTCGAAAATGTGGATGCCGTGAGGGTAGTTGGCATGCTGCGGGCGGGGCAGCTTGTTGCACACGTAGTCCACGTGCTCGCGCAGATCCTCGGCGGCGCGGGTCCACAGAGGGTCGAGCACCACCTTGATGCCTTCTTCCCTGGCCAGCTTCACGGCGGGCACGTAGTCGGCGTCGTTGGCCACGATGACGAGCCTGTCGGTCTGATGCTTGTAGGCCAGGGCGGCGATGTCGAGGCCGAGGAGCATGTCCACGCCCTTCTGACGGATGTCGGGATAGATGTCGCTCGCCTGAATGTCGTTCACGCTGATTTCTCCGGCCATGAGCTCGCCGAGACGATTGGCGTCGAGCTGCCACTGTCCGGCCTGCCAGGCGGAACGGCCGAGGCGGAGGGTGATTTCAGGCGTCACGCGCAGAGACTGCAGAAACTGCTGCTTGCGCGCAATGAGCGGCGTCTGGGAGAAATCCATGGGGCCGCTCAGAGGATGTTCGCCCTTGCCGGTGAAGGGAAGAGCGTCATAGAAGAGAATGCGGCCCACGGTTTCGCCGGGGATGAGGTGGGAGAGGCAGTGGCGGCGTATGCCCTGCCCGTCGAAGTAAAAAGCCTTCAGCGAAATGATGCGCTTGCGCATGAATTCGCCATCTACGACAAAAGTGACACGAGACATTCTAGCAACCTTTTTTTTACCGGACGCAGCCGATCGTGGATATAGGGTTCAAGCCATGGACGTTTTACCTGGTTTCCCAATGAATGGAAACGGCGAAAGAAGGACGATAGTGTCAGCGGGCCCTTCTGTCAAGAATGCAATAAAGAGTGAGGGTTCCGTGTCACGGCGGGGAAGTGCGCAGCCGGATGGCCGTGAGGAGCCCTGGGGCAGGGCTTTTCACGGGGCGTCCGGGATCGTTTTTTTTCGGGAACGGCCAGCCCCGGCGCGAGATTCCGGAAAGTGCCGCTTTGCAGCTGGTGCAGGATGCCAGAAGCGTTTTTTTTCGGACTGCCCGCTCGGGGAACGGCTTCGGCGGGAACTTGCCCCCGTCGCGGCTTCGGGATATTCTTTTTTGCTTCATGCGGCAGAGCCGCGCGCGGGCAGGGCTCTGCCGTCCGCGTCCATTCATGTCAGAGAGGTTCCGGTCATGGCCAGTGTCGACGTTTGTTATCTCAGAAATGCCGCCGGGTTGTACGGCGAAGGGCTCGGCTATGCCACGCCGGAGTCTGCGGGCATGGATCTGCGTGCCTGCTTCGATGAGGACGAAATCATCATCCGTCCCGGGGAGCGTGCCGAAGTGCCTTCGGGCGTGAGCGTGGAGCCCCGCGTTCCGGGCGTGGCGGGATTCATCTATTCCCGCAGCGGACTCGGTGCGGTGAAGGGGCTGGTGGTGGCCCAGGGCGTGGGTGTCGTGGATGCCGACTACCGGGGAGAAATCGTCGTGTGGCTGCTCAACACGTCGGACAGGCCGATTCTCGTTGAGCGCGGAGAGCGGGTGGCGCAGCTCGTGTTTCAGCCGGTGTGCCGCCTTGAACCCCGCACGGTGGAGTCCCTTTCCGAAACGACGCGCGGCAGCGGAGGCTTCGGCCATACCGGCCGTGCATGATTCTTTTATTTTCGAGGTGAGCTCATGTTGCCTGCTCTTGAATTTCCTGCGGATCCTGCCTGGTTTGTGCCCGATGAGGAGCATTGTGCCCTGTTGTGGGACAAGTATGACATGATGCCGAACATACGCGAACACTGCCGCGGCGTGGCCCGCGTGGCCGTGGAAATAGTCCGCCGGGCGGAAGCGCGCGGCGTCATTCCCGAGAGCAGACCGCTCACCGTGCCTCTGGCGCGGGCCGCGGCTCTTCTGCACGATCTGGCCAAAAGCTACACCATCCGTCACGGGGGCAGCCACGCCCAGCTCGGCTCGGCCTGGGTGCGGGAAGAGACGGGAAATCCCCTGCTGGCGCAGGCCGTGCTTTTTCATGTGGAATGGCCGTGGAGCGGCACCGGCATGGACGACGTGAAGGACCCCATGCGTCTGCCCGTCATCGTGGCATATGCCGACAAGCGCGTGCGCCACTCCGAAGTGGTGTCCATAAAGGAACGATTCGACGATCTTCTCGTCCGCTACGGCATAAGCCCCGACAAGGTGGACAACATCGCCGCCAACTATGCTCATGTACAGGCCGTGGAGCAGGCCATATTCGACAGGGTAGGGATCATTTAGATGAAAGGAATGCGCATTCTTCTTGTTGCCGGCGGCTGGTCCACGGAGCGGGAGATTTCTCTTAAAGGAGCGGCGTCCATTGCCGCCGCGCTTCGCGAGCGGGGCCATGACGTGACGCTGTTTGACCTTTCCGAAGGCTTCGACAGGCTGCTGGAGCTTGCGGAAAAGCATGACGCGGCTTTTCTCAATCTGCACGGACAACCCGGTGAGGACGGTCTTGTGCAGGCCATTCTTGACCGTGCGGGCTGTCCCTATCAGGGCAGCGGGCCAGCCGGCTCCTTTCTTGCCCTGAACAAGGCCGCCGGCAAGGCGCTTTTTCGCCTTGCGGGCATTCGTACGCCCGACTACGAGTTTCTTCCCGTCCGCCCCGGTGCGGACTGGAAGTGTTCCCTTCCCTTTCCTCTTTTCGTCAAGTCCAATACCGGCGGCTCCAGCATCGACCTTTTCCGCGTGAACGATGAGGCGGAGCTGAAAGACGCGCTCGACAAGCTTTTTGCCCTGCATCAGGAAGTGCTCATTGAAACGCTTATTCCCGGACAGGAAGTGACCTGCGGCGTGGTGGGCCGCGAGGGAGAGGAGAGGGCACTTGCGCCGGTGCTCATCGTGCCGAAGAGAGAGTTTTTTGACTTCCATGACAAGTATGCCGCCGACGGCGCGGCGGAAATATGCCCCGCGCCCCTTTCCGCCGAACTGACGGCAAAAGTGCAGGAGGCGGCCGTTGCCGCCCATCGCTGCCTGGGACTTTCCGGATACAGCCGCACCGATTTTCGTCTGACGGATGAGGGTGAGCTGTTCGCGCTGGAGGTGAACACGCTGCCCGGCATGACGGACGCGAGCCTCGTGCCCAAGGAGGCCGCCGCCGAAGGCATGGCGTTCGGCGAGCTTCTGGAACTGCTGCTTTCCTATGCCATGGACAGAAAGGCCTGACAGGTTCGGCCGTCCGACGTTCGCCGGACGGCCTTTTTCTTCCGCCGGCTGATGCACGCCGGCGGAGCGATTCCCGAGTTTGCCGCCCGGACCTTCTGCGCTTTTGCCGATGGTGTCCGGGACTCAAGTGTCCCTTTTCGGCAGAGCGACGCAAAAGTCTTGCGGCAGAAGACAGAACCTCAATGTTCTCCGCTGCTTCGTAAGGGCTGCGGAGATTTTTTTTTGCTTTTTTCCGCGCAATGCCTCCGCAGGGCACGGCGGAGCGGCAGGAGAGACTCCGAAGCAGTCCGGGGCGTGTGCTACAAAATTGAAACGAAGACGTTTTTTTATGGGCGAAGAAAACGACGATAAAAAACAAAAATGTAACAATATAACTATTTGAAAATATTGAATAAAAAATAAAATTCATTTTACAAAAATGTAAAAACTAATTAAAACAATGAATAAGATAACAAATAAAATTTCGTTTTTGTCAAAAAAAGAGGTTGATTCTCAGAAAAAATAGAGATACGTCGATAGACGTCAACGTCGGAACAGGTTTGTTTTTGACAAAAATGTATTATCCTGGTCCCGGCGGGTGATTGTTGGACATTTTTGGGGCGCTTCCCCTTCCGTCATTTAAAGGAGCATAGAGTCATGGGTAACAGTTACGTGCAGAGCGTCGTGGAAAACGTACGCGCCAAGAATCCTCATCAGCCGGAATTTCTGCAGGCCGTGGAAGAAGTGCTCTTCTCCATGCAGCCCCTTTTCGACAGAGAATCCAAGTATCAGGAAAACGCCATTCTTGAGCGCATCGTCGTACCCGAACGCCTTGTGGAATTCCGCGTGGCCTGGACCGACGACAAGGGACGCGTTCAGGTGAACAACGGTTACCGCGTCCAGTTCAACTCCGCCATCGGACCGTACAAGGGCGGTCTGCGCTTCCATCCCAGCGTGAACCAGAGCATTCTGAAGTT
>NZ_CALUWV010000071.1 GCF_944324575.1 uncultured Mailhella sp. | reverse complement strand
GTGACAATGTTTTGCACAAATGAGCATAATTCAAAAAACGCCCGAGTCAAGAGCAGGAAACACAGAAAACGCAGAAAAGAAAGGAGAGGAAGGGGACAGGCAGGAGCAGCGGGGCGCCGCCCCGGACCCCGCCGGGGGAAATGATTTCCCCCGGGCCCCCTCATTCCTTTCAGCATTCTCTCAGCGCTCGGGGGCCCCGGACGACGGCAGGAGCCCGGCCGACGGCCGCAAGTAGCCGGAATTCACTTCCGGCGTTAAACGCAGCGGGCGTCGTGCAAGTCCCGCGCCCGTACAGCGTGTCCGGGGCAGACGGGCGGTGGCGGTACCCGGGAAAAGGAAAATGTCAGGCAACGTGGGACAAAAAACAAAAAAGGCGGCAGACGGCGGCCCAAAATCGTTCTTTTCCCGATTTGCCCTGACCCGGATTATCCCGGATTTTTTTGCCGTCCAACTGCGCCGAAAACCGTGATTTCGGAGACTTCCGAAAGGCATTGCTGCCGAACGGGCTTGCGCCGCGCCCGGGGAAAAATGTCGACAAAATAACTGATGGCGGGAAACATGAGCAAAAAAAGGCAGTTGAACAGAGCGCACCGACAAAGCGCCCGGCGGCGGATACGACGGATGATTCCGGCAAGGGAGAGCGCGAGGGGAAAAGACGGGGAAAGGAAGATTTCATGCCGCCCGCACAACAGGGGAAAAAAGCAAAAAATGAAGAAAATTTGAGAAAATTTGAGAAAAACGAAAGAGTAACTGTGGATAAAAAATAAATCGTCTGACCTGAATATTTTTGTTTTTCGGAAATTTTCAAGTGTTATCAATATATTAATGAAAAAAATGGAAATAATGGGACAGTTGAAAATTTTTTCAAACATGATAAGGATTTATTCATTCGACACGTTGTGGATGCGGGGCTTGCGGCGTAATGCCGATTTTTGATTCGTGCCGATGGTATTTTCTTTTTTCCTTCTGTAAACCTGTTCTGTTATGAAAGAAATCTGGTCTTCTATACTCAACGAACTTCGCAGCAGACTTCCCGAGGGTAAGTTCAAGGTCTTTCTTGAACCGCTCAAGGGGGACGTGGTCAAACTGTCGCACGCTGACCGCTCCGGCGGCCAGGGGCTTCTTATTGAACCGGTCGGCGTCTGCGAATGGGAAGTTCGCCTGACCGCCATGAACGACTTTATGGCGGCTCAGGTGCGCGACCAGTTCTCCCAGGCCATAGCGGAAGTGGCGTCTTCCCTGCTCGGCAGCCGCGTCAAGGTGACGGTGAAGGCTTTCTCGTCCCGCAAGAAGACGGAACTGCCCCGTCCGGCGAGTCTGGAACAGCTCGCCGCCTCCATCCCGTCCACGGCGCCCACCGTGCTCATGGCCGACAAGCAGCTCGATCTGCCCATGCCGCTGCCCCGCGTGCGCACCTTCAATCCCGCCATGATGAAGGGATGGAAGCATTCCTTTGAGGATTTCGTGGTCGGGCCCTGCAATCAGATCGCATATGCCGCCGCGAGCAACATTCTTGCGGCCAACGCTCCCGTGGACATGGTGTTTCTGTGCGCCGGCGCGGGTCTTGGCAAGACGCATCTCACGCAGGCCGTGGGCCGGGCCCTCAGCCTCGAGGCGGACAAGAGACAGGTGCGCATGGAGTACCTCACGGCCGAGGAGTTCACCTCGCAGTTCGTGCAGGCCATGAAGTACAAGACCATCGACCAGTTCAAGGAACGTTTCCGTCAGCTGGACATGCTGCTTCTTGAAGACGTGCATTTTCTGCGCGGCAAGGACCGTACGCAGGAAGAGCTGCTTTCCACCATCAAGAATCTTCAGGACCACGGCGGCCGCGTGGTGCTCACGAGTTCCTTTGCCCCGCGCGATCTTGCAGGCGTGGATTCGCAGCTCGTGTCCCGCTTCTGTTCCGGATTCGTGGCCAGCATGGAACGTCCGAACCGCGACACCCGTCTGCACATTCTTCAGGAAAAGGCCCGCCGTCAGTGCATGGTGCTGCCTTCCCGCGTGGCCGATCTTCTGGCCGACCGCATCACCGGCGACGTCCGTCTTCTGGAAAGCTGCCTGCACAACCTCATGCTGCAGTCGCAGTTCACGGGGCACACGGTCACGGAAGAAATGGCCATGGACGTCATACGCAACGTGGCGCGCACCAGCCCCAGCCTCAGCCTTGAGGACGTCGTTGAGCTCATCTGCCGCAGCTTCGACCTTACGCCCGCGCAGCTCTGCTCCAAGTCCCGCCGTCAGAATCTCGTGCTGGCCCGCAACACGGCCTTCTTCCTTCTGCGCAAGCATACCGACCTCACCCTTGAGCAGATCGGCGAACGCTTCAACCGCAAGCATTCCACGGTCATCAAGGGCATTACCGCGGTCGAGCGCGAAATGAGCCGTCATTCCTCCCTCGGTGGTCAGATCGAGCACACCGTCTCCCTCATTGAACGTTCGGCCATGCTGGCCTAGTTTTTCCGAAATGTCGCCCTGCCCCGAGCGGGGCTTTTTTTTGCCCGTTTTTCGTCGACACGCGGCAGGCGTCTTGCCGGTGCCGGAAGGGCATCGACGAGAAGCGAGGACGCGGCGGAGCGCAGTCATCTCCTCAGTACCGGCCCGCCAGTTCCGGCAGCCGGGAGGGGACGTTTCTTCTGCCGGGCGCCACGGATGGACAGGCTTCATGCCCGGGAGCGTCGCGTCGTTTGCCGGAAGCGGGGAGGATGGGAAAAGCGGCGCATGCCTGCGGCCTGCAGGAGATGGCGACGTGGGCAGGGACAAGGAGAAAAAGCGACGGGGAGCGTCGTCGGGCACGGAAAGGGCGTGTCAGACGCCGTGGAGGAAGGCTCCGCGCATGGCGGGCGCGCACGGGCAGGAATGAGGCGCGGGGGAACTTGCCGACGGACGCCGTGGCGCAAAGCGCAGTCCGGCCCGGCGCCTTGCGACATGCGGCAGGGCGGTGAAAACTCTTCATGCCCGAAGCCTTCGCGCCGTGCCCGACGCGAGGCAGGCGTGGTTCCGGCTCACGGCCTGCGTTCTTTCACCGAAAGGTCGACGCGCAGAAACTCGAGCAGACGGTCGGGGAGAGGTGGAGAGGACTCCCCGGGCTTTGCGGCGGGCATGGCCACGGGACAGAGTTCCGGTTTGCCGAGAAGTATTTCCTGCTTTTGCGCCCGGTTGAGCAGTACAGCATACTGAAATTCATCATAGTCGCTGGCAAGGAAGGGAATGCCTGCAGCCAGCATTCCCGGGCCCTCATCTGTCCGGGAGGCAAGCGAGCCTATTCTGTCGATGCGGCCGGTGCGCTGCTCCAGCAGCGCGGGATTCCAGGGAAGGTCGTGATGGATGACCTCAGCGCATTCCCGATGCAGGTCTATACCTTCGGAAGCTATGGAGGTACAGAGAAGAATGTCGGGCAGGCAGGGAGAATTGAAGGCCGCGCATACGGCCGTGCGGCGATCCCCGCCGGTGGTGCCGTTGATGTGCACGGCAATGTCGGTCTGACGCAGATTGAGCCCGTTCCAGAGACTGCGGCGTCGCGAGGCCTCCATGCCGGGGCGTATGCTTCCGTCTTCTTCGCACAGAAGCTCGAGGAATCGCCGTGTTCTCTGCCACGGCCCGGATGCCAGGTGTTCCGTGGCTCGCAGTGCGCGTACGGCGCACGCACCTGGAGAGGCCGTTTTTTCCGTATTGTCGGAGACTGCGGGCGGCACGAGAGCGCTGTTTAAAAGCAGCTTGCGCAGGGCTCGCGGAACAGTGAGCAGCAGATCGGCCAGAGCATAGCCGTCCCGCTCCTGACGATAAGAAGGGGAGCCTTCCGGTTCGCGGACTTCGTCGCCGAGCAGACGAAGCATGGCCGCGTGCAGAGACTGAGCGTTCTGTTCTCCGGCGTGCCAGATGCTGGAGCCGTGAAGAATGTCCCTGAGCATACCGTCGAGCGCGTCGGCTTTTCCCGGGAACGGCGGCGAGGCGTCTTCATCGGTATCCTCGTCGATTTCCGGGGAGGGGGGAGTTGGTTTTTTCACGCCCGAGGAAGGCCTGCCGGAAAGATAGAAGGCAAGCGCGTCTTCATCGTCGAGAATGCGGGCGTAGGCGAGCAGGTCGCTGTCTGTGTCCTGCAGCATGAGGGAGGCAAGACACAGATCCGCGAACCGGGCAAGCGCGCGGATGCGCAGATGAGGCGTTTTGCTCAGCTTGTCACTCATGCGTTGCTTGACCTCGTTCAGGGCGGCGTCGCCCGGCAACGCAAGCCCGAGTCCGACAGCGAGGGAACGGGAGAGATAGTATTCCACGGTCACGTGATCGCGTTGCAGCCGTTTCGCCTGAGCAGAGGAGCAGGAATATCCCCGCAGTGCTCTGCGCAGCGTGCAGCACAGTTCTTCCTGCGTGGCAAGTCGGTCGCAGAAAATGAGCGTCTTGCGGCCTTCGAGCCAGTTGTTCAGCGCTCTCTGCACTGTGGCGGTCACCTTGGGGTGGGCGCTTTGTCTGAGCTGATGCAGAAAGAAGGTCACATACTCGCGGGTGAAGCCCGGGGCGGGAGTGCGGCTTTCCCAGCTTTCCGCAAAGGCGCTGTTGCTGGAATTGAGCCCGCCGAGCAGCAGAACGTGTTCCCTTTCGCCGCACTCGCGGGAAAGAAGCTGCCGGGCACGCATGCCGATGAAGCTCATGAGGGCGTTGTCGCCCGTGCCGTATCCGGCAACGTGGTAGAGACCGTGATGCCGTCCGTCCGGCAGGCCGTGCGTGCGAAAGTCGCGACCGCAGTGGAAGGCGCGCAGGTCTTTGTTTCTGACGTGGCGGATGATGACCGGACGAAGCGCCTGTTCCAGCTCGTCGAGCGCGTCGCGGTATCTGAGCGCGGCGGCGCAGAACTGCCGCAGGGCTGTGGCGCGGGCATGCTCCTTGAGCAGCGTCAGCGCCTGTTTCAGATCGCGGGCACAATCGCACGGCCGGTTCAGCTCCAGCATGTGTGCAGGCGTGAGGGCGTTCCATGCCTCGGAAAATTCGTTGCTGAGGCGAAGGGCTGCGGAAGCCGCGCCTTCCGGGGCAAGAATGTCGCGCACGCGTTCGAGGGCCTTGTCGGAGGTGTCACCCGTCACGGTTTCAAATACCGTCAGAAGTTCCCGTTCGTGTATCTGAAAAGGCGTGGCCGACATGAGCAGCCTGTGTCGGAAGGCATGCGCAAAGCTTTTGCGGAAACGGGCGGCTCCGTTGGAGCGTCCGCTTTTCCAGTTGTGCGCCTCGTCCACCACGAGCAGCGACAGAGCTGTCAGCTTTTTCTGGAACACGTCGTCGAGGACCTCAGCTGCGCGTTGCTCGACAACCTTGGCGTCGAGGCCGAGTCCCTGCCTTTTTTCGCAGAACAGCTCCCTGATTCCTTTCTGTTCCATGAGATCTTTAACGTTCTGCCTCAGGCCCCAGAGGTCTTCGCCGCCGAGTTCTTTGAGCCTGTCTTCCGTGTCTTCCCTGCCCGTCCAGCCGAGTTTTTTGGCCTGGGCAAGAATGCGCGCTGCCGTTGCTTTGCGTTTATGGTACAGTAGAAGGCCCAGCAGATATTTTTTCAGCAGCGGCGTAAAGGGCGACGGTTTTCGTTCCTGGCGGCGTATCGTGTCCATGGTCATGACGAAGACGTTGGGAGAAAAATCGTTTTGTCTGCCGCTGAATTCGCGGAAAAGCCGGTTTAGCTCGGCAGATGCGTGAGCGCGCGCCCTGTTTTGTTCCGGACAGGCGCGCATGGCCGCATTGAGCAGGCCGTTTTCGGCGCAGAGCTCTTCAAACTCCCTGCGCTTTTCATGACGCCACTCGTCGAGAAAGCTGCGGATGCGCGACGGGGAGAACTCGGCGCAGAAGGTTTGAAACGTGATGTCGTCCGGCATGTCCTTATCGTCCAGCCATTTTTTCTTCCATGTCTTCTGTCGGCGTACCACGTCGTTGTACCAGGTTTGGAAGATCAGCGTGAAGCACGACAGACGTCTGGCATGAACGCGGTGGATGTTCCGGTTTTCATAGCTGTGCAGACCGAAGAGCAGCTCGTTGCGGTCTTTTATGAGCAGCGGGCGAAGATAGTGCCCTTTTGAAAGGTAGGAGGCATTGAACTTCTTTATTTCCTCCATCCATTTTCTGGTGAGCATGGCGTTGCCGGGTACGATGAGAAGCGTCTTTTCTCCGTCGGCAGCATGTCGGGCCATGACGGAAAGCGCCACATAGGTTTTGCCCATGCCCACCTCGTCGGCAATGAGAACGGTGGAAAAGCCCTGCTTGAAGCGCCGGAGCACGGCCCGGGCTTCCTGTTGCTGCCGATGCCAGTTTCGGGCGAGTTCCGGGGAAAGGTCGGGATTGCGGAACAGCCGTTTCGTGTAGTCGAGGTCAGTCATGGGCGTGTTCCTTCATCATGAAGTTGAGGTAGGCGGCAAGAAGCGGGGAAGAGTGGGCGGCGGCTTTCCTGAGCGGTGCGTCCAGCTCCTCGAGCAGCGGGGAAAACAGCGCCGTTGCGCGAAACGGCGACGAAGCCCGGGCCCTGAACGCAGGTATGGTACGGGCTTTGGAAAGCAGGGTCGCGGCAACGCCGCGCAGTTCCGCCAGCTTGAACAGGCAGGCATCGTCCCTGCCGCCGTAAGCGTTGAGCTCGTGCAGAAGAAGGCGCCCCAGGGCACGCATCTCGTCCGTGACAAGAAACTTCAGAGCTTCGCCGGGATGACGGCTGTGCGCGGCTTCTTCCATCCTTTCGTCGAGCATTCGTTCCAGACCGCCGAAAAGCTGCAGATGGCGCTGCATGGCGATGATCACGTTGGCGTTGCGGTCGACGCCGGGGGAGGGGAGTTCTGCGGCGCTTTCTCCGAAGGCGTGAACGCCTGTGCCGGTCATGTTCCATGACGTTTCCTTCTGGTGCAGGAGCAGCCAGTCCATGCTGGTCATGCCGAGCAGCTCTTCTGCACCGTGCTCAAGCACATCGTCGGCGTACAGATACGGAAAGAGACTGACCGTGCCCGAGGCCCTGTGCCGGAACTGAAGCGCGCGACCGCACAGAAGGCGCTGCTGCCAGAACTTATCCGGCAGCGGGGTACTGACGCCCTTCCTGTCAAAGCAAAGTACCGGGCCGTCGTCGCCCCAGCGTATCTCGTAGGCATCCAGTAGTCGGCCCGGATTGCTGACCGCTTCCGCGGAAAAGACCAGACGGAAAAAGACCTCTCGGGAGTCGGGCCGACGCTCCAGCTCGATGAAGGCGATGAAGTCCGGAAACGTATCTGGTGTGATGTCGTCTTCAGGATCGGACGAAACGCAGTCCCTGGGCGTGTCCGGAAGGCGGGACGCACGATTGCCGGAAGCGGCGTACAGACCTTTCAGGAGTTTTTTCCAGAGCATTTCGGCAGGTTCGTCCAGAGGGCGCACGACGCCGAGCTCCTGATTGCGGCCGAGCCAGGCGTTCTTCGTGAAATTGGCGCTGCCAGCGTAGCAGAGGCCGTGTCCTCTGTCGTCAAAGAGCAGCAGAATCTTGGCATGAAGCCGTCGTTCCAGCGTGGCGGATTCAGGCACGGACAGATGGCGTTCCTGGGCACGCCTTTCAATGGAAGCCCGTTCCACGGCCGAGGCTTCGGCGGGAATGACGAAGGCCTGAGGAAGCAGGGAGGCAAAGTGCGCCAGGGAAAGCGAAGATACGCCCCGGGCATCGGTGCAGACGGCAAGCGAGCGCAGCGCTGGAAAAACGCGGCGGAAGGCGGACGCGGCGCAGCCGTTCGTCACCGAGGCGTCGAAGAACGGCGAGACCACGCAAAGCGATGTCGGTTCGGCGGAAGCACCGAACCAGCGTTCCCATGTCCGGCGCAACGCAAAAAGGCCGCTGTCCTCCGGCGTCGGCCGGTTTCGGCGGTCTGTGTCTTTGCCGTAGCCGGAAACGATCAGGCTCGGGGCGCGCATGGAGCTTTTGCGCAGCATGGAGAGGCGTTCGTCCAGGCAGTCGAGCAGCGCGTTGAGGCTGGAGCGTTCGGAGCCCTGAACGCGTCCGCCGTAGCAGCGGCGCAGAAAGTCCGCCCATTCCAGAATGAGCAGTCCGTCTTCCCGGCTGCCGCCTTCCGTCCAGCAGAAATGTTCCATGACTTCCCGGTTGTGGAACAGGCCGGAAAAGGTGATGTTGAAGCTGCCGAGAAAAAGATGCACCGAGTCTTGGGTGACGAGACAGCAGGCCTTGCTGTGATGGCAGCCGAAAATCCTCGACTTCCACGGATGCAGCTCCAAAAGATGGGGCAGCGCGCTGAAATCTCGGGTTTTGGCGGCGTCGTAGACGATGATGGGGTGCAGTCCTGCTATGGTCAGTCGGTGACGCGCGTTGAGGCCGGAGTTGTCGTCGAGTTCCCGGCCCAGCATGAGATTGAGCGCCTGCTCGGGATCGAATTCATACGTCAGCATCAGAAGATGCCGCAGAGGTTCGTTGCCGTTCTGCGTAATGTCGGCAAGCAGATCTCCCAGACTTTTGCTTTCAATCGGCATGCCCATGAGACTCCCCCGCGTAGTCGAGCCAGCGCCAGACGTTGTTGAAGAACCACGAGCGCGGGTAGGCGTTCATGACGCCGCGGCACAGACGGGTTTCGTCGGCGTCGGCGAGTTTTTCCGCCAGACGCATGACGGGCGAGTTCTGCACGCGATCGGTCAGCAGCACAGTGTGCTCGTCCATGAAAGGCTGGGCGAGCTTTCGTTTCTGATGCGCCGTGTGTGCGGCAATAATGACGCTCACCTGCGTTTCGAAGGAATCGTCGAGACACAGGCGGCTCGGCAGATCCCAGCCGAGTCCGGAGCCTTCAAGACTGTCGGCGGCCTCCCTCGCCGCCCGTCTGAGCACTTTGCCTGTAAGACGGTGCGGTGGAAGCGGCTCTTCACTGCCCTGCCGCTGCCTGCGCAGATACTCCCACTCGAAGATGAACTGGACGAGCGCGGCGAACTGTTCAAAGGCGCGGCAGCGTTCCAGACAGCGCAGAAGCTCGTCGAATCGGCCTGCACTGTTCCGCGCTTCATAGTGAAGCCGCAGCGCGGGAAAGAATGCGAAACGGTTCGCGGCATACAGCGCCTTCACCTTTGCGTCGGGCGGTTGAGTCCAGAGTCCTCTTCCGGCGGGCCAGAGCTCGGCGGCCCGGCTGAAGGCGCGTTTCCATACGAACTTTTCCCGCTCGTTCGGCACTCCTTCGGCCACGCTCCAGCACAGGCAGTCTTCTTCGTTCAGCGCGGCGTCGGGCACAGGCTCGTCGTTCATCCATGCTTCGGCCAGCGTAGTGAAGGTCGGACGCTTTCTGCCGCGTCGTCCGTTCGGGGGGAGGCGCGTGTCCCATGCTTCGGCCAGCGCCTCGCCGGAGGAGGTGAGGTTCATGTCGGCGTCAAGAAATCCCCAGGTGACGGAAGGACCGGCGTAGTGCCCGCGCACGCCGTAGCCGGGGTTGGCATAAAGGCCGAATTCCGCCTTGCGGGCGACGGCGCGTGTGGGCTTTTTTTGCGGCAGACGGTTCAGCTTCGTGATGTTGAGCACGCCTTCCGGTCGCGATGCCCGAAGGCAGAGCACGCCCCAGAGAACTTCCAGATCACGCATGCTGCGGGCAAACTCCCTGTCTTTGACGGACAGATGTCTTCGGCTTAGAAAACGCACGGCCCAGCAGAGAAAGCTGTGGCAGGCCGGGGCGACGGTCACGGTCGTGAACTCGGGAAGAAGCGCGTCGGTCAACGCGGCATATGGGCGCAGAAAACCGAGAGGATCCATGGAGTCAAGTCCGGAAGGCAGCACGGTATAGGGCGTAAGGTACATGGCGATTCCAGGGGATGAAGGAGCGTCGCAGGCGCATTCCGTGCAGCGTATGTCTGAAGCGCGTTTGAGGCAAGGCCTGCGGGCGCACGCCCGAAGTCTGGGGAAGAGACGGAGAAAAGGAGAGCGGGGGAATCAGGCAGGGAGAAGAGGCGGGAAAAGAC
>NZ_CALUWV010000070.1 GCF_944324575.1 uncultured Mailhella sp. | reverse complement strand
ATATGGGGGGCGAAAAAATACGGGTCTTCCAGAATTTCTACATGGGCAGGCATACTGGGCGCCATAGTCGGCGCCATAGTCGGTGCGCCCTTCATGTTCGGCGTCGGCGCGGTATTCGGCGCCCTGTTCGGCGCCTGGGCGGGTTGCTTTCTGGCAGAACTGCTCATCCGCCGACAGGCTTCCGCCGTAGCCTTCCGCGCAGCTCAGGGAGCCTTCGTAGGACGCTTTCTCGGCATGGTCGTCAAATTCGGCCTCGGCATGGCCATGCTTGCGCTTACCGCCTCCAACCTCTGGCCTGATGCTCTTTAATATCAGAGTTCCGGCACGCATCCCGAATCTTATGTCCACGTTCTCGCAAAAAGCGCATGACTGTCTCGGATAACTGTCCCTTTCCGGCATATTCTCTTCACCTTTAATTCTTCACGGCGCAACTGCTCTCCAACGTTGAGCGGACCGCGCCCGGCATCGTCATGAAAAACGCTTCCGAAATCGCCGCCATGATGCGGAATCTTCGTCTGGTACTGGTTCGAACCAACTTTCCCGAAAACATCGGCATGGCCGCCCGCGCCTCCGCAAACTTCGGTCACGCCCCCCTGTATCTGGCCGAACCGAGACGCTGGAACTACGAAAAGGCGCTTCCCACAGCCACCAGTCAGGGCCGCCCTCTGCTCGACTCCATCACCGTCACAGACTCGGTGAAAGAAGCCGTGGCTCCGTGCACGCTCGTCATCGGCACCACGGCCCGCACGGGCGGAGCAAGGCAGCAGCTCATCACGCCGCGGCAGGCTGCCGCGGAAGTGGCCGAGCGCCTGGCGCTCGGTGAAGAGGTCGCCATCATGTTCGGCCCTGAAGACCGCGGACTCAGCAACGAAGATCTGGAAAACTGCGGCAGGCTCGTCACCATTCCCACGGCGCCGGACGCCTCTTCCCTGAATCTTGCGCAGGCCGTGCTGCTCATGATCTACGAATGCTATTTAGCCCTTCCCGACACCGCAAGAATCGACGCGCATCCGAACCTTTCCCGACGCGTCACGGCCGAGGAGAGAGACTTTCTCTTTCTTACTCTCAAAAACACCCTCATGGACATCGGTACCATTCCGAGAGACAACCCCGAACACTTTTTCTTGCCTCTGGCACGATTCTTTGACCGGGCAGATCTGCGCCGACACGAAATGGACATCTTCATGGGAATCTGCCGTCAGATGGAACATCTGACCCGCACAGACCCCGATTCAAAGTCCTGACGTCATTCATCCCTTCCTGTCTCAGCCATTTCCGCAGATATGCGGAAATGGCTCTGCTCTTTTGTGCAGTCCTCTGCAATCTTTTGAAAGAAAACTCCTCCCCGCTCTTTATTGACAGAAAAAATTCTATCTTCGTATAGGTGATAAAATACTCCCTGTTAAAATCCGTCAGGAGCCCCTCATGTCCATTCGATTCTTCCTGTGCCTTCTTTGTGTCGTGCTGATTTCAGGCTGTTCCCGCGACTCCGAAAAAAAGCAGCCTCAGGCCGTTCGCACGGCGCTGGTCTCTCTTGCCCTCTCCGGGACAAAAGACGTCCCCTACATGCTGGACGCCGTCGGTACCGTGGAACCTTCGGCCACGGTAAACATCGTTTCTCGTACAAGCGGGGAGCTTCAGCAGGTGCTCATCCACGACGGCGACCAGGTAAAGAAGGGACAGCTTCTGTTCGTCATTGAAAAAGAACCATATGAAATAGCGCTTCATCAGGCTCAGGCCAGGCTTGAAAGCGACAAAGCCAAACTTGCCAAAGCTCAGGACGACTACTCCCGCGCTCTTAAAATGAAGAAAGGCGGTTTTTCCAGCGCCGCAGAAACCGACGATGCCCGCGTGACCATGGTCAGTGCGCAGGCCGCCGTCAGAGAAGATGCCGCAGCACTGGAAAAGGCCGAACTTGATCTCTCCTACTGCGAAATCCGGGCCCCCATGGACGGACGCACGGACGACGTGCGCGTTGACAAGGGCAACGTCATCACGGCACAGACGCTTCTTGTGGTTCTCGACGCCTTCCAGCCTGCGGACATCACCTTCAACGTTCCGGAAAAACATCTTCCCCTGATTCGTCGCAACGTCCGGGAAACGGGACTCAAGGTTGCCGCCACCTCCAAGGAAGGAAAGCCGCTCACCGGCGACGTCATATTTGTGGGCAATGTGGATCCCGACACGGGAACCGTGCCGCTCAAGGCGCGCTTTCTCAACGAGGGAACGGAACTGTGGCCCGGAGAATTTCTTCGCGTGAGCCTGCAGCTCGACATGAGAAAGAACGCCGTCACCGTTCCCAGCCGCGCGGTACTGCTCGGCCCGGACGGTCCGTTCGTCTATGTGGTAGGCGACGACAGACGGGCCAGAGTACGGCTCGTGAGCACCGACGTGGAAAACGATGGTGTCACCGTCATATCCAAAGGCCTCTCCAGCGGCGAATACGTAGTGCTTGAAGGCCACGTACGCCTGAAAGACGGCATGCCCGTACGCCTGCAGGAAGACAGAAAAATCACCGCCGCAGGGGGAGCGCAGCAATGAACATTTCCACCACGTTCATCAAGCGCCCTGTCGCCACCACACTGCTCATGATGGGCATACTCGTCTTCGGCTGGATGAGCTATCTTCGCCTTCCATTGAGCGAAAACCCCAACATCGACTATCCTGTCATCATCGTTTCCGCGACCCTGAGCGGTGCATCCCCGGAAACCATGGCCACATCCGTGGCCAAGCCGCTGGAAAAACAGCTCTCCACCATTGCCAGCATCAAGAACATGACCTCCACCAACAAGCTCGGGCGCACCATGGTGCGTGTGGAATTCGAGCTTGACCGAGACATTGACGGCGCGGCTCTCGACGTGCAGTCGGCCATATCCATCGCCTATTCCCGCATGCCGGACACCATGACGCAGATGCCCCGCTTCATGAAGCTGGATCCCGACTCACTGCCCGTCATTCAGATCGCCCTCACGACCAATACGCTCACACGGCAGCAGCTGACGGACTACGCGGAGAACTATGTGTCTCAGCGTCTTTCCATGGTGGCCGGCGTATCGAAGTCCGACGTGCGCGGCGCCAAGCGCTACGCAGTGCGCGTCAACCTTCGTCCCGACCTCATGCAGGCTCGCGACGTCAGCGCCGAAGAAATCCGCAACGGCATAGATGCCGCCAATGTCACCCTGCCTACCGGCAAGCTGGAAGGTGCGGACCGCATACGCAACATCAAGGACAACGGCTCACTCATAAAGGCCGAAGATTTCGCAAAAATCGTGGTTGCCTGGCGCAACGGAGCTCCCGTGCGCCTGAGCGACGTCGCCGACGTGGAAGAAGGCGTGGAGGAGACCAATCAGGCCAGCTTCATCAGCGGAGATCCCGGCGTCATCGTGCAGGTGACCAAGCAGCCTGGCGGCAACACCGTACAGATAGTGAGCGACATCCTTGATCTGCTCGCAGATATTGAAGCAACGCTCCCGCCGTCCATAAACATGGACGTGGTGGAAGATACTTCCATTCCCATTAAAGAGTCGGTGCATGAAGTGGAGTTCACGCTTCTTCTCACCATAGTCCTGGTGGTGCTCGTCATCTACGCATTTCTCCGCGACGGCATGGCCACCATCATTCCCAGCCTTGCGCTGCCGCTTTCCGTAGTGGCCACCTTCCCGCTCATGTTCTCCGCCGGATTCAGTCTCGACAACATGTCGCTCATGGCACTCATTCTGGTCGTGGGCTTCGTGGTGGACGACGCCATTGTCATGCTGGAAAACATCATTCGGCACAGGGAAATGGGCAAGTCTCCGTTCAACGCCGCCATAGACGGCGCCGGGGAAATAGGCTTCACCATTCTTTCCATGACCATCTCTCTCGGTGCGGTGTTCATTCCCCTGCTGTTTCTGCCAGGAACGGCAGGCCGTATGTTCTTTGAATTCGCGGCCGTCATCATCATCGCCATTTCCATTTCCTTCTTCATCTCCATCAGCCTCACGCCCATGATGAGTGCGCTTTTTCTCACGGATCAGTCCGTGCATCTCAAGCACACGGGTCTGAAGGCTGCCATGGAACGCGGCTTCGTCGCCCTGCTTTCCCTGTACTCCCGCAGCCTTCACTGCGTGATGCGTCACCGCTTTCTTACCTTCGTAAGCTCACTGCTGCTCATCGTGGCTACATGGTGGCTCTCCACTCTGGTGCCTACGGGATACTTTCCGGCTATCGACGGCGGGCGCATACGCGTCTTTGCCCGGGCCGAAGAATCCATCTCCTTTGACGCGCTGACCCGAGCCGTGGAGGAACTTCATCCCATCATCTCCGCCGATCCCGCCGTGCGAAGCTTCACCACCACCATAGGCGGCGGCACACGGGCCGACACCAACACCGCCAATATCATGATACGCCTGAAGCCCATCGCCGAACGAGACAACATCAATGTAGTCATAGACCGGCTCAGAAAGGCTCTCGACACCAACCCCACGCTCATGGTCTCGCTGCGCAACGCCAACATGCAGGGGGCAGGCGGCAGTTCCACCGGCATCTACACCTATACCCTCGTAGGCAGCAACACTGCAGAGCTCTACGCCGCCGCCCGTGATGTGGAAGAGGCGCTTCAGCGTCTGAAGAGCGTGCGCGACATCGGTTCCGATCTTCAGCTCATGAACCCGTCCATCCGTCTCATTGTGGACAGAGACAAGGCCACCATGCTGGGCATCACGCTCTCGCAGATCGAAAACTCTCTCTACTCCGCCTTCGGCACCCGGGAAATCTCCACCATTTATACGGATGTCAGCGACTACACCGTAAAAATGGAGGTTTCCCCTGAGCTTCAGGACAGCGCAAGCATTCTGGAAAGCATCTATCTGCGCTCCGGCAAGGGAAAGCTCGTACCTCTTGAAACGCTCGTCACGCGCCAGTTCGAGGCCGGTCCCCTTTCCGTGAACCACAGAGGACAGTTCCCCGCCGTGAGCATTTCCTTCAACGTTGCCAGCGGCTATGCCATGGGCGAAGCCATGGCCGACGTGGAAAACGCCGCGCGCGACATCCTGCCCGCTTCTGTGACCGGCAGCCTTACCGGTACCGCCCAGGACTTTCAGGACTCCGTGCACGACATGATTCTCATCATCATCGTGGCGCTGCTGCTCATCTACATCGTGCTCGGCATTCTGTACGAGAGCTTCATTCATCCCATCACCATTCTTTCAGGCCTGCCGTCCGCCGCTTTCGGAGCGCTGTTCAGCCTCTGGCTTTTCGACTCGGAACTGAACATGACTGCCTTCGTGGGCATCATCATGCTCATCGGCATCGTGAAGAAGAATGCCATCATGGTACTGGACTTTGCCCTGGCCGCCGAACGCAGCGGCAGTCTGGAAACGGAAGACGCCATCATTCAGGGCTGCCTCATCCGTTTCCGTCCCATCCTCATGACAACCCTTGCCGCCGTCATGGGTGCACTGCCTCTGGCCTTCGGCATCGGAGCCACGGGCGCAGAAGCCCGTCAGCCCATAGGTATATGCGTATCCGGCGGGCTCATATTCTCTCAGCTCGTCACGCTCTACATCACGCCGGTGTACTACGTGTATCTTGACAACTTCGGTAAATGGGTAGGCAGACATATGCGCCGCATCTTCCGCAAAAGCCTTGCCGAATCCGCCCCGGAAACCTCTTCCGTACGTTAACAGGACTTGCACTTCCCAGAAATTTCGGAGACAACACGTTCACAAAATACCCGCAGGGCCTTCCGATCATGACGCCGGAAGGCCCTGCCATGTCCCGGAAATGAGGCAGTCTCGCCGCACAAGGAAATTTTCATGCTGAACGAATACGAAAAACGTTTTCTCTCCTCGGAAGTCCCTTCCCGCCCCGCCGACAAGGCCCGCTTTCATGTCATTCCCGTGCCATATGAGGCCACAGTGAGCTACGCGGGCGGAACGGCGCAGGGCCCCGAGGCCATCCTCGACGCCTCCGACCAGCTTGAGCTTTGCGACGGCATCAGCTTTCCCGGCGAAGGAGGTATCTTCACGCAGTCGCCAGTGGACTGCTCCGGCACGCCGGAAGAGGTCATGGATCGCATACGGCAGGCCGTGCTCGCCGCGCTCGACGCGGGCGCCATGCCTGTCGTGCTCGGCGGCGAACATTCCCTCACCTACGGTGAAATGGTCGCACTCAAGGAACGCTTCGGTACGTTCGGCGTCATACAGTTCGACGCTCATGCCGATCTGCGCGACAGCTATGAAGGCAGCAAATGGAGTCATGCCAGCGTGATGCGTCGTGCCGTCAAGGATCTCGGCCTGCCTCTCGTTCAGCTCGGCAACCGCATCTTCTGCCGGGAGGAGCTCGACGCCCGAAAGGAACACAAGGTCACAAGCTGGGATGCGCCGTATCTGTGCCGCAACGGCATACCGGAGAACCTTCTTCCTGAAAACTTTCCAGAAAATATTTTCATTACCTTCGACGTCGACGGTCTCGACCCTTCCATCATGCCGGAAACAGGTACGCCGGTTCCCGGCGGTCTCGGCTGGTATCAGGCCCTTGAGCTGGCTTCACGTGCCGTACAGGGCCGCAGGCTCCTGGGCTTCGATGTCGTCGAGCTTGCGCCGCGTGAAGGTCATATAGTGTCGGACTTCACCGCCGCCAGTCTGACCTATGCTCTCATGGGCATTGCAGAGCGCAACGGCGACGTGAACTGAAGCGGTCCCCACAGTCAAAACACGAACAGGCGGAGGATTCCTTCCTCCGCCTGCCGCGTTTAAGCATAAAACTGCCAACGAACTTCCTCTGCGCTTCGACGTCCCCCTTCATTACGCCCCTCCACGAGACATGAAGAACGAATCCGGCCCGGCATTCCCAAGCAGAAAGATGAGGGCAGCGAAGACATGCCTCCCCTGTCCATAAATCCTCCTTACGCCTGCAGAACCTCTTTCAGGAAAAACGCCGCATCTCTGCCTCACGCCATAAAAAAACACACAAGGCAGATCCGGCATGAAACGAAAGTATTTCAAACGACGAGTTCATTTCTCTTCGGAATGCCCGTTCAGCCTCATTGTCGTTCGCTCTTCGTGCATGGAAAGAAGTCCTTCCGCACTCAGGCAAGATAATGCTCCAGATTGGACTCCATTTCCTTCAGCGTCAGCATGCATTCTTCCTTCCGCTCTTCAGAGATCGAAGAAAAAAGCTTCCGCTCCAGAATGGCATACACGGCCCGAAACTCTTCCAGAACCTCGCTGCCCGAAGGAGTAAGGCCGACAAGATAGCTTCGACCGTCGCCGGGATTGGGTTTCTTGAACACATACCCTCCATGCTCCAGACAGTCCGTTGCCTTGGTAATGGACGATTTCGGTCTTTTCAGAGCCACCACGAGCTCCGTCACGGGCTGAGGCATGCCGGCCTGACTCAGATATTCCAGCACCGCACCATGGGAGGGCACCAGGTCGTCCACCCCGCGCTTTAAAAGTTCGTTTTGAATAATCCGATGCGCCCGGACCAGAATCCTGTTGAACCTGTCCACGCAGTCGCTGTATTCCATGCTACCCCCTTGCGCGGGACTTCCCGCCGTAATTTCCCGCCATCTGCGGGCACTCTCCATCTTCGCCCATTTCCCCGGCACCGGTAAATGATAATTTCTTTTTCTGCCCCGCTCCGCGGATTCCCCATCTTTACGGAAGATGAGTTTTTTGATATCTTGATAAAGGGAAAACGGTTGATTGTTTAATCAAACAGTATTAGTTTTCTTCCGTTCGGCCGCAGGGAGGTCGCCAGTCGCACTCCCCTCTATCCTGTTGCGGCCAAATGACACTGGCGTTTAGCTTCCGCACATCAAGCGGGCATATTTCCGCCGCATGGCGGGCATCTCTATGAGGAGGACTTTATGGCCAAACACATGAAGACTATGGACGGCAATACCGCCGCCGCGCACATTGCGTACGCCCTGAGCGACGTTGCCGCCATTTACCCCATTACGCCCTCGTCCGTCATGGGCGAACTGGCCGACGAATGGTCTGCCAAGGGCCAGAAGAACCTGATGGGTCAGACTGTCGCTATCCGTGAAATGCAGTCCGAAGCTGGTGCTGCCGGTGCTGTGCACGGTTCTCTGGTCTCCGGTGCTCTGACCACCACCTTCACGGCTTCTCAGGGCCTCTTGCTCATGATCCCCAACATGTACAAGATCGCCGGTGAACTTCTCCCCGGCGTCTTCCATGTGTCCGCCCGTGCGCTGGCCTCCCACGCTCTGTCCATCTTCGGCGATCATCAGGACGTCATGGCCGCCCGTCAGACCGGTTTCGCCTTCCTCTGCTCCAACAACCCCCAGGAATCCATGGATCTCGCTCTGGTGGCTCATCTTGCCGCCATCGACTCCAGCGTCCCCTTCTGCCACTTCTTCGACGGCTTCCGTACCTCTCACGAAATCCGCAAGATCGAAGTCATCGACTACGAAGACATCCGCAAGGTCGTGAACTGGGAAAAGGTTCAGGAATTCCGCGACAACGCCATGAATCCTGAACATCCGCATCAGCGCGGCACCGCTCAGAACCCCGACATCTACTTCCAGAACCGCGAAGCCTGCAACCCCTACTACAATGAAGTGCCCGCCATCGTGGTCGATGCCATGAAGCGCGTGGCCTCCATCACCGGCCGCAGCTACAAGCCCTTCGACTACTACGGAGATCCTGAAGCTGATCGCGTGGTCGTGGCCATGGGCTCCTCCTGCGACGTCATGGAAGAAGTGGTCGACTACCTGAACGCCCGCGGCGAACGCGTCGGTATCGTGAAGGTTCGTCTGTACCGTCCCTTCAGCGCCGAACTCATGCTGAACGTCATGCCCGCCACCGTGCAGACCGTGACCGTGCTTGACCGCACCAAGGAACCCGGCTCTCTCGGTGAACCTCTGTACGAAGACGTGTGCACCGCCTTTGTGGAACACGGCGATCAGATCCGTGTGTTCCCCAAGATCATCGCTGGTCGCTACGGCCTCGGCTCCAAGGAATTCACGCCTGCCATGGCCAAGGCCGTGTTCGACAACATGCTGGTCGCCTCTCCCAAGAACCACTTCACCGTGGGCATCAATGACGACGTGACCAATCTGTCCCTCGAAGTCGGTGCCGACATCGACACCGTGCCCGCCGGCACCGTGCAGTGCAAGTTCTTCGGCCTCGGCTCCGACGGCACCGTCGGCGCCAACAAGGACGCCATCAAGATCATCGGCGACAACACCGACATGTACGCTCAGGGCTACTTCGCCTACGACTCCAAGAAGTCCGGCGGCTTCACCGTGTCGCACCTGCGCTTCGGCAAGTCCTATCTGAAGTCCTCCTATCTCGTGAACCGCGCCGACTTCATCGCCTGCCACAAGGATTCCTACGTGCACATGTATGATGTGCTTGAAGGCATCAAGGAAGGCGGCACCTTCCTGCTGAACTCCAGCTGGACCACCGTGGAAGACATGGATCGTGAACTTCCCGGTCAGATGAAGCGCGTCATCGCCAAGAAGCACCTCAAGTTCTACAACGTGGACGCCGTCAAGGTGGCCGCTGAAGTGGGCCTCGGCAACCGCATCAACATGGTTACCCAGACCGCCTTCTTCAAGCTTGCCAATGTGCTGCCCATTGAAGAAGCCATCAACTACATCAAGGCCGCCATCAAGAAGACCTACGGCAAGAAGGGCGACAAGGTCGTCAACATGAACATCGCCGCCGTGGACAAGGCTCTTGAAGCTCTCACCGAGATCAAGTACCCCGAATCCTGGGCCGATGCCGTTGATACTCCTTCCATCTACAACGACACCGATCCCTACATCGCCAACGTGGTTCGTCCCATCCTCGCTCAGAAGGGCGACACCCTGCCCGTGTCCGCCTTCGATCCCACCGGCATCGTGCCCCTCGGCACCACTGCCTGTGAAAAGCGCGGCGTGGCCGTTGCCGTTCCCGAATGGGATTCCACCAAGTGCATTCAGTGCACCCGCTGCTCCATGGCCTGCCCCCATGCCGCCATCCGTCCCGTGCTCGCCACGGAAGACGAACTGGAAGGCGCGCCTGAAAGCTTCGTCACCATCGACGCCATGGGCAAGGAACTCAAGGGTCTCAAGTTCCGCATTCAGGTCTACGCTCAGGACTGCCTCGGCTGCGGTTCCTGCGCCAATGTCTGCCCTGCCAAGGAAAAGGCTCTGGTCATGAAGCC
>NZ_CALUWV010000069.1 GCF_944324575.1 uncultured Mailhella sp. | reverse complement strand
GCCGACGGCACCGTGCGCACCATCAACGTGTGCACCCGCTGCCTCCGTTCCGGCGCCGTGGTGAAGCCCGTCGTCAAGAATGACGCCGAATAATCAGGCTTGCCGATCTTTCCAAAGGCGGGGATAACATCTCCGCCTTTTTTTTGATTAATAATTCCCCGTCATGGTCACCCATCCCCGGCCCTCAGAAGCACGCCGCCCAACAGGCAGATTTTCATGAACGACATCAGCGCCGCCTTCCGCCATCGCCCGAAAAGCCACATCGGTCTGTGGCGTCGTTCTCTGCGCGTGCCGGAAAGCTGGCGCGTAGTGGACTTCCGCGGCCCCGGCCAGATGGGACGCGCACTGCCCGCCCCCGGTACAAGGCAGATGGAGCTTCTTCGTCTCGTGCTCGACTCGAAAAACATTCCCTACATCGTCACGGGACACGGCTCCCAGATGCGCGCCTTCGTGCCCGCCATGTTCGAGGACGTGGCCCGAGCCGAACTTGCCGCCGTGGATTCGGAAAAAAGGCCGGCTCCGCGGCCCGTACCCCAGAGACACAACGCTCACTGGGCCATGCTCGTCATGCTGTTTCTCATATTCTGGTACGGGCTCACCATGGGCTGGTGGCCTCTGCCCTTCGAGCATCTGCCCGATCCGGAATACTGGGTGCGCTGCGGCAAGCTCAACGTCACCGAAGTGCGCAGCGGCGAATGGTGGCGCACGGCTACGGCCCTCACGCTGCACGCCGATACGCTGCACCTGTTCAGCAACGTGTTTTTCGGCTCGCCCTTCCTCATTCTTCTTGCACGGCGCATCGGTCTCGGCCTCACGCTCTTCGCAACGCTCGCCTCCGGCATGCTCGGCAACGCCATGAACGTCATCTACCGAGACCCCGGCTACTCCAGCCTCGGCTTCTCCACGGCCATGTTCGGCATAGTGGGGCTCCTGTGCGCCGACATCGTCGTCCGCTCGCACCTTCAGGGGGTCCGGCGTCTCATGCTGCCCGTAGCCGCCGCCCTCGCCTTTCTGGCCATGCTCGGCTCGGAAGGCAGGAACGTGGACTACTCCGCCCATATTTTCGGCCTTGTTTCCGGCTTTATCATCGGACTTGCCGTAAGCCTCACCTTGCGGCATCATGACGGTCTTCCCCGCACGCTGGAAATCGCGCTCGGCTGCGCCGCGCCTCTCATCCTGCTGCTGTGCTGGGATTTCGCACTCTAACCCCTTTCGAGGCATACATGGACAAAGCCCCCGGCACCTTTGAGCTTCTGGGCAAGGACGGCAACGCCCGCGCCGGCCTGCTTCATACCGCGCACGGCGTCATAGAAACCCCCATCTTCATGCCCGTAGGCACGGTGGGCAGCGTCAAGGCCCTCGCTCCCGACGACCTCAATGCCATAGGCGCTCAGATCATTCTGGGCAACACCTATCATCTGTATCTTCGCCCGGGCGATGAGCTTGTGGCCAGGCGAGGCGGCCTGCATGAATTCATCCGCTGGAACAAGCCCATTCTCACGGACAGCGGCGGCTTTCAGGCCTTCAGCCTGAGCAAGCTGAACAAAATGAAGGCCGACGGCGTGGAGTTCCGTTCCCACATCGACGGATCAAAGCATCTGTTCACGCCGGAAAAGGTCATTTCCATCCAGCGCAACCTGAATTCCGACATCATGATGCCGCTCGACGTGTGCCTCGGCTACGGAGCCACGTACGAGGATGCCGAAAAAGCCGTAAAGCGCACTACCGAATGGGCGCAGCGCTGCCGTGACGCCTATCCCGCGGGCAGCGCGGGCAACCTTCTGTTCGGCATCGTGCAGGGATGCACCTTCCCCGAGCTGCGTGAGGCTTCGGCAAGGCAGCTCATGAACATAGGCTTTGAAGGCTATGCCATAGGCGGACTTGCCGTGGGCGAACCCAAAAATCTCATGATGAAGAGTCTGCGCGTGCTGAACCCCGTGCTGCCGCAGGACAAGCCGCGCTACCTCATGGGCGTGGGCACGCCGCTGGACATCCTGCACGGCATAGAGGCCGGCGTGGACATGTTCGACTGCGTGCTGCCCACCAGAAACGCCCGCAACGGCACGCTCTACACCTCGGAAGGCAAGATCAACATCAAGCGGGCCCAGTACGCCGAAGACGACAGTCCCCTTGATCCGCAGTGCGACTGCTATACCTGTCGCACCTTCAGCAAGGCCTATCTGCGGCACCTGTACGTGAGTCAGGAGCTTCTGGCCTTCCGCCTCAACTCCCTGCACAACCTCACCTACTTCCTCAACATGGTGCGGGGCGCAAGAAAAGCCATTCTCGAAGGCCGCTATGCCGAGTTCAAGGCTCAGTACGAGGCAAAGTATCCCGAGGAAGACGCGCTCTTTGACGCGCCGGAATTTTAACGCTGAGGGCGCTCCCACGGGAGCGCCCTTTCTTTATGCTCCGCACTCTTTGCATGATGAAACGTCAGGACGGGTAAAACGCCGTTGCCCCAAGGTCTCCCGCTTCTTCTAAAACCTGCCCTTTCCTCTGGAAGAGCAGTTCTCCTGCTCCCCTCTTCTTTCCCGCATCTCAGCAATTCCCGCGACGTCCTGCAGGGCTCGCCGGTCCTTTTTCCCAAAAAAAGACCGGCATTCGAAAATACCGGTCTGCAAAGAACATCATCGCCTGCTCAGCTGGCAATAAGCCGGAAAAGCATGGAGTTTTCCAGCACCAGAGGCCGAGTCTGCATGAAGAACACCGTACCGTCCGCAGGGGCGCGCACTTCCCATCGTACGGAACCGTCGTAGGGATCGAGAATGCTCGCAAGACGCTGATGTCGACGCACGATGTCGTCGGGCTTGCACAGACAGTACATGATGCCCGCGCGGCAGGCCTTGACGTTGATGAGTTCCTCTTCCTGCACCACCTGAGAATAGTATCCGGGGTGGGAACGATACCTGATGATCCCGTGCAGCGCCATGAAGCGCAGGATGGCGGAAAGACTGTCGTCGGCCGTCGCAACGTCGATGACGCCGGTATGTCCGGCATAGACGGAAAACGCCTGGGTTTCCCAGATCTGCCAGTTATAGTTCAGCGTGGTGGTGTCTATGGGCAGAGGATTGCGCACCAGCGTGTAGGGCAGGCCGAATCCCTGGGCAAGTTCCACGTCCTCATAGCCGGTATGCATCATGCGAACATGGGGAATGAAGTCCCCCGCCAGATAATAGCTCGCGAGCTGCACGCCGAACTCATAGCCCTGAAGGTGCTCGAACAGCGCAGCGGCTATGCGCTGCGTGGTTTCGCCGAGCGCATAGCCGGGAAACATGCGGTTGATGTCGGTATTGTCCATGGCCCAGAAACGCTTGCCGATGTTCATGGCAAAGGGATTGGCCGAGGGGATGACGAGAACCTCATGCCCGGGCATGAGCTCGCCCCGCTCTTCCAGATCCTGAAGAGTGTGGACAAGACGGGAACAGACGAACTGCTGCTGCAGCTCGTCGCCTCTCATGGCGCCCACTACGGCCAGACTTTTCTTGCCCGAGCCGAAGCGGAAACCGTGGATGCGGAACTCATCGCGAAACGGAGACGGCATGACGAAAAGACGTTCACGTTTCATGCTTTGTCCTCCCTGTAGACACGCGCGAGCAGCGATCCCTCATAAACGACGGGATAGGCCCGGATGGTAAAGACGAATCCCGGCCTGTCCACGGCCACCTCCTGCAGCACCACACCGCGCAGCGGATCGACAATACGTCCTATGGACTGTCCGGCCTCAACCTCGTTGGACTGGCGGATGAGCGGAATGAATACCCCGGAGGCGGAAGCATTGATGAACTCCACCGTGCCTTTGGTGGAAAGAATGGTTCTGTGTCCGGCCGGAGGTTCAGGCACGTCCCCCGTCCATACGCCGAGATGACGCATGAGGTTCAGTATGCCGCCCACAAGCTGATCGCCGTAGCTCATGGTGATGCGCATGCCCACGCCCATTTCCACCACCAGCGTAGGCGTGTTCAGAGCGTTGAGCGAATAGGCCAGCGTGGCTTCCAGCACGGTGGCGGCCTCATGCACCCAGAGAAAATCCAGATTCAGATACCTGGCCAGAGGCACAAGCCTGTCTGCCGTCAGCTGATTGATGCGGACCTGCGGCACCTCGTACAGAAAAATGTTGCTGGAGTGGATGTCCAGCACCAGATCCGCGCCCTTCAGATCTTCAATGATGTTATAGGCCGTATTTTCCGCCATGCTGCCCATGGGATCGCCGGGGAAAATGCGGTTCATGTCCAGATCGAAGCTGGGGATGCCACGGGTTATGGAGTCTATGCCCAGAGGATTGAGCGCGGGATAAATTTCCACGGTGCCGTCCAGGCATTCGGGATGCTCCTGAAGTATGCTGCCGATGCGGTAGCAGATATACTGCCCTTCCAACTCGTCGCCGTGGGTTCCGGTAACGATGCAGATGCGTTTTTTCCCGGAGCCCGACGAAATGCTGTTCTTGCGGATGAGCAGATGCTCGTCTACAGGAAGCTCCGTGGAGATGACGGTTTTTATCATTGTTCTTCCACTTTGATGTCTAGGGTATTCTGTTGCGCGGCCCGGCCGCTGAACACGCCCCGGTTCACGGAGCAGTCGGAGCTGTCGCGGCCGTGAGCCACCTTGATGCAGCCGTAGCGGAGCAGACGATTGTTGGTGGGGTCCAGTCCCCGCCACACGCCCTGATCGAAAAACTCCACCCACGCATGCGTCGCTCCTTCGCCGACAAGGTAGCCACAGGCGTACCGGGCGGGTATGCTGCGCGAACGCAGCAGAGCAATGAGCACGTGGGCATAGTCCTGACAGACTCCCCGCCCCAGCGCAAAGGCCTGGGAGGCTGTGGTATTCACCGTGGTGACGCCGGGAGCATACGTCATGTACGCGTGAACGGCGCTGCACAGCGAAAGCGCCTTTTCAGTCACGGGCCCGCCTGGAAAAAGCTCCTCCGGCCAGACTTCCTTTCTGCCGCAGGACTGACCGGCAAAACGTTCCATACTTCCGTCGGGAAGCGTGAGGGCGGTATGCTCCAGATACATGCCGTGCGCCGCATCGCATATGCGGTACGGCGTCTGTCTCACCACGCCTTCGGAAACGACGCTGAAACGAAGGTGAGATTCCGACACATATCCCGTCTGCACGGCGTTGCCGAAGGCGTCGCAACCGAAGCAGACAGGCAGATCAACATCACCGACATCACCGTCTGCCCGAACGACACTTGCGCGCATCTGCGCCCGTTCCACACGCTGGAAGGGCTCCTCCTTGGGCAGGCATCGCAAAAGCCAGGAGTGAGCGGAGACCGGCGAAGAAAAAATAAAGGAACTTTCGTAACGGTAAAAAAACTGCTTCATACCAGAACCAGGGAATTCAGCGAACAGAGCACGTCGGGAATATTTTTCCCGTAATCGTGTCCGTCTGAGAATATCTCCCTGAGTCTGTTTCTGCAACGTCCGTCCACCATGTCCTCGATATGCCCCAGCCGGTGATCCAGACTTTCCCACTCGGCGGCAATCCGCTTGAACGGGTAATCGAATCTTGAATACATATCAATGTATTCCACATGTTTGCCGATAAAAAGCATATCCAGCGTGGCAATGTTGGTCACGTGCTGGAATACCGATCCCCAGAAGGCGAGGATATAATCGGTGACGGGCTGAAGACGAACGATGTTGATGTCCTGCTTGTGGCGGCAGTGATTCAGCGTGGCCATGCAGAGATTCACATAGCTGATGGACGCCGTGGTAAGCTCCTCGCGCAGCACTATGCTGTTGTCGTTCAGACACTCCAGGCAGTAAAGGAGAGAACCCGGCGTATTCTCAAAAAGGTGCTGATACAAAAAGCTGTCCCGGTCGGAGGGACAATTGGCAAGGGAAAGTTTCCGGCAATAACTTTGAAGCGCGTCTTCCCGGCCTTCGTCCAGGCACAGGTCATAGTAGCGACGCAGAAAATGGAGCTGGGCGAAAAGGCGCTCAGCATAGCGCCCCAGCCAGAAAAGATGATTTGCCTTGGCGGGAGATATGGAAGACATGGCGTCTCCTTCTGCAATGACGGTGGAAGGTTTTAAAAGGATTTCGGAAGCGACTGATGATCGCGCAGGACCCAGGTATCCTTGAAGCCGCCCCCCTGACTGGAGTTGACCACAAAGGAATCGGCCTGACGGGCAAAACGGGTCAGGCCGCTTTTCCATACCACCGTCCTGTCGGAGGAAGAGAGCACAAAGGCGCGAAGGTCGGCCTTGCGATAGACAACGCCGTGCTCTTCCATGGTTTCCAGGTCCTTGAAATTGATCACTTCCTGAGCAATCCAGCGACGAGGCTCGGAACGGATGAGCTCCTTGAGCTTTTCCAGACGGTCGCTTTCCAGATCGCGCCCGAATACCACGCCGTAACCTCCGGCCTCGCTCACGTCCTTGATGACCAGCCTTTCCGCGTTGGCAAGAACATAGTCACGGTCTTCCTCATAATAGGGAAGATACGTGGGCGCATTCTGCAATATGGCCTTTTCGCCGAGATAATATTCCACCATGCGGGGCACGAAATAATACAGACCCTTGTCGTCGGCGACGCCGTTGCCGGGGCTGTTCAGCAGTGCCACGTTGCCCGCGGCATATGCCTGCATGAGGTTGGGCACGCCCAGAAGCGAATCGGGTTCAAAGGCCATGGGGTCGAGATACTCGTCGGACACGCGGCGGTAAATGGCGCCCACCAGCGTTTTCTCATGGAAAATTCCCTGGTAGTACACGTGGTTGTTCTCAACGACAAGGTCTCCGGGAAAGGCAAGAACCGAGCCCGTGCATTCCGCGAGATAGGAGTGTTCGAAAAACGCAGAGTTGTAGCGCCCGGGCGTAAAAACCACATTGAGTCCGCCGTTGACGTTCATGTCATCCATGACATGCTTCAAAAGCTGCGGATAGTCACGATTGTCCTCGATGTGATTGGCGGAAAACGTTTCCGGACTCACCTTGCGGGAGATGGTGCGTGCGATAAGCGGATAGGACGCACCGGAAGGAATGCGAAGATTGTCTTCCAGCACGAACCATCTTCCATCCCTGGCCTGCACCAGATCTATGCCCGCAATGTGGGCGAACACGCCGCGCGGAGGACGTATGCCCTCACACTGGGGAAGATACCCCTTGGAGGCATACACAAAGGATTTGGGAACAACATTATTTTTAAGGATGTTTTTTTCGCCGTAAACGTCGGCAAGAAACAGATTGAGAGCTCTGACGCGCTGTGCAAGCCCCTTTTCCAGGTAGGCCCATTCTTCGGGGGAGATGACGCGGGGAATGGGATCAAAGGGAAAGAGCTGCTCCTTGAACTTTCCGTTCTTGTAAATGCCAAAGCGCACGCCATAGCGTTCCAACCAGTTGTTCACAGCTTCACGGCTTTCTACGAGTGAATACATGTCGGACTCCTGCTTGATATGTTCCGACTTAATAATGCAAAAAATATACCATATTGTCCAAAAAAAATGCCCGAACGCTCCTTCTTTTTCCTGATGGCGGCATAACATTGAAATATAAGAACAAAAAAAGAACGCTGTTTTTCTGTTCATGAAGACGGGAGTGAGCTACCATGCCTGAAGGACACAGGAATACGGCTGATTGACGGAAAGAGTCCTCAAAACTCCCTTGAAAAGGGAATTGTCAGAGGCATGCATGAGGTACAGCTGATATATTAATGTATCGTAAACAATATTTTGATATAATATTGTATCAATATTCATGCAGAGCTTACAAATCCGTCCTTTCGTAAAAGAACACCGCCCCGCTCATGCTAAAAAAGGCCCGACTCATGCCCGTCATTCCGACACTTCTCTGAACGGCGCCAAGCCCACGCAACTTTCTTTCCCCAGAGTCATGTTGTCCCGCACGAACGAAAGCCTCCTGTCCGCAGGACAAGAGGGCTGCCGCTCTGGGTACCTCCAGCGTCGTTCTGCCGGGGCGATACTCCCGCCTTATTTTCTTCGGAAAAACGGCAGGTGCGGAAAACGGTCATGGCTGCGCGCCTTCTCCGCTCCACAGCGCGCGCCAGGCCGCGCAAAGCTCTTCGCCTCTCGCTCTTCCCTTTTCGGAGAGCGCCGCAAGAAAGACGTCCACTTCCCGGTCCAGATCGTCCAGCGTGCCCGCATTGTGAATAAGAAGATCCGCCGCGGCAATCTTGTCTTCCTGTTTCCACTGCCAGCTCTCCACGGCGGCAATCTTTGCGTCACTCCAGTTTCTGGTCGCGCGCAGGCGCTCGTGCCGCATCTTGTCGGGACACACGATGACCGCAATGTCCGCGCCCGGGCACGTCCAGCCCGTTTCAAACCAGAGCGGCACTTCCGCCACAGCTGCGGCTTCTCCTGCCGCCTCGGCCTTCCGGAAAAATGTTTCCATGGAGTCGCGCACAAGGGGATGGATCATGCGCTCAAGCTCGCGCCGCATTCCCGGCGTTTCCGCAAGAAGCTTCGTCAGCTTCGCGCGGTCCACCCTGCCCCCGTCGTCGAAAAAGGCGTTTCCCCAGCGTTGACGCATGAGATGCCAGCCGTCCGCGCCGGGCATGTACTGCGCGGCCACGGCTCTGTCCGCGCTCCATACAAAAATGTGCCGCTCCTCCATGCGCTCCAGCACGGCCGACTTTCCGCATCCCGGCATTCCCGTGAGAATGACGCGCCGCGTGCCCCGCTCAAGCGCCAGCATGGCACGGGGAAAGTCCTCCGGCGGGGGACAGATGAAGCTCATGGCTGTGCCGCTCACGGGATGGGAAAATTCCAGCTTCCACGCGTGCAGAAGCTGCCTTGCCGCCGGTGAAGCCTTATCTTCTGGGCCGTACACGGAATCGCCCCACAACGGAAAGCCTGCCCGGGCAAGATGCACGCGTATCTGATGGGTGCGCCCGGTAAAGATGCGCACGGCAAGCAGGGAGAATCTCCCGGAAGGCGACGCATAAAGCGTGCTCCAGCTCGTGAGCGCATTACGGCCGCCCTTTTCCTCGGGAACTACGGCCATGCGCGTCTTCATGGTTGGATGCCTGCCTATGGGCAAATCACTCATGCCTTCCGCTGGAGGCACGCCGCGGGTCACGGCAAGGTAGGTCTTGTGCACGCGCCGAGCGGCAAAGTCCTCAATGAGGCGCAGCCTGGCCCTCTCCGAGAGAGCAATGATCACAAGACCCGACGTGTCCTTGTCCAGCCTGTGCACAATGCCCGGTCTCGGCCCTTCCTGAAGCGCCAGCGCCGGAAAGCGAGAAAGCAGACGATGCACCAGAGTCCCCGTCGGACAGCTCGGGCATGGATGCATGGTCAGGCCGGCGGGCTTGTTGACCACGGCGATGTCCTCATCGGCATACACTACCTCGAGCGGACCGTCTTCCGGAACCAGAATGTCCGAAGCCTCCGGCATGCGGAGCGTCACTACCTGACCGGGACGCACCTTGAAGTCCGCGTCCGTGCAGGAAGTCCCGTCCACCGTGCAGTCGCCCTGCTCCACCAGTCTCTTGAGGCGACTGCGGGAAAGGTCGGCCACGGAACCGAGAAAGGCGTCAAGACGAGTCTTTTTCATGCCGTCAGGCACCGTGAAGCTTGCCACGTTGCAGACTTCGGGAAACAGGTCGTCATCGCCGTCCGGCGCTTCCGCATGCCCGAGTTCGCGGAGCTCTTCCGTCATGCCTTTTCTCCGTTGTCGAATTTCCGCAGTACATACCCGGTCATGACGGCCTTGGCGATGTTGCGCCCTTCGCCGTCGTACACCATGATGTCGTACACCGCGAGCGTGCGCCCGAGACGAACGGGCACGGCCTTTGCCCGAAGAGGACCGCACGTTCCGGGCAGAAGATAGGAAATGGAGCACTGGGCGCTTACGCAGACAATCCCCGCCCCCCGGCATCCGGCGGCAAAGGCCATGTCGGCCAGCGTGAACATGGCGCCGCCGTGAGCATTGCCGAGCACGTTGAGATGACGGGAATCCAGAGGCATGGAGACCACGCCGTTTCCTTCGGCATCAAAGCGCTCCACCTCGATGCCCAGAAGAGAAGCAAGCGTGCCTTCCGTAACGACATCGCAATTCATGATTCAACTCCTCATTGACAGCACGTTTCAGGGCGCGAGCATACCTGCGGCCGCACGGCATGGCAAGCCGTCTGACGAGGTCGCCTCTCCTGGAAAAAAACGGGAAATGCTCCGCGCTCCGCCTTCGAGGCCCTTCTTTCACTGGACAGCGACCTTCGGAGAGTTTATATCTTCTGGATACATTTTCTTTTAAGGAGCAATCTCATGGCCCATAAAAAGATTGAACGCGCCAA
>NZ_CALUWV010000068.1 GCF_944324575.1 uncultured Mailhella sp. | reverse complement strand
TCGAGGCCGCCGAGGTCGACGAACACGCCGTATTCGGTGATGTTCTTGGCCTTGCCCTTGACGATCTGGCCTTCGGCCAGGGTCTGGAGCAGAGCGGCGCGCTTGGTGTCGCGTTCTTCTTCAAGCAGCACGCGGCGGGAAACGATGACGTTGCTGCGGCGGCGGTTGATTTTGAGAACACGGAACTCAAACTGCTGGCCGACCAGAGCGTCCATGTCCGGAACAGGACGGAGGTCCACATGAGAACCGGGCAGGAAGGCTTCCACGCCGCCGAGATCGACGGTGTAGCCGCCCTTGATGCGGCGGGTGATGGTACCGGTGATGGTGCCGTTCTTTTCCAGCACGTCTTCGAGCTGGTCGAACAGCTGCATACGCTTGGCCTTGTCGAACGAAAGGGTGATGGTGCCATCCATTTCGTTCTTGCGGACAACGTACACATCAACGCGGTCGCCGACATTGACCGTCATATTGCCCTGAGCGTCCCGAAATTCCTCAGCGGGGATCTGGCCTTCGGACTTGAAGTTCACGTCCACCAGCACAGTATCGTCGTCCACGCGCACGACTTCGCCCTTGACGATGGAGCCTTCTTCAAGGTCGCCCATGTCGGGGGTGAGATAGTCTTCGAGTGCGCTCGCAAAGCTCATTTCGGAATCGATTTGGTTTTCCATGTTTTCGGCAGTTGCCATACGGATCCTCCAACCTAACAAACAGATTTCTGCCCTCGTCGGGCAGGTCTCTCTACATAGCAGGAATGCCATGGATGCACAAGTTGTTTCTTTCCTTCTTTCGGGGAAAAACTCTTTTTTCTTGCTTGTCCGCAATCTGGACGCAAGAAGAGAAAAATTCTACGATAAAACAAAGTAAAACACGCCGTAAGCGATGCAAAAGGAACGTTCAGAGAGCATGGACAACGAAAAGGACACACGGGCTCTTTCCGTCAGCAGGGCGGAATCAGGACAGAAACTCCTCAACTTTCTTCACAGACGCGTCAACGCCCCCACGGCGGACTTTCACCGCTGGATACGCACGGGGCAGGTACGCGTGAACGGCGCCCGTGCGAAGGCCTTCGACCGGCTGGCCGAGGGCGACATGGTGCGGGTTCCCCCCTTTGCCGAGCGTCTGCCCGCAGGAAGCACCGCTCCCTCTCCCCTCGAAACAAGGCGCTCGCGTCTCAACATCGTGTTTGAAAACGACGACGTGCTTGTTCTGGCCAAGCCTGCGGGGCTTCCCGTGCAGGGCGGCACGGGACACCGGGAAAGCATGGCCTCCATTCTGGCCGAAGAGCGCGCAGACGCCGCCTTCGTGCCCTCGCCCGTGCATCGGCTGGACAAGGACACGTCAGGCCTTCTCGTAGCCGGCAAGACCTATGCGGCCGTGCGGCTTCTCACCGACGCCCTTGCCGGGAGAAACGAAAAACGCCCGCGCAAGGAATATCTGACCTGGGTGGAAGGACACTGGCCCAAGGACGGCCCCGAGGAACTCAGAGACGCTCTGATCAAAGACCGGCACGCGCAGCGCGTAAAGGCCTCGGCCGACGATGAGGACGCAAAAGAGGCACGATGCGTGGTAAAAAAACTTGCGGAACGCGTCATTCACGGTGAAGTACGCACGCTTCTGCTCGTTCATCTTCTTACCGGGCGAACGCATCAGATACGAGTGCAGCTCGCGTCACGCGGGCACGCCGTCGTGGGCGATCCCTGGTACGGTACTTCAGAAGGACCGTCCCGCGAGATGCTGAAGCTGCACGCCTTCCGTCTGTCCATTCCCGCACCCGACGGAACGACGCTCGACTTCGAACTTGCACCGCCGTGGAAAGGCCCGTGGGCATGGAAAAACGATGCCGGGAGCACACAAAAACGTCGTCCTTCCCATGCCGGAGACTGAGGATTTCCCGGACGCGCGACTGAAGGACGAATTCCCCGAAGCTTTCGGTATTCCACGTCCTGAAACCGCAACGTCAGGGAATCGCCCGAACCGTCACCGTCTGCGAGGAGGACCGGCCTCTGTCGTCCACCACTCTGAGCTCGTGCACACCGTCTTCCGGAACCCAGAGCAGCGTCTCGCCCGGAGCACAGCGACCTATGAATCGCTCCTTCACAAACCAGAACAAGGCCTTCGCGTCGGCGTCGGCTCCGGCCGTGAGCGGTATTCCTTCTCTCTCCGGCGCGGAAAGGCTGCGCCGGTAGACCACGCCTTCCTTCGGCGAAATCACGCGCGGAGGCCTGCCTGCAACCGGCTGAGCCCCGCAGCCCGGACCGAAAGGAGGCGGAGGGTTCTTGACTATGCCCGCACGCAGAAACTGCGCGCGCAGATCGGAAGGCCAGAATTCCCATACGACCTCTTCCGTGCGGCCGGGCACGGCTTCGCAGGCGCGAAGTCCGGTTTCCCTGTCAATGAGTATGGTGCGGAACACGCCCGAAGAACGCGTAGGCGAACGCCCGGGGATGTACCAGGTTTCCACGACCTCTCGGCACAGCGAGGTATCGAGGTCTCCCGTGGCCGCGCAAACCTTTTCCCGCGTGATGTTGAGCCCTTCCTGCTGACGGGGTACAAGATCGGCAAAGTCTTTTTCCGAAGAGGCCACGGCCTGTGCCATATCGGCAAAAAGCGGAGCCGCCACCTCTCCTCCCACAAGAAGGGGATTGGGTGAGTTGTCGAAGTTGCCCGCCCACACCACCAGCACGTAGGGACCGACCACGCCCGCCGTCCACGCATCGCGAAAGCCGTTGGACGTTCCCGTTTTGAAACGCAGAGGCACGGGACCTAAGGAAGAGCGCACGAAGTGCGCACCGTCTTCAAGCATGCGCAGCGTGACCAGCGCCGCTTCCGGGGAAAGCAGAGATACGGCGGGCCGCGTCTTTGCTCCCGCAAACAGCTGCGGCTCGCGCCACACGCCCCTGTTGGCAAGCATGGCGTACAGTCCGCCGAGCTCTCGCATGCTCACTTCCGCGCCGCCGAGCACCAGACTGAGCCCATAATGTTCCTCGGAAAAAGGCATCTCTACGCCCGCCTTCTGCAAAAAGCCATAAAATCCCGGCCTGAGTCTGGAGGCCAGCAGTATGGCGGGAATGTTGCGGCTGGCGCGAAGCGCCTCCTCTGCGGGCAGCGGCCCTCGGAAGACGCGGTCGAAATTCTCCGGATCGTAGCCGCCGAAGCTGCGGGGAGAGTCTTCAAGCAGCGTGCGGGGATGAATGAGGCCCTGATCAAGGGCCATGCCGTAAATGAAAGGCTTGAGCGTCGAGCCCGGGGAACGCCTTGCCGTCGTGCCGTCCACCTGACCGGCAATGGCGTCGCTGAAGAAGTCCGCAGAACCGGCCAGCGCCCTTATTTCCATGCTCGGCCAGTGGATGAGCAGCGCAGCGGCGTTGGTGAGCCCATAGCGCCTGCCCCGCGCGGCAAATCCAGCCAGGGAACGTTCCACAATGCCCTGAAGTCGCCGGTCGATGAAGGATCGCACCGGCACGCCGTTACGGGAAAAAGGCAGCAGTTCGACCGACACGTGCGGCGCGTCGAAGGGCAGCGAAGAAGGCCCGTACACACGAAGGGGAGGCAGAGAGTCCCTGACGGAAAAAAGCATCGCGCCCATGCTTTCCGAGGCGAGAGCCCCTTCCGGCAGGGCAAGACACGTCATTCTCGCACGCGCGCTCTCGAAGTCCGGGCCGTTCAGAGGCGAACGGCGCACGGGATTCTGCGGCACTGCGGCAAGCGCGAGACTTTCCGAAAGGGAAAGCCGGGCAGGAGAAACATGGAAATAGATGCGCGCGGCGGCACCTATGCCCTCCACGTTGCCCCCGTAGGGCGCAAGGTTGAAATAGGCTTCGAGGATATCATCCTTGCCGTAATGACACTCGTACTGCAACGCCCGGGCCATCTGCACGAGCTTGCCTGAAACCGTGTCGGTGGAAAGCCCGAGCCTGAGGCGCGCCACCTGCATGGTGATGGTGGAACCGCCCATGCGTCTTGAGCCGCCCAGCATGGAGAACCCCGCACGCAGAAGCGAAAGAGGATTGACGCCCGGATGCCGGTAGAAATGCCTGTCCTCATACAGGAGCACGGCATTCACGGCCTCCGGGGCCACGTCGTGCAGCGACACCCGTACCCGGTACTTCTCGTCGCTCGTCAGCCCCATGCGGAGCAGTCCTCCCCCGCCGTCGAGCACGAGGGAGGAAAACTCCACGCCGTCCAGAAGCGGAGGCCTGGGGCAGAACGCCAGCCAGAGGCAGAAGACGACGACCGGGGCCGCCATGAACGCAAGAACAATTCTTCCCGCCGTGCCGCGCAACGTTCATCCTCCAAAAACGCCCTCTTCCGCCGGGAAGAGGGCGAGTCCGTCATTCCACGACGATTCTTCCGGCGGATGAATGCGCGCGGACAAATGCGTCATACATGGCTTCCGCCTGCACGGGCGGCAGAACAAAGCTGCCCCGGTTCACCGCGCGGATGCGGTAGGAAAACGAGGACGGCTCCGTGCCGAGCGGTGTGAAGAAAATCATGCGGTCTTCCCTGCGGTCGGCAATCACGGTTCCGTCACCGGAAGCGGCCGAAACGTCCGCAACCGGAAGAGAAGCAAGCTCCATTTCAAAGCCGCCGGGCAGAAGATCCACAATCGCCGCATTCTCTACCGGGCCGCCGTAGGCACGGGCCGTCACCTTTACCGTGATCACGTCGCCGAGCCTCACGCCGGTCACCACGCTGCCCTCGGCATCCAGATACTGCCTCGACACCTCCATGCCCTCGGAAAGCGCTTCTTCCGGCGGTCTGCGGTCAAAGCCCTCGTCGGACACCTCAACATACAGCGTCTGCCCGCCCTCGGGCACGCTGAGCGCATAGGAGGCGCAGCCCGGAGCCGAGAGCGTAAGCATGTTCTCGACGGTCTGCGCCTGAAACGCCCCGTCGCCGAAACCGGGCTGCATGGCCGTGCAGGTCAAAGACACGCCCTCGGGCACGGGGGCCGCCCTTTCCATGTCGAGCAGGGCGCGCACGGCAAGCGCGGCGGAAAGCGTCACGCTTCTGCCGCCTGCGGCGTCAAAGAGCTCCTCGGAAAGTTCTCCGCGCAGATCTTCCAGTCTGTCCGGAAAATGTCTGGCCAGCACGGAAGCGCGCAGACTGAGCGAAGAGAGCGCGTCGAGCCCTTCCCCGCGAAACTCCGGTCCCGGCCTGCGGTACAGTTCCACAAGACGCCGCGCCTCATCCTTCATACGCATGACGGCGCAGGAGCCCGCAACGAGCGTTGAGGTCACATCCTGCCGCCACGCCGGAAAATCCTCTTCCAGACGACGAGTCAGCGCTTCCAGCGCCTGCGTGGTGATGCGCCCCTCCCGGGTGAGCACCCAGAGGGCGTAGGCCTGCGTCCGCCCTTCCTCAAGCGACGAAGGCGCCCGGTCCACGGCCTTCTCGAGCGCGTTGAACACGTCGGAAAGAAGGCCTCCGGGCAATTCGGCTCCGGCCTCGCGCATGGTCAGAAGAAAGTCGGCGGCATAGGCCGTGACCAGAAGATCCGGCTCTCCGCCCGGCCACAGGGAAACCCCGCGCCACGACAGCGAGCTTTCCACGGCCTGAAGCGCCTCGTCCAGCCTCTCGCGCATGACGCGGGCCGCCTCATCCTGCGGCCGCCCGTCGGCAAAAAGCTCGGGCCGTTGCAGAAGCAGGGCGCAGGGCATGGCCCGGCTTATGAGCTGCTCCGTGCAGGAGTAGGGATAGGAATCAAGATAACGCACAAGACCTCGCAGCGCAGGCAGCGGCAGCGCGGAAACCGATGCCGACCCTCTTGCGCCGTACGGATAAATCTCCCGTCCCGTGCTCAGCGAAACGGACGAAGAGGCCGTGCCGAGCACAAGACTGCCGCGCAGCGGCGAGGCAGGACGGACGGAAAGAGAAGCCGAGCGCCGGGCCTCCACGCCCTCGCCGGACAGCAGAAATCCGATGTCTGCAGCGCCCGGGTCGTCTCCGACCTCCACACGGAAGGGCAGCACCAGCTCGTCTCCCGCCTCCATCGTTATGTCGGAAGGCGGAAGCGTTGCCAGATGCAGCGCCGGATCGACCGAAAGCGAAAGGCTCGCCCGAAGGCGCGCGCCGGTATTGTTGGCCACGGCCACGGCCGCCTCGAACTCGTCGCCGGGGGCGGCCAGCACGGGAAGCTGCGGCGTGATGACCACGGGGCCTCGCGCCACGACCGAGGTCTCGGCGCTTCCCGCAGCCTCCGGCGAGACCGCCACGGCCATGACCCGCACCGTGCCGCTGTAGTAGACAGGCACGGGCACCTCGAACCGGTTTTCCCCGGCCTTTACGTCCACAATGCCCGACCACCAGGCAAGAGGCGGCTCGCCCCTGCGCTTGAAGGGGTTGTGGAAACGTCCTCCGGCCGCAGCCATGCCGCCGCCGAAGGCGGGCATGCGGAACGTGCCGTGCTCGGGCATGAGCAGATCGAACATCTGCCTCGTTTCCACCTCAAGGGCCCTGTCGTTCAGAAGATAGCGCAGCGGGTCCGGCGTGGGAAAGGCGGTAAGACGCAGAACGCCCTCGTCCACGGCAAAAACAAGAGCCCTGCCCGGCCGGGAGGAGGTGAGCGTCACGGGAATCTTCGAGCCGGGCGTCACGGGACGTTCCGGTCCCGTCAGAGCAATCTTCATGTCCCGGCGCTCCACGTTCACGGAAACGGGCTCCACGGCAAAGACGTAGGGATTCATGAAGGCGTCGGGCGACGAGAGCGACCGCACCAGCGAAACGCTGACGTAGCCTCGCCCCTCAAAATCCCTGGGAACCGGCACTTCCTGCACGCTGTCGCCCGCCGGAGCACGGAACCAGCGCCACGAGACCACGCTGTCGCGCTCAAGCGTGATGAGTCCCGTGCCTTCATACGGCGAGGAAATGAACGCCCGCACCGTATCCCCGGAAGAGAGCGAGGATCGGTCGATATGCATCCGCAGAGAGCCGGACGGCAGGCTCGAGAGCCCGGCAAGGCGCAGATCCGAGTTTCCGGCCACGGTAAAGGGCACGGAAGCCATGACCAGCCCGTCTTCTCCACGCACTTCCAGCAGAAATTCCCCGCTCGTCGCTGTGGGAACGGTCCAGCGAGCCCGCCCGTCGCTGTCGAAGGCTACCTTTGAAGCGGAAATCACGCGATCCACCGGCGTGTCCTCATACCGATATCTGCCGTCGCTGTCGGTAACGAGGGAGGTCACGTAGCGCCTTGCGGACACCTGAAACAAAAGCTCTCCGGGACTTGCGGGAGCAAGGTCTGCCCCCACAGCCACAAACTCAAGGGCGGCGGCGCTTCCCCGGGGAATGAAGTCGAGATTGCCGCCTGTGCCGGAAGGACGGAAGCCGAGAGCGCAGTCGAGGGGCGACACGACGAAATCCCTTTCCTCCGTCACCGAACGCCCTCCGCCGCTCTCGAAGCCCTCAACGAGAAGCCGGCAGTGCAGCGTGCCGCCGCGAAGCTTTTCAAGCGGCAGCGGCAGCGAGGCTCTGCCCTCCGCATCGGTGCGGGTTTCGCCAAGTTCCAGCGTGAGCGGCGACCCCCGGTAGGGCACGGCGTCATGAAACGTGAAATCTCCGTACCCTGCAAAGGAAAGAGGCGCAGGCCACACCGAAAGCTGGCCGCGCACGCGCCGGTCCGCCGCAGGAGCGCCGAAAAGATTGCGGAGCGTCACATTCGCGGACGCGGACGACGCCCTAAGCCAGCCTCTGCCGGACTCGGGAGAAAGCGAAAGGGCAAGCGCCATGGTGTCCGGCTGGAACTCCTCCACCCTCACGGCTGCGGAACCGAGCACCACGTCCATGCCCCGCCCGTCGGGCGTGCGCACGTCGAGCCGGTACCGTCCGGCAGGAGCGTCTTCGGGAACCTTCCAGCTCACTTCCGCCAGCCCGTCCGCTCCCGTCGTGAACATGCGCCGGAACACCGTGCGCTCGGAAGGATCCGCAAGCTCGGCAAAAAGCGGCATGTCGGGAGGAAGCGCCTTCCAGTCGCCGCGGCGCAGCAGCATGCCGAATCGCAGCGTCTCTCCCGGCCGGAACAGACCGCGCTCACTGAACACATAGGCGTTCACGCCGTCGGCCCGGCTGGTCTGTCCCTGCGTGGCAAAGCGGGACAGATCCACGGCGCGGCTTTCATCACCAAGAGGCAGCCAGGCCATGTCCTCACCCTGTGCGCCCTTCAGTCGGGCCGTCACAGCCACGGGGCTGCGCTCACGCGCAAGACCGGCAACAGAAGGCAGAAAGGCCCTGCCGTCGACGTCGGTCAGTGCCTCGGCCACGGCAAGACCGTTGGCCCCCACTATGCTCACCTTCGCTCCGGGCACGGGCTTTCCGCCGGAAAGAGAACAGACGAACACGTCGCGCCCGCCCGACGCGCCTTCCTTGACGATGAGTCCGAGGTCGGTCGCAAGCACGAAGCGCGAGGCCTCCGCCACCTCCCTGTCCCCGTCCATGCCCGTAAGCTCTATGTAGGCAAGACCGCGACCGTTCCTGAACAACTGCGCGGCATCGAGCACGGAGAACTGCGGCACCCCGGGGTCGGTACGCCGAAGGGAAATGCTGCCTTCCACAGCTTCGGAAAAAACGTCGAAAGGAATGCCTCTGGCGGAAAACGGCGAGGGATGCGCGGCAAGAAGGCCGAGATAGGAAGCCATGACGCGCGAGGCTCTCCAGCGTATGGAGGTGAGCCCGCTGGAATGGATGTCCAGCCTGCGCTCTCCGCCGAGGGCCAGCACGTTGCCGGGCTGAAGAAAATCAAGCTCCGGCTCAAACGGCGCGGCATGAAAAACCTCGTTCCACGGGAAGGCAAGCGTAAACTCGGCCGACGGTCCGAATCCCTGCGGCAGATGGAAAAGAAGATAGCTGCCCGGCTCCGTCTTCACGCTGAAGCTTATTCTGCCGGAAGGCACGTCGGCCGGCTGCAGGGGCGTAAGCGTTACGGGCACGGCGCGGGAAAGCGTTTCCTCGTCGATGACGGGGGCTGCCGTCCACACCGTGGAAGACACGGCCTCTTCGTTCTGCGTGCGGGGCAGCCTCAGCGCCTTCATGGCGCGGGAAATCTCGTCCGGTCTGATCAGAAGGCTCGTTTCCAGCGTGAGACGGTACTCTCCGGCAAGATTCTCGTCCTTCGACGGCTCAAGCGAGGCCTTCTTCACCGAAAAAATGGTCTCTGTTCCGGGAACCGTCACCTGAGCAACGGCTGTTTCCCTTCCTTTCGGCACGCTCCAGAAGGCTCCACGGCTCCGCACTTCTCCGGCAACGCCGGGAAGAGAAAACGTGACCGCGGAGGGCTGCCTTGCCAGAGACAGCACGCGCGCCCGCACAAGACAGGTTCCGCCCTCGCCCCAGATGAACTCCGGACTGCCGAGCCGAAGCGTCCTGTCAGCGACTTCAAGGCGCGCGTCGCGCTCGACGAGCGCTCGATCGGGAGGCGTGGTAAAGGCCATGTCGAAGGAAACGGCCCGCTCGCCGTCAAGATCAGGGTCCACCCACACGTCAGCGCTCAGCCGGGTAAGCGCCAGAGGCGGCGTGGCAAAGCCTTCACGCGAGGAGCTGAGCCTTGCGCGGGACGGCAGCGGCAGATCATCAAGAACGAGCTCGAAGGTCTGCCCTGCGGGCCACGGAGCCTTCGGCCGGAACGCAAGGGTTCTTTCGTCATCCCAGCGCCATTCTCCGGGAATTTCCGGCTCGAGTCTAACGCCGCGCACAAGGGCCCCCTCCCTGCCGGGAGAAACGAAGCAGCGGCCTGCCCATTCCTCGCCGTAGGCCTCACGACACAGGGGCTCGTCGGATTCAAGCCTGACCAGCAGCGGAGAGTCGCCCTCCGAAGGAGCCGTCACCGCGGGCAGGACAAAGGCCGGGGAAATTTCGGAAGCGCCGAAGGCGGCGGCCACGGACCACAGGAGCAGAAAGACGACAAGGGGGACCCGACGGAACATGGGACATCCTCCAAAGGGCAGTTTTTTTCACCATAAATGACTTCTTTCTGCCCGACAAGAAAGGAAAAATCACTTCGCCGAATTTCTTTTCGGCTTGCCGGAAAATGCTTTTTCCCCGGCAAAAAGCATGCCCGCTCTCTGATGAAAAAAAGCTCCGCCCTCTCTTTCTGTGAGGGGCGGAGCTTCTGCATCTTCTTCGGGAACGTTCCCGAAAAGGACTAGAACATTCCGGGCAGATGAATCCCGCCGGAAATGTTGGCCATCTCGCGGTCAAGGTTGGCGCGACCGATGCGCACGGCCTCGTTCACGGCGGTAATGATGAGGTCCTGCAGCATTTCCGTGTCGCCGCTTTCCAGCACGGACTTGTCGATGGTGATGGACTTCATTTCCTGACGGCCATTCATGACGACCTTCACCATGCCGCCGCCGGCGGAAGCTT
>NZ_CALUWV010000067.1 GCF_944324575.1 uncultured Mailhella sp. | reverse complement strand
CTTTCCGGGGTGCGGGGCGGGGCCCCGCAGCTCCTGCCTGTTCCCTTCCTCTCCTGCGTTTCCTGCCTTTTCGGAGGGTTGCTTGACTTTGGTGCAGGGGTGGGGCAGAAATTGAGAAATGGGGGCGCGGCAGTCGCGTCCTTTGAACTTTTTTTTTGACGAGAGGCCGGCATGTATTTCAGGAACACCTGACGCATTTTCCGCAGAGACAAGGTGTGTCTTGCCGGCTTTTTGTTGCAGTGGCGTTTTGCGCCGTTCTCTGCGGTAATTCGTTGTTCTCTGAAAGGTGCCGCCTCGAGTGAGAGGTGAGCATGAATCGCATTCTTTCCGCTTTTGCGCTGGTACTTCTCAGCGCGTCTCTGGCCGTGGCCGCGCCTCTGGACTCGTTCAAGGGTCAGAAGGGCACGCTTGACATTGCGGGCGGCACGGCCCACATCCCGGTGATGAAGAAGGCAGCCGAGGCCATCATGAGCGCGAATCCCGACGTTCGCATCACGGTAGCCGGCGGCGGTTCCGGCGTGGGCGTGCAGAAGGTGGGCGAAGGTCTTGTGCAGATAGGCAACACGGGCCGCGCGCTCAAGGACAGCGAGGTTGCCAAGTACGGTCTTGAAACGTTTCCCTTTGCCATTGACGGCGTGGCCGTGGCGGTGAATCCGGCCAACAAGGTGACGGCGCTGACCAAGGCGCAGGTGAAGGACGTGTTTGCCGGCAAGATCACCAACTGGAAGGAGCTCGGCGGCAGCGACGCTCCCATATCCCTGTACGTGCGCGAAGACGGCAGCGGCACGCGCGAAACCTTTGAAGAGCGCGCGCTCGACAAGGGCACGTCGGTGCAGAGTGCGAACGTGGTGAACTCCAACGGCGCCATGAAGACCGCCATTGCTCAGGATCCCAACGCCATCGGCTATGTGGGCATCGGTCATCTTGACGCTTCCATCCGCGGCGTCACCGTGGACGGCATGGTTCCCTCGCAGGAGAACGCTTCCGACGGCAGCTACACCATCACGCGTCTTCTTTACATGAACACCAAGGGCAAGCCGCAGGGGCTGACCGCGCTGTTCATCGACTACATCTACTCCGAAGACGGCAAGGGCTTCATTTCGTCTTCCGGCTACATTCCGCTGGACAGAAAGTAGGCCTCGCATGAGAAACGCAGAGGTGTCCATCCGGCCCGGAGGCCGGAGCGGGGAAGCGGGCCTTGCCGTCATACGTCTTGCCGTGGCGCTTGCCATGGCGGGCATGGTGCTGCTGTTTCTCATGGTCGTCGCCTTCGCTCTGCCCGCCTTTGTTCAGGGCGGGGGCGGCGGCCCGTTTTCCTGGTCGTGGGCCCCGGGGAGGGGAGAATTCGGCATTCTGCCCATGGTGGCGGGGTCGCTTCTTGCGGGGACTCTTGCCGTGGTTCCCGGCTGGATCATGGGGCTTTGCCTGTGCTGCTGGCTCATGGCGCCGGAGTGCGCAGGGCGGCCCGGGCCGTGGCGCACTCTTGTGGGCGCGCTGGTGCGCGTGATGACCGCCATTCCCACCGTGGTGTACGGCTTTGCCGCCGTGTTTCTGCTTGCTCCCGTCATACGCACGGGGCTCGGCGGTTCCGGTTTTTCCTGTCTGACGGCGGTCATCATGCTTTCCGTGCTCATGCTGCCCACGGTGGTGCTGGTGCTTCAGGCCGGTCTCGGGCCGCGTCTCGACGCCGTGGCGCTGACGGGGGCGGCCATGGGGCTGTCGCGCATGGAGCTTTTGTGGCATCTCGTCATTCCCGCCTCGCGCGGCACGCTCATTTCCGCCGCGGTGCTCGGCTTCGGCCGCGCCGTGGGCGACACCATGCTGCCGCTCATGCTTGCGGGCAATGCGCCCGTCATGCCGTCGTCGCTGCTGTCGAGCATGCGCACGCTCACCGCACATATGGCGCTTGTCACCTCCAATGAGGTGGGCGGGGCCGCCTACGATTCCCTGTTCATGGCCGGGCTGCTGCTTCTTGTCATCAACGGCGCGGTGAGTCTCGTCATACGCCGCCTGGGGGGCAGGGCATGAGGCGCTTTTCCTTTCTTGTGTTCCGTGCGCTCTGCACGCTGTGCGCCGTGCTCGTGCCGTGCCTTGTGCTTGTGCTCATGGGCTATCTTTTCCGGCGGGGCCTGCCCGAGCTGGGACTGGATCTTCTGTTCGGCCGCGCCGATCCTCTGGATGCCGTGCTCGGCCGCGTACCGGTATGGGACGGGCTGTGGCCCGCCTGCGTGGGCACGTTCTGGCTCGTGGTGCTTACCGTGCTGCTTGCGGTGTTTCCCGGCGTGGGCTGCGGCATTTATCTTTCCGAGCTTGCCTCGCCGCGGCAGAAGCGGATTCTGGGCGCGGCGGTGGACATGCTGGCCGGCATGCCTTCCATCGTCATGGGGCTGTTCGGCTTCATGCTCATTCTTCTGTTGCGCCGCACGGTGCTGCCCGATGCGAACACCGGGCTTCTGCTTGCTGCCGGCTGCCTTGCGCTTCTCGTGCTGCCCGTGCTGACCGCCTCCGCGCGCGAGGCCATGGCCGCCGTGCCCGATTCGCTGCGTCTGGCTGCGGCAGCCTGCGGCTTTTCCCGCGCGCAGGCGCTGTTTCATCTGTTTCTGCCCGCCGCGGCGCGGGGCATTCTGGGCGGCGTGGTGCTCGCCGTGGGACGTGCCGCCGAAGACACGGCCGTCATTCTCTTCACCGGCGTGGTGGCCAACGCGGGTCTGCCTTCCGGTCTGCTCGGCAAGTTCGAGGCGCTTTCCTTCGACATTTATTACATTTCCTCCCAGTATCAGGACCAGCAGGAGCTTCTGCGCGGCTTCGGCGCGGCCACGCTTCTGCTCGTCATTTCCTGCCTGCTTCTTGCGGCGGCGCGCGTTCTTGAGCGCGGCTTCCGGAAGAAGTGGCAGACAAAGGCCTGACTCATGGACAATCCTGCCTCTTCTCCCGTGCTTCTGGTGCGCGATCTTTCCGTTTCCTTCTTTGACCGGCCCGTGCTGCGGCAGGTGAACCTTGCCGTGCCCGCCGGGGGCATAGCCGTGCTGGTGGGGCGCTCGGGTTCGGGCAAGACCACGCTTCTGCGCGCGGTGAACCGGCTCAACGACGAAGTTGCCGGATGCCGTACCGAAGGCACGGTGGAACTTGTGACGAAGCGGGGCAGGCTCAACGTGTTTCCCGGCACGGGGCCGGATGCCGTGACGCTGCCCGAGCTGCGCCGTCGCGTGGGCATGGTGTTTCAGACGCCGCAGGTCTTTCCCGCAAGCGTGTTTTCCAACGTGGCCATGCCCCTTGCCGTGGCTGCGGGCTGTCCGCGCTCCGAACTTGAAGACAGGGTGCGCGACGCGCTCGTGCGGGCCGATCTGTGGCACGAGGTGGAAGGCCGCCTTGCCATGAGCGCCGAGCGGCTTTCCGGCGGTCAGCAGCAGCGGCTCTGTCTGGCCCGGGCGCTGGCTCTTGAGCCCGACGTGCTCCTGCTTGACGAGCCCACGGCCTCGCTCGACGTGCACGCCGCCCGCCGTGTCGAGGAACTTCTGCTTGAGCTTGCCGGGCGCCTGCCCGTCATCATGGTGTCGCATGGACTCTCCCAGAGCCTGCGGCTTGCTTCCTTTCTGGCGGTCATGGAGGAAGGGCGGGTGATCCGTACCGTCTGCGACACGTCGGGCATGACGGAAGGCGACCTTGAACGACTGCTCGACGGAGAGGAAAAGCCGTGCGACGCGCAGACGATGCGCGGAAAAACGGCGTGACGGGCGCGGGAACCATGTCTGAAGGAATTCCTTCTTGCCGTCCGGCGGCGGGGAGGCTATAAACGAAAAGACGCGTGCGTGCGCGCAACCGAGAATTGAAGGAGAAGGCCAGAGATGCCCAGCTATGAAGAAATCTTCACCCCTGAATGCCTGAACGAAGTGTTTCCTCCCGAACGCACCGACCAGTTTTTCGAGGCGCTGTTCGGCGATCCTGAAGACGGCGCGTACGACATCCGCCTCGCGCTGCTTTCCGCGTCGGACAAAAAGCTCGATTTCCTGTTCGAGCTGCATCAGCGCGGCGACGCCTGCCTTGCCTGCAACCTCACCCACGGTCTGCCTGCGGTGTTCCTGCGTCATCCCATCATCAACATCAAGGGCGTGACCGCAGAACTGGCCCGTCGCGCGGACTGGCCTGACGGCTCCTGGGAATGGAAACTCGGCAGCACCGACGAAATATCCCGCGCGCTGCACGTCATTCCCCTTACCCTGAAACGCATTGATTGAGATTTCGGGCTTTTTTTGCTTGACTAACACCCCCAATGGCGCTATGTCTTTTCGACCGGAAGGGTCGTTAACTCAGTAGGTAGAGTACCTGCCTTTTAAGCAGAGAGTCGCGCGTTCGAATCGCGCACGACCCACCATGAATTTCAGGAGACCGTGCTTTGCAGCATGGTCTCTTTTTTTTTGCATGCCGCCCGGGCATGGCGTTCCGGATACGCCGCCCCGGGCATGGCGGGCGACATCCGTTGAGGCCGGGCGTTTTGCGCCGGTCTCTTGCGAGTCTCTCACGCACGTTACGGACCACGGCGTCGACGCCTGGTCTTTTTTTTTGTACGTGCCCCCGGCCGCGGCGAGCCGGAGCGAGTGATGCCCGACGGTTCTTGGCGGCCCCGTTCTTCTTCGCTGTTCACTTCTTCCGAAGCGCCGACCGAAACGGCATTTTCCGGTCGCGCCGGAAGGGAAGGGGGGGGCGGGCCGGCATCTTGCGTCGTCTGTTTTGGGCGAGTGCAATCAGGTGATTATTTTTCAATTTTAACAAATTATTATCTTTTTATTTATTTTTTATTGACAAAAACGTTGATCGGCGTAAAACCTGTTCCATAATTTGTACGCTCCGCAATTATTCTGGCATGCGACATCCGGAAGAGGAAAAAGGTGGAGCAGAGCAGCTGCCGGGCCTGCGGCAGCTTTCGGGAAAAATCATGAAGAAACTTGTCACCCTCCTCATGGCCGCCGGAATGACGGCCTCCGTCTGTTCCCCCGCTTCGGCCGTCGACGTCAAAATGGACGGCAGATATCAGTTCCAGTTTCAGACCGGTTCCGAAGGGTTCCGCGGTCAGAACACCGATTATGCCATTCAGCGTCTGCGTATCGGCATGACCTTCCTTGCCGGAGAAAATCTTTCCGGTTATCTGCAGCTTCAGGCCGGAACGTATGACTGGGGTTCGGATGTCACGGGCAACAACATTGCCGTGACCATGCGTCAGTCCTACATCGACTGGCTCGTGCCGAATACCGACATCAAGGTCCGCATGGGCCGTCATGCCTTTGACCTGCCTTCCTACGCCAGCGTGTCGCCCATGATCGCCGACCTTGTGGCCGACGGCGTGGTGGTTTCCGCGCCCTTTGCCGACCGCTACCAGTTGACGGGCTTCTGGACGCGCATGGCCCGCGGCGTCAACGGCTATGGCGACGTCACCGACGTCAACGCTCCCAAGTACGACCTCTTCGGCCTTGTGGGCAACGCCGCCTTCGACGGCTTCACCGTGTCCGCCTGGGCCATTTACGGTTCCAAGGGCCACACCGACGGCTTTGAGCCCGACAACCTTACGGCTCAGGGCAACATCAGCGGAGCCGGTCGCGCCAACATCATGATTTTCGGCGCGGGCATGGAATGGAAGCCCTTTGATCCCGTCACGCTGGCCCTCGACGTCGCCTGGGGCCGTTCCCACTATTCCGACTCCCATGATCAGGAAGGCTGGTACGCCGTGGGCAAGGCTTCATATGCCCTCGATTTTGCCGAACCCGCCATCATGGGCTGGTATGCCTCCGGCGACCGCAAGGGCCGTCCTGAAAATTCCGGACAGATTCCCATTAGTTACGGTGACTTCAACGGCACGAGCACCTATTTCGACAATACCTTCGGGCCCGTGGGCGGCCATCGCTGCAGCTTCGGCGGCACCTGGGGCGTCAGCGCTCAGCTCAACGGAATGTCCTTTATCAGCGACCTTTCCCACGACATCAGCGTCACCTACATAGGCGGCACCAACAGCAAGTACAACGGCGGCTACGGCGACGGCTACAACTACCTCACCGTCGACGACTCCGCCGTGGAATTCGACGTTCTTTCCACGTACCAGCTCTACAAGAATCTGACCGCGGCCCTGGAACTTGCCTACATCATCGAAGACTTCGACACCTCGGCCTCGCACGGACGCAGCGGCAGCTATGACGACGACTGGCGCGCCGCCTTCCACGTCGAATACAAGTTCTGATCCCGTCGCATCTGTCGGGAAACATCCGGCTGGGGGAAAACGGGCGTGAGGGCGTCATCCGCAGGGCGCTCCGACGGCGTTTTCCCCCAGCGTCCCCGCGCAGGCGGGGAGTATGCGTACAGCGTCGTCGTCCACGACACTCTTCCCCCCGGTCCCCGCGTTTGCCGTCGTGCGAACGCGGGGACACTCGTACAGGAAGCGAAGCTCGCCGCATCGAGGGCCGGGGAAGCGCCGCGTCCCGGGCATTTTTCGGGCCGCAGGCTCATGTCGGCCTCCTGCCGGGCCCGTGGTGCTGCACGTTTGCCGTTCCGGTTCACGAAAGGGCCGGAGCAGGAATTTTCGATGCCGGAGCGTGTCGGCTCAAGCGCTTCCGGCGTTTTGTGCCTGTCCGGAGCGCGCTCCCCTGGCTCTCGGAAAACGGCGGGAGGCTCCCGCAGAACGCCCGGCGGCGGGGAAGCGCCGCTTCGCTCACGGCGTGCTTCACAGGGGAAGCGCGGGGCGTTTTCCCGTGACCGGAGCCTGACGCATCATGTCCCGGCCGCGTTCTTTCTCCTGTCCGCCGGATCCGGTTCCGGCGTTTTTCTTTGTCCGACGCGTTTCGCCTGCCTTTCCGGGAGCCTCCTGCGCGTCTTTTTCTTGTCTGCCTCTCGTTCTTCCTGCGCCGTTTCGCGTCGATGCCCTGCTCGTTTGTGTTTTGGAGACGCAGCGTATGCGTGGGCGTCATGTTTTTTTAATAAAAATGAAATTCTTTTTCAATTAACTTGACAGGCGCATTATTTTGGGAGAGGTTTTCTTCTGCGTATGGACACCCCGCACAGGCTGAGGGCGGAAGCAAAGGTTGAGGGGCCGGAGAACGTTCCTGCAGGGTGGCGCGAGAATGACCGCCAGTCGGTCAAACGTTCGGGAAACGACGAATGAAGAAGATCACCACACTTTTTCTTGCGGCCGCGCTCATCATGGCTGCATCCGGCCCCGCATCTGCCGTCGACGTCACCATGGACGGCGAGTATCTCTTCCAGTATCAGACAAGCTCCGAGGGCTTCCGCGGACAGAACACGGACTACACCGGTCAGCGGCTGCGCGTGGGCATGACCTTCAGCGCGAACGAAAGCCTTTCCGGGTATCTGCAGATGCAGGTCGGCGAATACGACTGGGGCACCGATACTTCCGGAACCAACGAAGAAGTCTTCATGCGTCAGGCCTACGTCGACTGGCTTGTGCCGAACACGCCCGTCAAGGTACGCATGGGCCGTCATGCCTTCGATCTGCCTTCCTACGCCAGCACGTCGTCCATGATTGCCGATTTTGTGGCCGACGGCGTGGTGGTTTCCGTGCCCTTTGCCGAAAACTATGAGCTCACCGGCTTCTGGACGCGCGCCGCCCGCGGTGCAGACCGCTTCGGCGACACGTCCGACATTCACGCGCCCAAGTACGATCTGTTCGGTCTTGTGGGCAATGCCTCCTTCGACAGCTTCACTGTGTCTCCGTGGGCGATATACGGGACAAGGGGCGACTTCATGAACGAAGAGGGCGAACGCACGCTTCCCGACGTCGTGACCGCCCAGGGCAACATGACCGGCCTGGGCCGCGCCGACATCATGATCTTCGGCACGGGCATGGAGTGGAAGCCCTTCGATCCCGTCACCCTCGCGCTCGACGCCGCATATGGTCGCGCCGACTATTCCGCGTCGCAGGATCAGGAAGGCTGGTACGCCGTGGGCAAGGCTTCCTACGCCATGAGCTTCGGCGAGCCCGCGCTGCTTGCCTGGTATGCCTCCGGCGACAGGAGCGGCCGCGCCATGCATTCCGGTCAGATTCCCATTATCTACGGCGATTTCGACGGCACGAGCACGTATTTTGATGCCGCATGGGGCATAGTCGGCGGCCATCGCACCTCCTTCGGCGGAACCTGGGGCGTCAGCATGCAGCTCGGCGGCGTGTCCTTCCTCGAAGGCTTGTCCCACGATTTCAGCGTGACCTACTTTGCGGGAACCAACAACAAGAACAACGGCGGCTACGGCGAGGGCTACGACTATCTCACCACCGAAGATTCCGCCGTGGAACTCAACGCCCTGACCACATATGACATTTACAGGAATCTGACGGCGGCTCTTGAGCTGGCGTACATCTTTGAGGACTTCGACACCGCGACGGCTCACGGCCGTTCGGGATCGTCCTTTGATAACGACTGGCGCGCCGCGCTTCATTTCCGCTACAGCTTCTAAGACCGGCGCCTGACGCCGGACGCGCGGCTGCTCATCCGGTCGCGCGTTTTTTTGCGTTTCGGGCGGCCATGCCGGAAAAACACGGCGCGGCCTCCTTGAAAGAATCGTCTCCCCTTCGGCCCGTTTTCGCCCATCGTAACGTTTGGTGCGGAAACGGGCTTTCGGCACTTCGTTTTCCGAGAATGCAGACGCAGGCCGGAAGTTCAGTGCCGGCAGGCTCGTGCCTGCGCCTTTCGTGCTCAATGAGGCGGTCATGTCCGCGCGGTCTTCGGCCCTGATTAAAAAAGAAGGCCCGTTTCTCCTGCGGGGGAGGGGGGAGAAACGGGCTGGTCCGGCATGGCCGGGATGCCGCTATCGGCCCTGAGGTCTTTTGTGCAGGAGGTGACTGAAGACGAAGGGCCCGGCGGCAATGAGAGCTTCCCACGTAGGTATCATGGAGACCACGGAGGCCACGAGCATGAGGGCAATGCCGAACCACATGTTGAGCGGGATGCTTTCGCCGAGGACGATCATGGCAAGAATGGGGGCGAGCACGGGCTTGAAGAAGAACACGAGCGAGCCCTGCATGGCGGAGGTGGCTTCCATGCCCATGAAGTAGCAGGCGTAGCCGCCCGCAGTGACGAACACGCATATATAGAGCACGTTGAGAATGTTGTCTGCGGTGTAGCCCGTAAAGAAGGGCATGTTGGCGAACATTCCCATGCCTGCCGACTCAAGGAGGGAGGCCACGGGGCCTATGTGACTTATGAGCATGAGCACGATCATTTCCGCGCTGGCGGCAAGGCAGCTGAAGCAGGTGACGGCCACGCCGGAATACTGCGCGCACTGCTTTTTGCCGAGCACGGCGTACAGGGCGAAGGTGGCTGCGGAAAGCAGCACGAGCACGATGCCCGTGGGATCGACACTGATGTGCAGAGGATCAATGATGATGACGGCCGCCGCCACTTCCATGACCAGCGCCGCAATGTGCTGCGGACGGATGTCGGCATGCAGAATGAGACAGGCAAAGCCCAGCACCAGCACGGGATTGCAGCTGAACAGCACGCTTACCACCGAGGCCGGAGCGTACAGGATGGAGACCTGATAGAGCATCATGCTTACCACGAGGCCCACAAAGCCGAGCCACGCAAAGCCCTTCCATGCGGCAGGCGTGACCGTGGCGTTGTGCTGCCTCAGCCCGCGCAGCGCAAAGGGAATGAGCAGAATGCCGCCGACAAGAAAGCGGGTGCAGGTAAGCTGCATGGGATTGAAGTCGCCTGCCACGGTCTTGAGCGCGACTTCCATGGAGCTGAAAAAGATGGTGGCCAGAAAGATGAATATATATCCGCGATTCATGATGTCATGTCCTGCCTGAAAGCATTTTCGGCGCGCCGAGTCTCTCCGCGCTCCGGGCTCTCTTGCCTATAGCAGGGGCGAGTGATACGGTAAAATGCTCATTTGATATGGCAGTCATATTAAAAACGCATGACAGGAAAAGGGCATGGAGCTGAACTGGGAACTTTGCCGGGTGTTTTATCACGTGGCGCGCTGCCGGAATTTCAGCCGGGCGGCGGCCATGCTGTTCACGAGTCAGCCTGCGGTGTCGCGTTCCATGGCGGCGCTTGAGCGGGAGCTCGGATGCCGTCTGTTCATACGCAACCGGCGCGGCGTGGAGCTCACGCCCGAGGGACGGATGTTCTACGCCCACGTGGAAGCGGGCTGCGAGCAGTTCCGGCGGGGACGCGAGGAGCTGGAACAGGCGGTGGGCCTTCAGTCGGGCAGCGTGTCCATAGGCGCGAGCGAAACGGCGCTGCGCGTCTGGGTGCTGCCGAGGCTCGACCGCTTCCACGCGCTCTACCCGGGCGTCAGACTGCACCTGTACGGCGGCACTTCGCGTCAGGCCGTGGAAGAGCTCAAGTCTGGAGCCATAGACTTCGCCGTGGCCGCCGTGTCCGGCGAAGACTTCCGAGGTCTCAAGGAAACGCGCCTCTCCTCGTTCAGCGACCTGTTCGTGGCTTCCCCGGCCTTCGAGGAACTCCGGAACGTCCCCCTCTCCCTCGCCGACATCATGCGCCACCCTGTCATCTGCCATAAGCGCGGCTCCCTGACCTTCGATTTTCTGGAAGGTCTGTGCAAACAGCACGGCCTCGAATTCGCCCCCGCCATGGAACCCGATACCTCAGAACTCGTCCTCGAACTCGTCAGACACGGCTTCGGCATAGGCTTCCTCCCCTCGCTCGCCGCCGCCCGCGCCCTCGCCGAAAACTCCGTCTTCCCCCTCAGCCTCTCCACCCCCCTCCCGAAACGCTCCATAAGCCTCCTCGAATACGACGGCCATACCCTCAGCCTCGCCGCCCGTAAACTCCGCGATATCCTTGTCGAAGACGCCGAACAGTAAAAAAACGCAGGAAAGACGGGAGAGGAAGGAGACAGGCAGGAGAGGCGGGGCGCTGCCCCGCACCCCGGAAAGGCACAGGGGCGCGGCCCCTGAACCCCGCCGGGGGAGTCCCCCGGGCCCCCGGGAAAGGCAATGCGGGGGAAATAATTCCCCCCGCGCCCCCCTGTTTCTTTCAGCTTGCTGCCAGC
>NZ_CALUWV010000066.1 GCF_944324575.1 uncultured Mailhella sp. | reverse complement strand
GCTGCGTTTAACGCCGGAAGTGAATTCCGGCTACTTGCGGCCGTCGGCGCGGACTCCTCAGGTCGCCCGCGTTCCCCCGAGCGTTGATAAGAAGCTGAAAGAACCAAGGGGGCGCGGGGGAAATTATTTCCCCCGCATTGCCTTTCTGCCTTTCCTGCCTTTTCTGCGTTTTCTGCATTTACATGAGTCCTGCGGGGAGGGGGTCGAGGAGGGCGTTTTTCCAGATATCGTCGGCGGACCAGTCGTCGAGGTCGCAGCGGGCCCAGGGATCGGTCATGGGTTTCATGGCTTCGCGGGCCTCGCGGGCTTCGGCGCGTTCTTCCTTTCTGCGTTCGTTCTGGTAGTGCCTGCGACAATTCGTGCTGCAATAGAGTCGGCGGCTTCGGGCCGTAAGAAACTCATGCTGGCAGTCACGACACGTTTTTCTGATAAGCTTCACCACGTTGCACCAGGTATGCATGTATCCGTTGTTCCGCCTCGTCCCGGCTGCGGCACACGGCCGCGTCGTAGCCGAGGCTGGTCATGTTGCAAAGAAACTCCCTTTCCTCGGGCCTCATCCTCATGCCTCTGCGCTTCACGGAGAGCCACAGGCCAAAGCGTCCGCCGCGCGGCACGGCAAGAAACAGATCCGCCGCGCCCCGCCGCGCGCCCTGTCTGCGAAACAGCGCCCGGCGCACGCCGCTTTCCTCCGCGCCCTCCGATACCCGAAGAAGCGCCTCTTCCGGCACGCCGTACTTGCGGCAGGCAAAACGCCACCACGTCACCACGGCAGCCTGTTCGCTCATCTTCGGCGCGTCCGGAACCGGCGTCCGTTCCACCACGCCCCCGCACCGCTCTTCCGAAAATCCGCCTCGCCTTCCCGTCCGCTCTCCCCGGCCTGCGCCCCGTCCTTCAAAAACTGTCCGCCCGACGCACGGCGCTGCGTTCTGCGCTCCTGTTCGCTCTTCCATGACCTTCCTCCGCCTTCTCCCTCCGCCTCTTCCGTCTCCACATAGCCGCTGCCGAAACGCGCAAGGTTCGCTCGTCGGCAGAAAAACACCCTGTCCGGCAGATAGTCGGCACAGACAAAGCAGCCCTGCCAGTAGCCGGCGCACGTTTCATGAATCGTCATGTTTCCCCTCCTTTTCCGAATTCCGGCCCGTCCGGGAAAGGCCGTCTCGCTCAAAAAGCCGCGCCCGCTGCCCCGACCGTCCGCCCCCGCGTCACGGTTCACGCACTCTAGCGGCTCACGTTTCGCTCACGGCCCACGCCCGGGGACCGACGCCGCCCGTCACTGGCCGCCCTTCTCTTCCGCCATGGCTCCCGCTCCGGACAGCGCCGTCAGCCGGGTCCGAAAATCCTCCGCAGACAGCGCGGCCCGCCCGCCCGGCGCATCCAGCGCCTTCACGGCTCCGCCGCCAAGCGCAAGCACGTCCTCCTTGCCCCGGCTCTGCTGCCACAACTGCAGAAAATCCCGCTCCCGCCACGGCAGTTCTTCCATCTTCCAGCGGCACACCCGCTCCCATCCGCCGAAGGACCGCACGCAATAGGCCGTTGTGCGATCAAGCTCCGGCTCGCGCCAGCTCCCCCGGCTCTTCATGAGCTCAAGAAGATGCGTCCACTCCGCCCGCGCCTGCAAAAGCACGTTTTCCTCGCCCCGTACCGCGCCGGTCATGCGGTCAAGCTCCTTCTGCATGAGCGCAAACGGCGGCATGGTGCGATACGGCACCGTCTCCGAGCCGCAGCGGCGTATCATGGCCAGCGCCGCCGCCTGCACGGTCGCCACGTCGTAATCCTTCAGCAGGTAAAGCCACATCTTCGCCGTCTCGGGCGACAGCGTCGCCGCGTAGTTGCCCGCCAGACCGTTCAGCACCGCCAGCTTTTCATCCCTCTCCCGCGCGGCCATCAGAACGGCCCTCCCATGGCCTCAAGCTCCGCCGACACCTCGCGGCACACCCTGTCGTTGTGCGCCTGACGCCGTTCGGCATCGCAAAGCCCCCCGCGCAAAACGACGCGTCCGGCAGAGGCTTCACTTCGCCCGGCCGCAGCGTCGCCCCGGCCCGCATCGCGGCTCTCCCAGTTGCGCACGGCCGCCTTCCAGTCCCGGAGCGGCCTGCCGTTGGACAGCTTCCAGCCCTGCGCCGCGTAGTAGTCCACAAAGCGTTCCGCCCGAATGCCGTTGCCCCGCTCATCGCAGTACGCCTGCACCTCCTCCACGGAAGGCCGGACAAAACCGCGTTCCGTCCCCGCCTCACGCTTCCCTGCCGGGGGGATAAGGGGGGAATCTTTTAATTCCGTTTCGCTTCGCTTCGTTTCGTCAGGGTTTTCGCTTTGCCCCGAAAAACCCGTCGGTTCTTCGCCTTCCGCGCAAAGCGAAAGCTCCACCGCCGCCCGCTTTCTCGGCCTTCCGCCCTTGCGCCCGTTCTCCGCATTGGCCGCACAGCGGCTGGCATAGGCGTCGTTGGCCCGGCGCACCGAAGGCGCTATGAGCTCGAACACCACGCGGGTCAGATCATCGAGCCGGGGCATTTCGCCCTCGCCCGCGTCGGCAAACAGCGCAAGCACGAGCTCCCCAACCTGACCGGGCTCCAGCATGCGGAGTCCCCGCAAGTGCTCGGTCCGCAACAATATTCCCTTGACATTCTCCGCCATGATTCCCTCTTTTTTCCTCTCTCTGTTCCGCAGGGCCCGTCCCGACGGGCGGAACCCTGCCGACGCCATCCCCGTCCCGACGGACAAAGCTCTGCCGAACCTCTCCCCGCTCCGACGGCGGCCCCCTGCCGAAGCCCGCCCTGCGTCGCTATCCTGCCGAAGCCCGCCCCGACATCGGAACGCCGCGCCCGGGCTGCGCCTCCGCGCTTTTCCGGAAGCGGCAACCGCCATGCTCCGCGCATCCGGCTTCCGCCCATCGCGAGCTGATGAACGCCGCGTCCGGGGCCCGTTTTCCGGCAGGCCTCAGGGCACGGCTCAGGCGTCGCTGCCGTCGCCCTCTTCGGGGCCGCTCCACAAGTCCGGCCTGAGCTCCCAGCGCGGAATGCCCAAGAGCTCCTCGTACCGGACGGCCATGGCGGGACTCACCCTGCGCGCGTTGTTGGCGTGCTGAACGAGCGTGATGTACGGAATTCCCGACTCCAGACTCGCCCTGCGAAGCGATCCCCGCCTCGAAAAGTATTTGGCAAAGATTTCGTTTTTCATGACCGGATGATATTCAAACGAGAACACCATGTAAAGAGTTCTAATATTCAAATGAATACTTGACAAAACAAAAAATCTCCTTTTCATGTATTCACATGAATACCTTGTCTGACGAAATCTTCGAGTTGCTGAGGAACTTCACGGAGGAACGGCACAACGGCAACAAGGCCAGCGCCGCCCGTGAACTTGGGGTGTCACAGGTGACGTTCACGCAGTGGCTGAACCGCGTGCGCACTCCGAACCTGACCGCGCTTGACCCGGTGTTCAAGGCGCTCGGCGTGAAGCTGGCCATACCGGGAAAGGAGTTTCTCGACTATGACTACGTGCCAAAGATAGCCGCCAAGGCGGGCGCTGGCGCGTCGCTGGAAACCAACGGCGACCTGGAGGGCCTGTACGCGTTCAGAAAGGATTTCATGGGGATAGAGCACATCTCCGCCGCGCACTCCGTGCTCATGGACGTGGTGGGAGACTCCATGGAACCGCTGTTCAGCGAGGGCGACACCCTGCTCGTCGACAAGTCGGACATCGAAGTCATGGACGGCAAAATTTACGTGGTCACCCTGGGCGACGAGCTGCGCGTCAAGCGCGTGCAGAAAACCCTGCGCGGCCTGCTGCTCCGCAGCGAAAACCCCAAGTACGCCGACGTCCCCGTCGAGGGCCCCGACCTCGAAAACTTCGTCGTCCACGGCCGCGTCCGCTGGTGCGGCAAGGTTTTTTAAAGGCAGAAAAGACAGGAAAGAGGAAGGGGACAGACCGGAGCAGCCGGGGCGCCGCCCCGGACCCCGGCGGGGGAGATAATCTCCCCCGCGCCCCCATGTTTCTGCCTCCCGGCTTCGCCGGTTCGGCAGTACATGAGGGACAGGGAGAACTTATGCCCGGACCGGCATTCCTGCCCCTTCTGATGATCCGGCACTGCCATTTTCCGCCGCCCGGGGCCGATTTTTTCCGCCGCCCGAGTTCCGCCCACGCCTGTCACCTCCCCCCCCCCCGACCGCCCCCTTCCCCCCCCCCTCCCCCCTTTCCCACCCGCGCCCCCACCCCCCCCTCCGCCCCCCCCCCGAGTACCGCCGCTTCCCGCCACCACCTCCGAGTTCCACCCACGCACGTCTGCTCCGGACACACTGTACGGACGCGGGACTTGTACGATGGTCATTTCATGTAACGGCGGAAGTGAATTCCGCCTATTCATGACCGACATTTTCTTTCTCCCGAGTACCGCCGCTTCCCGTCTGCTCCGGACACACTGTACGGGCACAGGGCTTGTACGACGCCCGCGCGTTTAACGCCGCGAGTGAATCGCGGCTACTTGCGGACGTCGGCGCGGACTCCTGATGTCGTCCGCGGGCCCCAGAGCGTTGAGCGCCCTTTTTCCGCTGCAAACGAAGGCCCGCCAGGGCTTCGAGAAACGGCAGTTCAGGTCAACGACGGCTTTCCAGAGCGTTGAACCAGCGCTCTGCCTTAACCATCTGGAAATCCCTGCAAACCACACCGGTGCATTCGCGAAGCGAAGCACCGGTCGGCCAGCCGCAGGCGGGCGCAGCCGCGCACGCCTGCACTGACTACGAAGCCCGAAACGCGTTCGCCAAGCATGCCGGCCCTTGCGTCACGCCCTGCCCTGCCCGCCATTTCAAAGCACGGCTCCCGGCATCCGCACGACTCCCGCCGCGCGGCGAAGCCGCAAGGCGAACCAGGGGGGCCCGGGGGAAATTATTTCCCCCGGCGGGGTCCGGGGCAGCGCCCCGGCTGCCTTTCCTGCCTTTCCTGCCTTTCCTGCCTTAAAAAAAGAGGGAGAAGGACGAGCCTTCTCCCGGGTGTGTGCGGTGTGGAGGAGCGTCAGAAGGAGACGCGCAGGCCGAGGGAGAACTGATGCATGCTGAGGGAATCGGAGCGGAGGTTGTAGCCGTTGTAGCCGGCTTCGCCGTCGCCGGTGAAGAGGTAGCGGTATCCGAGGTCGGCGGAGATATTGGGGGTAAAGAAGTAGGAGCAGCCGACGCCGATCTGGCCGGCGAGCTTGACGTCGGTATCGGAGGCGCCGTAGTGGAAGCCGGCGACGTCGGCATTGCCGCGGGTATTGGCGAAGGCGAGGCCTATGCCTGCGCCGATGTAGGGGGTAAAGTCCATGATATTGGTGATATCCCAGTAGCCGTTGACCATGAGGGTCTGCAGGCGGGATTCGGCGTCACCGAAGGCCACGCTTTTATCGACGCGGCTGTTGTAGCCGTATTCGAGTTCGGCGCGGAGGGGCAGGCCGTACATGAGGCTGAAGTCGTAGCCGCCGGCGAGGGAGAAGCCGGCGATGCCGCGGGTGCTGTCGCTGCTGCCGGAACCGGCGGGCGTAGTGACCTTCCAGTCGGTATTCTGGAAGCCGGCCACGAACTTGGGAGCGACGTAAAAGCCCGTGTCTCCAGCCTGCGCGGCGCAGGGCAGCGCGAGGAAAAGCGCGAGAACGGCGGCAAGGCAAAACTTTTTCATGAAAAATCTCCTTTTGAAAAGCAGAAAGGGCGCAAGGGCCGGAAGCATCTTTCTTCTGGATAGAGAAGCGCGGGGATTAAGTCAACAAGACCCGGGCGTTCGGCAAGGCGGCGTCTTGACCGTGCGGGAGGATGCGTTTAACGTGACCATGCCGGGAAGCATACGGACAGGAGCGGGAACGACACGCGATTTCCCCGGCGCTGTTCCGACGTCCGGCACGCCCCGGCTCCCCCGGCGCGACGCGCCGCGCGGGAGGACAACCGCAACCAGACAGGAGAAGGCATGCAGCGCTTTGTCATCGTGATCCTGCTGAGCGTTCTGGCGCTTTCGGCGGGATGCTCATGGATAGGAGAAACGGCGGGACGCGCCAAGGCTGGCGTGGAAAACGCCATAAGCGACACGAAGTCCGGCTATCACAGGGGGTATGCCGAAGGCAAAAGCTGAAACGGCGGCACGCTGCCGTAACGCCGCCCTCCTCTGCCGACGCGCGTCAGGCGTTCTTTTTCCGGGCGTTTCAGAGGCGACTGCCGACCTGCGTTTTCAGAAACGACGGACGCCTGCGGACGGAAGGCCGCCTTTTTCCGGCGTCTCCGGGGCGATGATGCCCGGCGTCTGGCCTTTCGTGCGGATGATTTTCTCCGTCCCCTCAGCCTCCTGAAGGCTTCTTACGCGCTCGCGCACGGGGTGCTTTGCACGCCTTGTTTCTTCCCTGCGCCCGGCGCCAAACGACGTTCCGTTCACGGCGCGCCGTTCCGCCTTCTGCGGGGCATGGCTGCGGCGTCGCCTTTCCTCCTGCCGCAGGGCGCTAGCCCTTTTCGCGTCCCGTGATGTGGGGAAGGCTGGTTCTGCCCGTCCAGAGCGGGAGAAAGTTGAAGAGCAGCCAGCGCGTTTCCTTGTAGGTGCGCGTTCTGGTGAGCATGGGCAGGCCGAGGAGACGATAGCGGCGAATCTCCATGAGGTTCGCGCGGGCCATGGCCCACAGTTCCGGGTTGTCCCTGCGGGCGAAGCACAGCACGCCCTGCTTGGCGGCTTCCATGCTCCGGGCTCTTTTGTGCGAGGTATTGCCGCTCCAGGAGCGATAGACGAAAAGTCTGTCGGGCAGCGCGGCGAAGACGGTGTGCGGAATGAGACGGCAGAACAGGGCGTGATCCTCGGCGGGGGTGAACATCTCCTCGTAGCGGATGCCGTTCTCAACGAGCACGGAGCGGCGCAGCATGGTAGCGGGATGACACATGTCCCCGCAGTGCACCAGAAGCGCTTCCTTGATGGTCACGTCGTCGAGCGGCAGACGGGAAACGCCGGGCCGATCCATGGTGGAGAACTGACAGCCGAGCACGCCGACTTCGGGATGAGCGTCGAGAAAGGCGACCTGTTTTTCAAGGCGTTCGGGCAGGGACACGTCATCGTGATCCATGACGGCGAGGTATTCGCCCCTGGCCATGTCCATGAGCCTGTTGCGCGTCCGGGAAATGCCGAGATTGCGCTCGTTTTCGACATAGACGATGCGCGGATCAGAAAACGCGCGCACCGTCTCTTTGAGCTCCGGCACGGTGGAGCCGTCATTGAGAATGATGAGCTCAAAGTCCGCGAAGGTCTGCGACAGCACGCTCTGCACGGCCTCGCGCAGATGTTCGGGACGGGTGTTGTATATGGGCATGAGGACGGAAACTTTCGGCATGCTCAACCTCTTGATGACAAAACATTTCGGGATCATTCACACATAGCCGCTTCGTTCGGAAGGCAGCCCCCGGAAGCCCGTCCTGAGCAGAACGAAACGCGCGGCCCGACGCACTCCGACACGGAACAGAACCGGTGTTCCCGGAATCGAACGGAAAAGGCGCGCTGCCGACATTTCCGCCTTCTGCCATGGCCGCGCAAACCCCGTCGAACCATGCTTACGCTTTTTTGCCGGAGGCTGTCCAGAGAGAGACGTGAGAATTCCGGGCAGTTTTTTCCGCGCGCCGCCTTTTTCCGCATCCTGTCGGGAGGGTTCTGCGGTCGAAGAGCCGCGCAAGGCGTGCATTCTGCTGCGTTTTTCCGGCAGTTCCGCAGGCCCGAACGCCGACGGAGCGCGCGTTTTACTGCAATTTTCTCTTTCAACTGACAGCATCCTGAGCCCTTTGCGCGGCCCTGCCCGGAGTGACGAGCACGGCCTTGACGCCGCAGCGCGCTGCGGCTTCCATGTCGCTTCGGCTGTCGCCGAAGAGGAGGCAGTCGGAAGGGTCGACCTCGAAGTCGGCAAGGGCTCTCTGGAGCATGCCGGGTTCGGGCTTGCGGCAGCGGCAGGGCCCGGTGAAGTCGGGGTGATGGGGGCAGAAGTAGAAGGCGTCCACGTGCGCGCCCTTCTCCTTCAGCCGTTCGTTCATGACGCGATGCAGACCACGCATGGCGTCTTCGTCGTAGAGGCCGCGGGCAATGCCCGACTGATTGGTCACCACCACGACCCGCCAGCCCCAGTCGTTCCAGCGGGCGATGAATTCCGGCATGCCTTCGACGAAGCGCAGCTCTTCCGGCCTGTGCAGATGCCCCACATCCTCGTTGATGGTGCCGTCCCTGTCGAAGAACACGACGGGGCGCTTCGTTACAAGGCCGGGCAGCTCGCGGCAGGCGCGACGGTAGTCTTCGGGAACGCCCATGTCCACAAAGAAGCCCCGGGACTCAAAGGCGAACACGTCGCCTCTCTGCACGCAGGGCTCGAACACGTCCTTTTCCAGCGAAAAGACCCGCTGCGGCACGGCGTCAAGAAAATCCCTGTCCATGAGACAGCAGCCGCCGTTGACGAGCCCTGCCGTGCCCGGCCTCTTTTCCATGAACGCCTCGATGCGGCCGCCCTCCCCCGTTCTGATGAGCCCGTAGCGGCCCGCGTCCAGCATGGGACGCACCGCCATGACAAGGCGCGCCCCCTTTTCCTTTTTAAAGGCCGCCATGGCCTCAAGGTCCACGTCGAAAAGCGTGTCGCCGTTCACCACGAACACGGCGTCGTCGCGGCACAGGGCAAGGGCCTTCTTCACCGCGCCGCCGGTGAGAAGCGGCTCGTCCTCCACGGAACAGACCAGCCGCGCGCCGCGGTAGAAGTCTCCGAAGGCCTCCATGATCTTCTCTTTCATGTAGCCCACGGCGAGCACCACGCGGTCGACGCCGCGATCCGTGAGACAGTCCAGCTCATAGCGCAAAAACGGCCTTCCGCCCACGGGAGCCATGGGCTTGGGCACGTCGGACACCACGCTTTTCAGCCTGGTGCCGAAGCCTCCGGCAAGAACGACGGCCTCCATCAGCGATCCCCTCCGAAAAATTCCTCTTCCAGCGCCAGACAGAGCGCATGATACACGGGAAGATGCCGCTCCTGAATTTCCCAGGTGCTCGCGCCGGGAACCACTACGGAAACGTCGGCCACGCGGGAGAGCTCGCCGCCGCCCTTTCCGGCAAGGGCAATCACGGTCAGATCCGCGGCGCGGGCCACACGGGCGGCCTGCACCACGTTTTTTGAGTTGCCCGAGGTGGACACGGCAAGCAGCGCGTCGCCGGGGCGGCCCAGTCCGAGAATCTGCTGAGCAAACACAAGCTCGGCCGCCTCGTCGTTGGCGTAGGCGGAAATGAGCGCCGCCTCGCCGCAGAGCGACTGCACGGGCAAGGCCGCCTGAAGATGCCGCAGCATAACTTCCGCCTCCTGCGGCCAGAGGGCGGCCAGACGCTCCCGAAAATCCGGGGGCAGAGGCCGGGGCAGAACAAAGCTCTTCATGAGCTCGCCCGTCACGTGAAAGGCGTCGGCACAGCTTCCGCCGTTGCCGCAGACAAAAAGCCTGCCTCCGTGACGGAACACGCCGGTCAGACATTCCAGCGCCTTCACCATGTCGCCGCGGCATTCCTCAAGCTCGGGATGCCTTTCCATAAGCTCATTCACGCGCCAAAGCGCCTTTGCCTTCATACAGAACCTGCCTTTTTTTACCTTATTTTACACCGACGACTGAGTGACGCCGCCGCCCGAGTGACGCGAGCGCCCGAGTGACGCCGCCGCCCGAGTACCCCCCACCGCCCGTCAGCTCCGGACACACTGTACGGACTGCGGGGCCTGCACGGTGGTCATTTCATGTAACGGCGGAAGTGAATTCCGCCTATTCATGACCACCGGCCGGGCTCCTGACGTCGCCCGGGGTGACATTTTCCATCGCCCGACTGACGCCACCGCCCGTCAGCTCCGGACACACTGTACGGTCGCGGGACTTGCACGACGCCCGCCGCGCTTAACGGCGGAAGTGAATTCCGCCTGCTTGCGGACGTCGGCGCGGACTCCTGATGTCGTCCGCGGGCCCCCGAGCTTCGAGAGAGAGTTGTTTCGTTGCCAACAGAAGCTTCCCCGAACTTCGGGAGACGACTGCCCGCTGCCAACGAAAGTTTCCCAGAGCGCTGAACCAGCGCTCTGCCCTCCCCTTCTGGAAATCCCCTGCAAACCACACCGATGTGACCGCGAAGCGGGAACATCGGTCGGCCAGCCGCAGGCGGGTGCGGCAGCACACGCCTGCACTGACTACGAAGCCCGAACAGCGTGAGCCGAGCCTTCCGGCCTTGTCGTCACGTTCTTCCCTGCCTTTCCCCGCTCAAAGCTCCGCGTCCGCGTTACATTTGCCTTCTCCCGAGTGCCGCCACCGCCCGTCAGCCCCGGACACGCTGTACGGTCGCGGGGCTTGCACGACGCCCGCCGCGCTTAACGGCGGAAGTGAATTCCGGCTACTGGCCGCCGTCGGCGCGGACTCCTGATGTCGTCCGCGTTCCCCCGAGCGTTGTCAAAAAGCTGAAAGGAATGAGGGGGCCCGGGGGAAATCATTTCCCCCGGCGGGGTCCGGGGCAGCGCCCCGTCTGCTCCGGCCTGTCCCCTTCCTCTTTCCTGTCTTTCCTGTCTTTTCTGTCTTTTCTGTCTTTTCTGTCTTTTCTGTCTTTTCTGTCTTCAATGGTACAGGGTCCAGGCCTGGGCGCCTTTTTCGGTGAAGCTGGTGAGCATGACGGAGCCGCCGGTCGTTCTGAGGCAGTCGACGAGTTCGCAGCGCTGTTCGGGGTCGCAGAGGAGCATCATGAAGCCACCGCCGCCGGCGCCGCTTATTTTGGCGGCGCGGCCGCCGTGGGCCATGGCGAGGTTGTAGACGGCGTCGAGGGCGGGATTGGAGACGACGGCGGAGGTTTTCTTTTTGGCCTCCCAACCGGCGTTGAGGCAGTCGGTGACGCCCTTGAAGTCGCCCTGAAGAATGGCGCGCTTCATTTCTCTGGCGGAGCGTTTGAGTTCGTGCATGCCTTCGAGGGTACGGGGGTTGCCCTGCCGGGTATTTCTTATCTGTTCGTCGATGATGGCGGCGCTGTCGCGGGACGTGCCCGTATAGTAGAGCACGAGGCTGTTCTCGAGCTCGTTGCGGATCCACTTGCGCACGCGCAGGGGGTTGACCACGACTTTCGACGGGCCGCCGAACTCCATGAAGTTGAGACCTCCGAAGGTGGCGGCGTACTGATCCTGCATGCCGCCGGAGAGGTGCAGATCTCCGCGTTCCACGCGGCAGGCGAGGTCTGCCATGTCGTACTCGTCGAGGGGCAGGCGCAGCCATTCCACGTAGGCGCGAAGCATGGCCACCATCATGGTGGACGAGGAGCCGAGGCCGCTGCCTGCGGGGGCGTCGGAATAGGTGGTCATGCGGAATGAGAGCGTGCGGCCCGGACAGTAGTCGCGCATGATCCTGTTGTAGAGGCCCCTGTGCAGAGGCAGCGGGCCGGAAAGGTCGGGCACAGGCCCGGCAGGGAAGGACACGCGCTCCTTTCTGTCCCGGGCCTCGAAGGTCACAAGGCCGTCGTCGGTGGGCTCAATGGTGCAGTAGGCGTAACGGTCTATGGTAACGTTGAGCACGCAGCCGCCGAACTCGTCGCAGTAGGGAGACACGTCGGTGCCGCCGCCCGCAAGTCCGAGCCTGAGCGGTGCTCTTGAACGAACAATCATGGTTTTCCGCCTTGATTCTGATGGTTTGCGCAGCGCTTTCAGGCCCGCCGCGCAGGG